>NZ_JAPSKZ010000190.1 GCF_031181185.1 Phenylobacterium sp. | reverse complement strand
GCCGAACGAGACCCTCGCGCGGGTGATGGACGAGAACCTGCGCGACGTGGGCGGGGTGGTCTGGGACGCCCAGGAGCGCGCCTTCGCCGAGGCCATGGCCAAGCAGCTGCCGGCCAACAACGCCAAGCTGGAAAGCGCCGCCGAGGTGCAGCCGATGCGGATCGGCGGCGACGGCGGCGGCTCGACCGACGTTTCGGACGTGAGCTGGGTGACGCCGACGGTGGGCATGCGGGCCGCCGTCTGGGTGCCCGGCACGCCGGCCCACTCCTGGCAGGCGGTCGCGGCGGGCGGCACGACGATGGCGACCAAGGGCGGAGTCGTGGCGGCCAAGTCGCTGGCGCTCACCGGGGCGGCGCTGTTCCGCGAGCCTGCGCTGATCGACAAGGCGAAGGCCGAGCTGGAGCAGAAGCGCGGTCCGGGCTTCGTCTACAAGGCGATGGTCGGCGAGCGCGCCCCGCCGCTGGACTACCGCAAGAAGAGCGGCGCGGAGTAGGCGGGCTCCGCTACCAGCGGCGGTAGCCGGGGCCGGGCTGCGGATAGATCGGGTACCGCGGCTGGGGCGGGAAGTAGCTGGCCGACTGGTCCTCTTCCCACTGGCGACGGCGTTCGGCCTCTTCGTAGAGGCGGCGGCGCTCGGCTTCGGCGTACTGGCGCTGGCGCTCCTGGGCTTCCAGACGGCGCTGACGTTCGGCGTCTTCGGCCAGCCGCTGGCGCTGGGCGTCGGCGGCCGCGGTCTGGGCGCGGGCGGCTTCGAGCTGGGCCTGGGCCACGGCCTGTTCGCGGGCTTCCTGCTCGGCGCGGGCCTTGGCCTGCGCCTCGGCTTGAGCGCGGGCGCGGGCTTGCGTCGCGATCTGGGCCCCGCAGACGCGCAGGTCGGACAGGCCCTGCTCGGAGCCGGCCAGCGACGTGGACGCCGGCTCCTCGCCCAGCCAGGCGACGTCGAGGGTCTGGCCTTTGCGCATGGCCGCTTCCGTCTCCTCGGACAGCACAAGCTCGCCGGTCACGCCGTCGGGCTTGCGGATCATCAGGTTGGAATAGCGGTTGCGGTCCACCCGGATCGGCAGGAAGGCGCGTTCAGGCAGGTCGGGCTTGGCGAACGACAGGCTGACGATCTGGCCGTCGGAGGTGAGCGTCACCGGCGTGATGGCGCCCGAGCGGGCGACGAGCTCGAGCTGTGTCGTGCACGAGGCTTCGGCGGGCGAAACGACCCACAGCGGCGCCGCGCCGCGAGCGGGGGCCGCGGCTTGGGCGGCCGTGGCGGCCAGCGCCAGGCCGGCGGCAGGAACGAGGATCTTGGTCACGTGACGCACTTGGCGGGCTCCTGGCTGACACGCGGGTGACAGCGTACCTCGGCGGCGGGCCAGACAGGGTGCGGCGGGCCGTCGCGCACCCCCACCTTTCCGCGGCCGGCGGTGAGTGAAGCGGTGGCCGCATGAACGGAGGATGAGCGAGGGCCGCGCGCGGCTAGCGCGTGCGGAGCCAGGCCAGGACGCGGGCGACGCCGTTCTGCTCAGGCGGCAGCGTCGTCACGCCGAGATCGTGGTCGGTGTCCAGCTCGACGTAGGTGACGTTCGGCCGGCTGACGCCAGCCACGAGCGTGCGGGCGCTTTCGACGGGCGTCGACGAATCCCGGGCGCCATGGACGACGAGCAGCGGGCCCGAGTAGCCGTTCAGCAAGGGCAGGCAGCGCTTCGACAGCACCGACCACCACCAGATCTCCGGGTTCGTCGGGCCGAGCCAGGTTTTCCCGAGACGGGGATCCGTTCGAATCCTGCGGCGCTCGGCGGCGAGGCGCGCGTCGCCTTTAGTGAGCTTGTCGAGTTCCTGGTCGAAGGTCATGCCTCCCCCCGTGCCGAGCAGGGCCAGCGCCCCGACATCGCTGGACGCGCCCGCCATGGCGCAGCCGGTCAGACCGCCCGCGGAGACCGCGAGGACCTGGAACGCGCCCTTCTCCCGCAGGCCGAGCTCGGTCTTGAGGCGGCGCATCGCCACGAGGTGATCGAACCAGCGGGCCTCCTCGGTGGCATGGGACTCGTACACGGGGCCACAGTCGCCGCTATCGGCGGCGCCGTCCTTCTCCACCATCACCACCCAACGAACGCTTGCGCCCCCGAGGGCCTGTGAGAGCCAGCTGTGCGCCTCGGCGCGGCGGCAGTCGGAGCCTTGTACCAAGAGGAGAGCGCGGTCCCCCGCGCCCGCGCGCCGGTCGAAGATCGCGACCTTCAGGACGCTGTCGTCAGCCCGGACGATTTCGAGGCGCCGTGCGGACGCGGCCAGGGCCACGTCGACGGCGGCGAAAAGGCCCAGGGCGATCAGGAGAAGCAACGTGCGCATGGCCGGAGCTTGCCGCGAGCACGTCGGCTGTGAAAGCCGAAGCTCAACAGCGACGCTCGCCTGCCGTCTTCAGGCGGTCGTCGGGATCGAGAGATCGACGGACAGGCCTTCCGGCGCCCAGCGGATGTCGATCTGGCCGCCAAGCTGACGCTCGATCGTGCCCTGCAGCAAGGTGGAGCCGAAGCCGCGGCGGGTGGGCGGCTGGACGGGCGGCCCGCCGCGCTCGATCCAGGTGAGGCGCAGGGTCTCGGCGTCGGCCGTCCACGAGACCGCGAGCTCGCCTTCGTCTCTGGACAAGGCGCCGTACTTGGCGGCGTTGGTGGCGAGCTCGTGCAGCACCATCGCCATGCCCTGGGCGGGCTCGGGCGGCAGGCGCACGTCAGCGCCGGAGAGGCGGATCTTGCCGGGGCGCGCCGAGATGAAGGCGGCGAGCTCTTCACGGATCAGGACCCCCAGCTGGGCGCCCTCCCAGCGGTTGGTGGCGAGAAGGCCGTGGACGCGCGAGAGCGCGTGAACCCGGTCCTCGATGGTGCGGGCGTACTGCCGGACGTCCTCGGCCCGGGTCAGGCGCAGGATCGACTGGACGACGGCCAGCAGGTTCTTGGCCCGGTGGTCCACCTCGCGGGCGAGCAGGCGTTCGCGTTCGATGGCGCGGTGGCGCTCGGTGATGTCGCTGGTGACGCCCACCAGTCCGATGACCTCGCCGCGGGCATCGCGGAGCGGCGCCTTGAGCGAGCGGTAGACGCGGGTGTCGCCCGAAGGATCGGTGAAGGTCTCGTCGACGTCGACCACGCGGCCCTCGCGCATGACGAGCTGGTCGTTGGCGATGATGGCGCGGGCCTGGTCCTTATCGGTGGCCCAGTCGAGGTCGTTGTGGCCGAGGAACTGGTCCTGAGGCACGCCGATGATCCGGAACGCGGTGCGGTTCGCATAGATGATGCGGCTGTGACGATCCTTGGCGTAGATCATGTCCGGCGTGCTGTCGCTGATCAGCGTGAGCAGCGCGCTGGTGCGTTGCAGCTCGGCCGAGGAGCGCTTGAGCTCGTCGATGTCGGTGCAGGTGCCCATCCACCGCTCGATGGCGCCGGACGCCCCGCGCAGAGGAAGGCCGCGACCCAGGACCCAGCGGTACTCGCCGGAGACGTGGCGCAGGCGGTATTCGATCTCGTAGGGCTCGCCCGTCGCCAGACTGTGGCGCCAGCAGGCTTCGGTGCGGGCGCGGTCGTCGGGGTGGAATATCTCGAGCCAGCCATCGCCGTCGGTGGAGCCCGGCGGAAGGCCGGTGAATTCGTACCAGCGGTCGTTGAAGAAGTCGTGGTAGCCGTCGGGACGGGTCGACCAGACCATCTGAGGCAGGGCGTTCAGGCGCCGCTCGAGCTCGAGGCGCCCTTCAGCCTCGCGGAGGCGGGACAGCACGTTGGCGGAGGTCTCGACGCAGACGCAGAGGGCGCCCAGCGCTTGACCGCCCGCGCCGTAGATCGGGCTGTAGGAGAAGGTGAACCAGGCCGGCGCCGGCTGGCCCTGCCGCACGAGCGTCACCTCGAGATCCTCGAAGAAGGTGTGTTCCCCTCGGAAGGCCGCGTCGATCACGGGCTCGATCTGGGGGCGCACCTCGGGCCACACGTCCCAGAACGACCGGCCGAAGGCGCCCGGGTGCTTGTCGGCCAGGATGGGGACGTAGGCCTCGTTGTAGATCAGCGTCCGGGCCTCGCCCCAGACGAGGAACATCGGGAAGCCGGAGCTGAGCACGAGGCCCGTCGCGCTCTTCAGCGCATCAGGCCAGCCGTCGATGGGGCCCAGCGCCGCCGGCGGCGCGCTGGCCAGTCGCGCGCCGGCCTCGCCCTTCAGCCAGGGCGGGAGGACATGAGAGGCGGAGCCGCCTTGCATCTCGTACGAAGGACCCGTCGATACCGCCACGAACGCTGCGGCCCGGCACCTATAGACCGGCGGCGGGGCGGCAAGCTACGCCTCCCTGCGCGTCTCGCCGGCTAGGAATGGCTGCGCTCGGCAAAGGCGGCCATCAGGCGGCCGAAGTCCTCCGGCCCGGGGAAGCGTTCGAAGCTCTCCACCGCAGGTGTCGTGGCCCAGGAGAGCTTTTCGGCGGTCTGGGTCTCGACGAAGGGATCGAGACCGGTCGGATCGTCGAGCAGCGGCGTGCGCACGTTCACGAAGGGGCCGATGCCCTTGGGGCGCGTGAACATCCAGCTCATACAGCGCGGGCAGAAGTAGTGGTCGAGGTCCGAGCTGCCGGCTCCGCCGACCACCGGCTCGCCCGCGGCCACCTCGAAGCCGTCCTCGGTCACCAGCACGCTGAGCGAGAAGGGGCCGGCGGTCATCCGCTGGCAGCCCTTGCAGTGGCAGGCCATGGTCAGGAGCGGGGCGCCGGTCAGGCGGAAGCGGACCTGTCCGCAGCGGCAGGCGCCTTCGCGGGCTTGGCTCATGGCAGGGACTCCTGGGGCTTGGGTGAGCGGGGGAGCGTCATGGCGCCGACCAGGAAGGCGCCGAACAGCAGGCCTTCGAGAGCGCCGGTGAGGGCGTGGGTGAGAGGCCCGAAGCCGGGCTCGCCCGCCAGCCCGCCGAGATGATCGAGGCGCAGCCGGGAATTGGGGAAGCGCTCGGTCAGCAGCGCGAGGCTGCCGCCCAGCAGCCGGCCGCCGGTGAGCGCGATTGCGAGGCCAGCGGCGGCGCCCGCGAGACCGCCTGCGACGAAGCCGCGGCGCGCCGACGGGGTCGCGTTCGAACGGCCCGCGAACCAGGCGCCGAAACCCACCGCCGCGCCGAGCAGGGCGCCTTCGGACGCGCCGGTGACGTCGCCGGGCGACTGGCCGAACAGCAGGTTGAAGGCGTCCACGCCGAGCAGCTTCACGACCGCGCCGATCAGGAGGCCGCCGAGCGCTCCGCCCAGGACCATGGCCGGGCCGCGCCGCCGGCGGGGGGCGAGCGCGTCGGCCGCGGCGATGCCGAAGGCCACGGCCGCGCCGCCGAGCAGGGCCACCACCATCGTCAGGCAGACCAGGACCAGCAGGACCGAGATGGCGCCCATGCCCGGCTGCAGCGGCTCGGACGCGCCGGCGAAGCCGTAGACCACGCCGCCGAGGAGCCCGGCGAGCACGCTGCCGCCGGCGCCCGCCAGGCCGAGGCGCAGGATGTCGGACCGGTTGCTGCGGCGGGTCGTGGGCTCAGCGGCCGCCGGCGCCTCGACCCGCTGCACCGGGGCCACGAAGCGATAGCCGTGCTTCGGCACCGTCTCGATGAAGCGCGGGCGGGCGGCGTCGTCGCCCAGCTCGCGGCGCAGGGTGCGGATGCACTGGGTGAGCGCCTCGTCGGTGACGGGCACGCCGCGCCAGACCTCATCGAGGAAGCGGTCCTTGGAGACGAGCTTGCCCTGCTCGCGAACGAGCAGGGCCAGGGCGTCGAGGTAGCGCGCGTTCAGCGCCACCGGCGCGTCGTCGCGGCGGAGCAGGCGGTCCTGGGGGTCGAGGAAGAAGCGCTCGAAGCGGAAGCTGCCGGGGGCCAAATTTCAGCAAAGCCTCAGGAGTTGCTCATGCCGCTCAGCCGGCGCGGGGGCAGGCTTGCAAGCCTCACTCAGTGCTGGAGGAAAGGCAATGGCGGCAAGCGTGGAAAACGGCGGCGAGCGATGGCTGCGCGTCCTGCGGATCATCGGCTGGGGCGGGGCGGGCTTGCTGCTCCTCGCGCCGCTGGTGGCGATGCAGTTCACCGACGAGGTGGACTGGACGGCGAGCGACTTCGTCTTCGCGGGCCTGCTGCTGGGCGGCTTGGGTCTGGCGCTGGAACTGGCGGTCCGCCGGGGCCGCGACTGGAGCCACCGTATCGCCGCGGCCATCCCGCCGGGGTTGGCGTTCCTGACCCTCTGGATCAACGGGGCGGTGGGCGTGATCGGCGACGAGAACGAGCCCGCCAACGGGCTGTTCCTGGCCGTGCTGGCAGTGGCGCTGGCCGGCGCGTTGGTCGCCCGCTTCCGGCCGGCTGGGATGGCTTGGGCGATGACGGCTGCGGCGGTGGCGCAGGCGGCCGTGCCGCTCGCGGCCTGGGGCCTGGGACTCGCGCCCACGCACCTGATCGGCTCGCCCGAGGTTCCGGCGTTCACGGTCGTGTTCACCGGGCTGTGGCTGCTGTCGGCCGGCTTGTTCCGGAAGGCGGCGGGCTAGAGGTTTAGCGCCAGGAACACGGTGCCGGGCGGGGTCGGCGCGTAGTAAGGCGCGATGGGCCGGAAGCCGAGGCGCTCGTAGAGGCCTTGGGCCGCCGCCATGCTGGGCAGGGTATCGAGGCGAAGCTGGCGATAGCCGCAGGCGCGGGCGGCCTCGACGACGGCCTGGGTCAGCGCGCGGCCCAGGCCCAGGCCGCGGGCGTCGGGC
>NZ_JAPSKZ010000189.1 GCF_031181185.1 Phenylobacterium sp. | reverse complement strand
GCGTCGATTTCGTCGAGCAGGGCCTCCACACGCAGGCGCGCGGCCTTCAATGGCCCCTCGAATTCCAGCGACCGGTTGAGCTGCCGGCAGTGGATCAGCAGCATCGTCCCCTGCGCCAGCCAGCGGTCGGGCTGCGGGAAGGCCGAAAGGATGGTGACCCCGGCCGAATAGACGATCGCCTTGCCCAGGAAGAGCGTGCGCCGGCCGGTGCGCTCCCGGAACAGCCGCACGTCGGTGGCGATCCGGCGGCCGACATCGGCGTCCCCGCCGTTGGTGGTCAGCTCCAGCACGAGCGGGCCGTCGCCGCCCTCCGCTGCCGCCAGGGCGTCGAGGAACGTGCGCAGCATGGCCTCGTCCACCGGACCGTTCAGCCGCACCTGCGGCGCCGCGAGCTCCGCCGGCGCCGGTCTCATCGAAGCGTCGTCCATGCGCCAGCAACGCGCGAGACGGCCACTGGCGCCGCCCGAAGCGTCAGCCTTGACCGTCCGGCGCCGCCGTCGTCTGTTCGCCGCCAGGTGTTCGGGGGAGTTCCAGGATGATCCGGGGTGTGGCGGTCGCGGCCGCGCTTTTCGTCGCCGCGCCGGCGGCCGCTCAGGATGCGCCGGCGCAGTTCAAGCAACTGCTGGCCGACCACTGGGCGTGGCACCTCAAGAACAATCCGGTCCAGGCCACCACCCTCGGCGTTCGCACCTACGACACGGAGCTGGGCGACCCCTCCCTCGCCGCCATCGACCGCGAGGCCGCCGAGGCCGCGGCCTTCCTCAAGCGGCTGGACGCCATCCCCGCTGCGGGCCTCTCCGCTGCCGACCAGGTCAACCGCGACATCCTGCGGCGCGAGCTCGCCAACCAGGTCGAGGGCGCCAAGTACGTCCAGCGGGCGATCCTGTTCTCCAACCGCCGGGGCTGGCACCTGAACTTCGCCCGCCTGTCGGAGCGCGTGCCGCTGTTCACCGCGCAAGACTACGAGAGCTACCTCGCACGCCTCGCGGCCTATCCCGAGTACAACCGCAAGGCCATCGACACGACGCGCGCGCTGGTGAAGGCCAAGGCCACCCATCCGTGCGTGGCCATGGTCGGCTTCGAGCGGGGCATCGCCGCCCACGTGGTGGACGATCCCATGAAATCTGACCTGTACGCGCCATTCCTGAAGCCGCGCCCGGCCAACATCACCGAGGCCCAGTGGAGCGACTACGCGGGCCGGGCCAAACAGCTCATCGCCACCGGAGTCGTGCCGGCCTACCGCGACTTCCAGCGCTTCTATGAGGCCGAGTACCAGCCCGCCTGCCGCAAGGGCTTCGGCGCCTCCGAGATGCCCCAGGGCCGCGACTGGTACGCCTATCGCATCCGGCTGATGACCACGATGGACCGCACGCCGGACGAGATCCATCACCTTGGTCTTGCCGAGGTCGCCCGCATCCGCGCCGAGATGGACGCCGTCGTGAAGCGCTCGGGCTTCCAGGGCGACCGTGCGGCCTACATCCAGCACCTGCGCACCGACCCGCGCTACTATCCCAAGACCCCGGAAGAGCTGCTGTCGGTGGCCGCCGTGCTCGCCAAGCACATCGACGGCGAGATGCCCAAGCTGTTCGGCCGTCTGCCGCGTACGCCTTACACGGTGAAGCCCGTGCCGGCGGCGACCGCGCCCGGCACCACGACGGCCTACTACAACTCGGGCTCGTACAAGGGCGGCAAGCCCGGAACCTACTACGTCAACACCTCGAAGCTGGACCAGCGGCCGCTGTTCGAGATGCCCGCGCTGACGGTCCACGAGGCCGTCCCCGGCCACCACCAGCAGCTCTCCATCCAGGACGAGCTGGAGGACCTGCCCGAGTTCCGGAAGTACGCCGTGAACTTCACCGCCTTCACCGAGGGCTGGGGCCTCTACTCCGAGCGCCTCGGCATCGACATGGGCCTCTACGACACGCCCGAGAAGGACTTCGGCCGCCTGTCGTACGAGATGTGGCGCGCGTGCCGGCTGGTGGTCGACACCGGCCTCCACGCCAAGGGCTGGACGCGGGACCAGGCGATCCAGTTCATGCTCGAGAACACCGCCCTGTCGCGCGCCAACATCGAGGCCGAGGTGAACCGCTACATGGTCGATACGGCCCAGGCGCTGGCCTACAAGCACGGCGAGCTGAAGCTGCGCGAGCTGCGGGCCAAGGCCGAGAAGGAGCTGGGCCCCAAGTTCGACCTCCGCGCCTTCCACGACGCGGCCCTCGAGAACGGCGAGATCCCCCTCGACCTCCTCGATCGCCACGTCACCGCCTGGATCGAGAAGCAGAAGAAGTAGCCCGATGCTTCGCCTGGCGACGGCGTCATTCAGCAACCACCAAGTTCACCAAGCGCACAAAGATCCAGCGCGCCCGCTTTGTGTGCTTGGTGTCTGGTGGTGAAAGGCTGAGGCGCGCTCCGCGGCGGAGGTGATTGCCAAGCGCCGCCGCAGCCTGTTCAACAGCGGCCATGAAGCTCTTGATCGCCGCCCTTGCGGCCACCGCGCTCGCCGGCGCCGCCATGGCCGCCCAGCTCCCGCCCAAGCGGGTCTTCGAAAGCCCCGACCTCAACGGCCCGCGCGCCCGCGGCGTGAAGCTGTCGCCCGACGGCAAGTCGGTGACCTACATCAAGGTCCGCGCCGACGACCTCACCGTCACCGACCTCTGGATCGCCGACGTGGCCGGCGGCGAGCCGCGCCTCCTGATCGACGGCAAGAAGCTGGCGCCCGACGCGCGCGAGCTTTCCGAGGCCGAGAAAGCCCGCCGTGAACGGGCCGGCGTCGCCACCCGCGGGGTCGTCGACTACGCCTGGGACGACCAGGGGCGGATGATCCTCGCTCCGGTCGAGGGCGACCTCTACGTCTACGACCTGGCCTCCAGCCAGGTGCGCCAGCTCACTCGTACGCCCGGCGACGAGATCGACGCCAAGGTCAGCCCCAAAGGCCGCTTCGTCTCGTACGTCCGCGACGACAACCTCTATGTCACCCCGGCAGCCGGCGGCGCGGAGCGCGCGCTCACGCAAGGCGGGACCGAGCTGAAGAGCTGGGGCACGGCCGAGTTCATCGCCCAGGAGGAGATGGACCGCCACACCGGCTATTGGTGGAGCCCCGACGAGTCGCGCATCGCCATCGCCCACGTCGACCAGTCCGGCGTCGACATCGTCGAGCGTCCTGAGGTCGGCGCCACGGGCGCCAAGGTGATCCCGCAGCGCTATCCGCGCGTCGGTCGCCCGAACGCCGTCGTCACCCTCTATGTCCAGGACCTCGCCACCGGCGCCCGCACCCAGGTGGACTTGGGCGACAACACCGACATCTATCTGGCGCGAGTGGCGTGGTCGAAGGACGGCCACACCCTCTACGTGCAGCGCCAGTCGCGCGACCAGCGCCGCCTGGACCTGATCGCCGTGGATCCCGCCACCGGCAAGGGCCGGGTGATCCTGAGCGAGACCAGCCCGCACTGGGTCGACATCACCGACGACTTCAAGCCGCTGTCGGACGGCACTTTCCTCTGGTCGTCCGAGACCTCGGGCTTCCGCCACCTCTATCTGCATGGCGCCGATGGCAAGCGCATCCGCCAGGTGACCAAAGGCTCGTGGCCGGTCGCCGAGCTGCTGGGTGTGGACGAGGCCCGCGGCGTCGCGATCTTCAGCGCCAACAGGGACGTTCCCGTCGAGCGCCGCATCTACGAGGTCTCGTACAAGAAGGCCGCCGAGCCGCGCGCCCTGACGCCCGCCGGCGGCTGGTGGAGCGCCGACGTGGCCAAGACGGGCGGCGCCTTCGTCGGGACCTACGAGGATCCCAAGACCCCGGCCCAGACCGCCCTCTTCCGCCCTGACGGGACGCGCGTCCGCTGGATCGAGGAGAACCGGCTGGCCCCGGGCCATCCGTTCCATCCCTATGTGGACCGCCTCCGCACGCCCGAATACGGGACCATCAAGGCCGCCGACGGCAGCCCGCTCTGGTACTCCTTGCGCACCCCGCCCGGCTTCGACCCGGCGAAGAGGTATCCGGTCATCGTGCAGGTCTACGGCGGCCCTGGCAGCGCCCGGGTCACCAAGGCGTGGCAGAGCCCCGAAGACCAGATCCTGCTGGACGCCGGCTACATCCTCTTCAAGCTCGATAACCGCGGCACGCCCAATCGGTCCGTCGCCTTCAAGACCGCCATCGACCGCAAGCTCGGCCAACTGGAGGTCGACGACCAGATCGCCGGCGCGAAGTTCCTCCAGAGCCTGCCCTACGTCGACAAGGATCGCATCGGCGTCACCGGCTGGTCCTACGGCGGCTACATGACCCTGCTGCTGCTGACCGCCCCGGACAGTCCGTTCAAGGCCGGCGTCTCGGGCGCCCCGGTCACCGATTGGACGCTTTACGACACGCACTACACCGAGCGCTTCATGGGCACGCCCAAGGACAACAAGAGGGGCTACGAGACGTCCGAAGTCGTCCGGCGCCTGGACCGCCTGAAGCCCGGCAGCCTGCTGCTCGTTCACGGCATGGCCGACGACAACGTGACCTTCGATCACTCCACCCGGGTGATGTTCGACCTGCAGGCGCGGGGCTTGCCGTTCGAGACCATGGTCTATCCGGGTCTGCGCCACCGCGGCGGCTGGACGCCGATGAACCGCCTGCACCGGGCGATGGCGACGCTCGACTTCTTTGATCGGAAGCTCAAATAAGGCAGGGTTATCAGGTATTTATGATGAGTTGGCGTTGACCGTGCCTGTGAAGGCTGCGGAAAGGCTTCGCCGGTAATCTCCAGTCGCTTGGGGGGCGGGTTCTGCAAGGAAGACCCGCCATGGACTGCCTGCTGTCGCTGTTTTCCGAGCTCTTCGCGCTCGGTCTCGAGCACCCGCTCGTGGCCGGCGCGGTCATGGGCCTTAGCACCGCCGTCATGCTGGGCGGACGCTGACGCGTCCGCCCCGACCAACGCTATTTCGGCTTCCGGAACTTCAACACGAACTGGTCGGTCTTGCCGCGGATGCTCGGGTCGAAGACGCTCGCCGTGTGCGGATCGGCGCTCGAGCGCAGCAGCGGGCTCTCGCCCTCGAACTTGAAGCCCGCCGCCTCGACCTCCTGGCGCACGATCGACGGCTCGATGCGGTGCACCTTCATGGCCGCGTCCAGACCCGAACCCGGCGCCGCCACGTGGTCGACGATCACATATAGCCCGCCCGGCTTCAGCGACTTGTAGATCTCGGCGTTGACCTGGCCCGCCCACTCCTTCGGGAACGGCGTCAGGTGCAGGTCGTGGTAGTTCTGCACCGTGAACACCAGGTCCAGGCCGTCGGGCAGGTCCAGGGCGCCGAGGCTCTGGGTCAAGGCCGTGACGTTCTTGTAATCGGCGACGACCTTCTTCTGGTTCTCGCCGTAGCTTGCCTGGAACTTGATGAACTCGTCGGGCTGGTAGGCGTAGACGTGGCCGTTCGGCCCCACCGCCGCCGACAGGATGCGGGTGAAGTAGCCGCCGCCCATGATGAAGTCGGCGACCTTCTGGCCGGGCTTCACCTCGGCGAACGCCAGCAGCTCGCCGGGCTTGCGTACGGCGTCGCGGCTGACGTCGGCCGTGGGACGGCTCTTGTCGCCCAGGGCAGCCGAGACGTGCGCCGGAACCGCCTGGGCCACGGCCGCGCCGGCGGCGCCGGCGATCAGGACGGAAACGGCGGCGATGAGAACTCTGCGGGCCATGCGGGCCTCCCTCGGTGATCGTTGTTCGCCGGAGCGTAGCAGAGGAACAAGCTGAACCGAACGCTCCGCCGCGGGTTCAGTCGCGGTTCAGGCGCAGTTTGCAGATTGCGTCCGCGTAAGGGGGTGAACTCGAACCAGGAGCACCCGATGAAAAGAATTCTTCTTCTCGCGGCCGCGGCTGCGGCGGCGGCTGGCCCGATCGCCGCCGCCTCACAGGCCGCCGCCCAGCCCCGCGAAGTGCGCCAGGAGCAGCGCGAACTGCGCGACGAGCGCCGGGACGCCCGCCGCGACGGCGTCGTCACCAACCGCGAGCGGCGCGAGATCCAGCGCGAACGCCAGGACGTGCGCGAAGCCCGCCGCGAGGCCCGCTACGACCGCCGCCGGGCCGAGACCTGGCGCGATCGGGCCGAGTGGCGCGGCTACCGCGGCGTGCGCCAGGGCTACTGGTACGCTCCCGGCTACGGCTATCAGCGCTACAACCGCGGCTACGCCTGGCGCCGCGGCGCCTACGTGCCGCGCGCCTACCGCAGCTACTATGTGCAGGATCCGTACTACTACGGCCTGCGCGCCCCGCCGCCCGGCCATCGCTGGGTCTATGCCGACGGCAACTTCGTGCTGATGGCGCTGGCCACCGGCCTCATCGCCGACATCGTTTCCAACGGCTGGTAGTCCAAAGGACCAGGGGCCGCGCGATCGCCCGCGCGGCCCCCTCGCCGTTCGAGGGTGGGCGTACCCTCTGCGGCAGCCTTACGCCGGCTCGAGCGCCGGCTCGTTCTCCTTGAACGTCGCCAGCTGCGCCTGCAGCGCCCGCTGGAACGCCGGCCGCGCCTCTCCGCGCGCGACGTAGGGACCCAGCACCGGATCGCTGGTGACGATGTCCGTGTGCCGCAGGTTGCGCAGCACGCTGATCATCATCAGGTCGCCCGCGGTGAACCGGTCTTCCAGCCATTCCTGGCCGTCCAGGCGCTTGGCCAGCGACGCCAGCTTCATGCGCGTGAACGCGTCCTGACTGGGACGCCGCAGCTTGGCCCACTCTTGGTCG
>NZ_JAPSKZ010000188.1 GCF_031181185.1 Phenylobacterium sp. | reverse complement strand
GGTGGTCATCGCCTTCGATCAGGCCCGGATGGGCGACTACTTCGCGCTGGCCGGCGAGATCCGCGCCGCCGGCATCCCGGCCGAGGTCTATCTCGGCCAGTCCGGCATGAAGGCCCAGATGAAGTACGCCGACCGGCGCCTGTCGCCCGCCGCCGTGATCGTCGGCGAGGACGAGCTCGCCGCCGGCACCGTCACGGTGAAGGACCTGGACCTCGGCCGCGAGCTGGCCAGCAAGGTGTCGGACAACGCCGCCTGGCGCGAGCAGCGCCCGGGCCAGCAGACCATCCCGCGGGCCGAGCTGGTCCCGGCGCTGCGCCGCATCCTGGACGCCGGCTGATGCGCGTCGAGCCGCCCGTCCCGGAGGCGGCCCTGGCCGCCATCCGCGCGCCCCTGGAGGCCGCCGGGGCCGCGCGCGCCGACGCGCCCCTGCTGCAGCCGCTGAACCTCCTGCTGGACCTGGCGGGCGAGGCCATGCGCGCGCGCCTGTTCGTGGTCCAAGCCGAGGGCGGATCCGAGGCCTGCCTGCGCCCCGACTTCACCGTCGCCATCGCCCGCCAGCACGTGGACGGGGGCAAGCCCGAGGGCCGCTACGTCTACGAGGGGACCGCCTTCCGCGCATCGGCCGGGGCCGAGCGGCCGGAGGAGTTCCTGCAGGTCGGGCTCGAGCTGTTCGCGCCCGAGGCCAGTCCCGCCGAACCGGCAGACGCCGAGATCGCGGGCCTCGCCTGGCGCTCGGCCCTCGCGGGCGGCCGCGCCGACCTGATGCTGCGCCTGGGCGACGTCGGCCTGTTTGGCCCATTCATCGAGAGCCTCTCGCTGGCCGACGCCCTGGCCGCGCGGCTGAAGCGGGTCGCCGGCCGGCCGCGCCTGCTGCAGGCCGAACTGGCCCGCGTCGGCGAAGCCGCGGCCCCGGCGGGCGGCTCGCTGGCCGCCATCCTGTCGGGCCTTTCGGAAGCCCAGGCCGGCGCCCTTCTCGAAGAGGTCTGGACCCTGGCCGGCGTCGAGCCGGTCGGCGGCCGCGGGCCCGCCGAGATCGCCGCCCGGCTGGTGCGCAAGGCCGAGGCCGCCCAGGCCCCGGCGCTGACCGAGGACCAGGCGGCCGCCATCCGCGCCTTCATGGCCATCGACGATTCCCCCGACGCGGCGCTGGCGCGCGTGGGCGAGCTCGCCGGTCGCAAGGACAAGGCGCTGAAGGCCGCGCTGGGGGGCTGGGCGCGGCGCCTCGAGGCGCTGGCCAAGGTCGCCGACCCGCACCGGATGCGTTTCGCGCCCGCCCTGGGCCACGCCTTCGACTACTACGACGGCCTCACCTTCGAGGTGCTGAGCGAGGCGCTGGGCCCCGACCGTCCGGTCGCCGTCGGCGGCCGCTACGACGGCCTGCTGGCGCGGCTTGGCGGCAAGCCCGCCCGCGCCGTCGGCTGCATGGTCCGCCCCTGGCGCGCCTGGAACGGAGGCGAGGCATGACCAACGAGCCCCTCATCATCGCCGTCCCCTCCAAGGGCCGGCTGAAGGAGCAGGTCGAGGCCTGGCTGGCCGACTGCGGCCTGCCGCTCGCCGTCACGGGCGGCGCCCGCGGCTACATGGCCGGCCTCAAGGGCCTGCCCGACGCCCAGGTGCGCTTGCTCTCGGCCGGCGACATCGCCGAGGCGCTGGACGCGGGCGAGGTCCACCTCGGCGTCACCGGCGAGGACCTGCTGCGCGAACGCGGCGAGGACCTGGAACAGCGCGTCCTGTTGCTGAAGGCCCTGGGCTTCGGCCGCGCCGACCTCGTCGTGGCCGTGCCCAAGAGCTGGCTCGACGTCGAGGCCATGGCTGACCTCGAGGAGGTGGCCCACGAGTTCCTCGCCCGCACCGGCCGCCGGATGCGGGTGGCCACCAAGTACCTCTCGCAGACCCGCGCCTTCTTCGCCCGCCACGGCGTCGTCGACTACCGCATCGCCGAATCGGGCGGGGCGACCGAAGGCGCCCCGGCCGCGGGCTCGGCCGAGCTCGTCGTCGACATCACCACCACGGGGGCCACGCTGGCCGCCAACGGGCTGAAGGTGCTCGCCGACGGCGTGATCCTGAAGAGCCAGGCCCAGTTCGCCGCCAGCCTGCGGGCCCGGTGGAGCGACACGGCGCTGTCGGCCGCCGAACGGCTGCTCCGGGTGATCGAGGCCAGGTCCGCGGCCCTTCGTTCGGCCACCCTGATCTGGCCCGCCCGGGGCGATGCGGCGGAAGAGGCGGTGGTCCAGGTCCTGGTCGCCCGCGGCGCCTCTCGCCGGCCCAACGGCCTGCTGGTCGACGTCGGGCAGATCGCCGACGCCGCCCAGGCGCTGACGGCCGCGGATCTCGGTCCGGTGACCGCCGCGCGGCCGGAATTCGTCTTCGACGTGAGCTGCCCCGCCTTCGACACCCTGAAGGCGAGCACTTTTGGCGGAAACGTCAAAAAGACGGTGTAAATTTTCGTACGATCGCGAATTTCTCATCGCGCCGTGCCTGGAACGCTAGGCGGGGCCGTTGACTCGGGCAGAAAATTGCCGTTCTGTCATGTGGCGAGAGACATGAAGGCGCTAGTCCGGAGGTCTCCGGCGTTTCGGGGAGGAAACGCCCGCTCAATCAGAGCGACTGCTCAAGACGGCCCGCTGAGATTATCCCCCTCAGCGGGCCGAATCTTTTTCCGGACCCCGGTTGTTTTGACGAAATCGTCAAAACTGGAGCCCCCTCAGTGGTGGTGCTCGCCCGCCGCCGACGGCGGCGCGATCCGCACCTCGAACGTCGTCTTCACCCGCGCGCCGCTGGCGAACACCAGGGTCGCCGGCGCCCTGTCCCCGGTCTTCAGCGGCTGCTTCAGGCCCAGGAGCATCAGGTGGTGGCCGCCCGGCGCGAACACGACGCGGCCGCCCGGCGGCAGGTCCACCCGCTCCAGCTTCTGCATCGAACTGACCCCGCCGCGCATGGTCGAGCGGTGGATCTCCACCTTGCGCGCCAGGGGCGTCTCCACCGCCACCAGGGCGTCGGCGGTGCGCCCGGGGTTGGCCAGGGTCAGGAAGCCGGCCCCCGTCGTGCCGGCCGCCGCCGGCCGGCTCCAGGCGCCGCTCACCTGGGGCGCGGCCGCAGCCGGCGCCGCGGCCAGCGTCAGGGCAGCGGCCAGGGTGATCTTCAGTAGGTCCATGTGATGCCTCCGAACACGGAACGGCCGTCGCCCGGCCAATAGGCGGCGCTGGCGCCGCTCGCCTCCACCTGCGCCTGCACGTTGGAGATATAGGTCTTGTCCGCGACGTTGCGGATGTCGACGAAGAGGCTGACGCGATCGCTCGCCCGCCAGCCGCCGCCCAGGCTCCAGACCGCATAGGCTGGCGTCCGGGTGGTGTTCTCGAAGTCGACCCAGGCCTTCGACGCCTGCCACTCCAGCGAAGGCGCGATCCACCAGCCGGCCAGGTGCTCATAGCGCAGCTCGGCGCGGTAGAGGTGCTCGGGCACGATCGGCAGCCGATTGTCCTGGTAGTCGCCGTCGTCCACGAACCGGAAGTCCGACCAGGTCCAGCTCTGCCGCAGCCGCAGGCTGGGCGTCACCTGCCAGTCGACCGCCGCCTCGAGGCCCTGGTGGACCGTCTCGTCGGCGTTGAAGGTCGAGGCCGGCGTGTCGGCATCCACCACGTACTGCAGGAGTTCGTCCTTCAGCCAGGCGCGATAGACCGTCAGGTCCCAGGTCAGCGGGCCTTTCCGCCCCCGCGTCCCGACCTCGGCCGTCCAGGCCTTCTGGGCCTTCACCGGCGCGAAGCCGGCGTTGGTCGGCGACATCGACGACAGGTTCGGCGGCTCGACCGAACGGGTCAGGTTGGCGAACACCTGCGCGCCGCCCTCATCCTCCCACAGGAGCCCGACGCGGGGCGCGATCCAGTCGTAGGTCTTGTCCGCCTGGAAGTCGCGGGTGTCCGTCCCCGGCACGGCCAAGCTGCGGTAGTCCCGCCACGCCTTGCCCCAGGTCGCTCCGCCCACCAGCGCCAGCCGGTCGCTGACGAAGATCCGCGCCTCGCCGAACACGTCCACCGCATCGGCGTTCTGCAGCGTCCGCGAGGTCGGCGCGCCGCGGGCGCCCTTCAGGTTCCGGTAGAAGTTGGAGTCCAGGTCGCCGGTGCGCAGCCAGACGCCGCCGAACGCGTCGGCCCGGCGGCCGGCGATCTCGCCGTCCCAGTCGATCCGCCCGAAGGCGCCCCAGTTGCGGCTCTCCTGGTCGATCACCTGGAAGATCGGGTGGTCCAGGTCCTTCCAGACGCCATAGACCGCGCCCTCGAACACCGCGCCCGGGTTCAGCCGCCAACGGGTGCGCAGCGAGGCCCGCAGGCCCCGCTGGTCGCGCCCCTGGTCGTTGGCATAGTTCCCCGGCGCCGCCTGCCGCGGGTCGGCCTCGAACTGCGCCCGGGTCAGCGCCCCGGGGATCTCCTGCTTGATGTTCGAGCCGTTCACGATGAACCGCACCTCGCGGTCCTCGCCGAAGCTGCGGCCGACGTTCAGCGCCCCGAACTGGAGGTTCTGCTGGCTCTGCGGCCGCCAGCCCTGGCCGGTCTGGTTGGTCCCCGACACATAGACGTCCCAGTCGCCGAACTCGCCCGCCACGGCCACGTGCTCCCGCAGGAGACCGAAGCTGCCGCCGTCGACTCGGACCCGGGTCTCGAACCCGGCCGTGCGGCCCGTCGGCGTCACCATGTTGATGGCCCCGCCCAGCAGGGCGCCGCCGAACCGCAGGGCGTTGCCGCCGCGATAGACCTCGACGAAGCGGGTGTTCAGCGGGTCGGCCGCCTGGCTGTCCCCGAAGCCGTCCGCCTCGTTCAGCGGCACGCCGTCCTGGGCGATCAGCAGGCCGCGGTTGTGGTTGGCGTTGCCGAGGCCTGAGCCGCGGATTGAGATCCGTACGTCGCCGCCCCACTTCTTCTGGGCGAAGACCCCGGGCGTGTCGCGCAGCACGTCGTCCAGGGCGACGCTGAACCGCCGCTCGAACGATTCCTGGGCGATGACCGAGACGGCGCCCGGCGACTCCGAGAGCCGGCGGCGGGCGTCCCGCACCACCGCCGGGTCGTCGGGGTCGGGGCGGGCGGTGACGATAACGGTTTCGACGCTGGCGGGCGCCTCACGGGCGTGCGCCAGCGCTGGCCAGGCGGCGCCCAGCAGCAGTGCGCCCTGCAGGGCGCGTCTCTTCAATGACATCTCTCTTGGCTTTCCGAACGGTTCAGACGGGCGCGAGCGCGCCGGCGGCGTCGTCAGGCGTTCGGAGCGGGCGGTCCCTGGCCGTAGGGGCGGGGCGGGCCGCGCGCGGGCGGCGGCAAGGCGGTGGGGATCTTCGGCGCGCGCGTTTCCACATGGGGGATGCGCGGCGCGGCGTCGGTCGGCGCGGGCGGCGCCAGGGCCACGGTCGCCGGGCAGACGCAGTGGCCGCAGGACCCGCCGGCCTCGTCCGCGGGCGGCCCAC
Source organism: Phenylobacterium sp. (assembly GCF_031181185.1). GTDB lineage: Bacteria > Pseudomonadota > Alphaproteobacteria > Caulobacterales > Caulobacteraceae > Phenylobacterium. Next base: position 1,339 of record NZ_JAPSKZ010000188.1, on the reverse strand, counting down.
CGTCGGGCGTGATCGTCTGCAGGCCGTGGTCGGTGCAGATGGCGACGGCCTCGCCCAGCGACCCGTGCGCCTTGGCCGGCCCGCCCATCGCCATCGCCATGGCGGGCGTGGCCACGAGGGCTTGGGCCAGCAGGGCGAACGCCGCCATCAGGGCGATCATCGCCCGGCGTTCGGCGCGTGCGCTCAGGGCCTGGTCTGCCGGCAGGTTCACGCCGGAGGCCTGTAAACCGAACCTGGGATTCCGCAAGCGCCCGCGGGGCGCCATAGTGCGCCGCGCAACCTGGAGACATGATGGAAGGCCACGTCGAAGCCGGCGCCTACAAGGACGTCGTCCTGTTCCTCGCGACCGCCGGCGTCGTGGTCCCGCTCTTCCGGCGTTGGAACATCAGCCCCATCCTCGGCTTCCTTGGCGCGGGCGTGCTGCTGGGGCCCTATGGCCTGGGGCGGCTGTCCGACGAGTTGCAGTGGCTGTCGGCCATCACCATCGACAACCCCGCCGAGCTGGCCCAGCTGGCCGAACTCGGCGTCGTGTTCCTGCTCTTCACCATCGGCCTGGAGCTGTCGTGGGAGCGCCTGAGGGCCATGCGACGGTACGTGTTCGGCCTGGGCGCGTTGCAGGTGGCCGTCTGCCTCTCGGCCACGGCCGGCGTCGCCTTCCTCGTCGGTCAGCCGCCGATCGCCGCCCTCGCCATCGGGGCGGCCCTCGCGCTCTCCTCGACCGCCATCGTCATGCCCATCCTCTCGGACCAGAAGCGGCAGCACTCCCAGGCCGGCCGCGCGACGTTCTCGGTCCTGCTGTTCCAGGACCTGGCCGTGGCGCCGATCCTCGTCACCCTGGCGCTGCTGGCGCGCGGCACGGGCGAATCGCTGCTCAGCCGCGTGGTCCTGTCGTTCCTGCCCGCCATCGCCGGGGTGGTCCTGATGTTCGTCCTGGGCCGCCTCCTGCTGCGGCCTATGCTGCGGTCGGTCGCCAAGGCCAAGAGCGAGGAGCTGTTCGTCGCCGCCTGCCTGCTGGTCGTCATCGGCTCGGGCCTGGTCAGCGCGCTCACCGGCCTTTCCATGGCGCTTGGCGCCTTCATCGCTGGCCTGCTGCTGGCCGAGACCGAGTTCCGGCACGAGGTCGAGGTGCGGGTCGAGCCGTTCAAAGGGCTGCTGCTCGGCCTGTTCTTCATCTCGGTGGGCATCCAGCTGAACGTCCCGTTGCTGCTGGAACGCCCCCTGGTGATCATTGGCGCGGCGATCGCCATGATCGCCTTCAACACCGCGGTCGTCTTCGGGCTTGCGCGCGCCTTCGGCCTGAAGACCCGCTCGGCGCTCGAGGCGGCGCTGCTGCTGGCCG
>NZ_JAPSKZ010000187.1 GCF_031181185.1 Phenylobacterium sp. | reverse complement strand
AGCACGCTGATCATCATGAGGTCGCCCGCGGTGAACCGGTCTTCCAGCCATTCCTGGCCGTCCAGGCGCTTGGCCAGCGACGCCAGCTTCATGCGCGTGAACGCGTCCTGACTGGGACGCCGCAGCTTGGCCCACTCTTGGTCGGCGTGGAAAACGTCGATGTTCCCCAGGTTGCTGACGTGCGGCTCGACCGAGTTCAGCGCCGCGAACATCCACTGGATCGCCCGCGCGCGGCCCGCCGGATCCCGCGGCAGCAGCACGTCCGAACCGGATTTGTCGGCGATGTACTGGAGGATGGCCCCGGTCTCGAACAGCACGAAGCCCTCGTCCTCCATCACCGGCACCTGGCCCCACGGCTGGAGCTTCCGATACTCCGCCGCGTCCTGATCGCCGCTGGCGATCAGCTTCGTACCGTAGGGCATGCCGACTTCCTCCAGAGCCCAGCGGACCCGCAGGTCCCGCACCAGGCCCTGGGCGAAGGGCGGCACCCACTTGAAGGCGGTGATCGTGATCATGATGGTTCTCCTTCGGCTTTGGCCTCGACGTAGGCCTGTTGACGGTCGAGCAGCCCGCTCCAGCCGGTGATGTGGCTGTCGCGGCGTTCCACGTTCTCGAACGGGGTCTGGTGGAAGGTCTGGATGGTCTTCCCATGGGCTTCGGCGAAGGTGATGGTCACCAGCGTCTCCACGCCGCCCGCCGGACCGCTGTCCCAGATGAAGGAAAAGACGATCCGCTTGTCGCGCTCGATCTGCTGATAGACGCCGCCCTGCCAGTTCTCGCCGTAGTCGTCCGAGAGGAAGCAGGCGCGCCAGGCGCCGCCCTCGCGGAACTCGTGGCTGAAGTGCGTGCAGCGGCAGCCCTTCGGCGCCCACCAGTTGGCCCGATGGACTGCGTCCTCCCACAGCCGGAAGACCAGCGGGAGCGGGGCGTCGAACGTGCGGACGATCAGCAGTTCGTCGTCACGCAGCGGCATGCCCGGATCGGCCACGGCGGGCCGGGCATCAGTTCTTGCGTCCATTCGGTTTTCCCTTCGTGAGCTGCGCCAGGTAGGCGTCCATCTTGTCGAAGCTGCCTTCCCAGAAGCGCCGATACTGGGCGAGCCAGCCGTCCAGGTCTTTCAGCGGCGCAGCCTCGAGCCGGGCCGGTCGCCACTGGGCCTCGCGGCCGCGCGAGATCAGTCCGGCGTTCTCCAGCACCTTCAGGTGCCGCGACACCGCCGGCAGGCTGATGTCGAACGGCTCGGCCAGTTCGTTCACCGTCGCCTCGCCCTCGGCCAGCCTGGCCAGGATCGCCCGCCGCGTCGGGTCGGCCAGGGCCGAGAGCGTCGCGCTCAGAGTGTCCATCTCGGTCTGCATCAGCCTCCTCGCTCGCTGCCGGCGCGTCCGAACCGCCTCAGCCAGGGCGAGACGTGGAAGGCGCTCATCAGCAGGTACATCACCGTCATGCCGTCCAGGGGCCCGGCGGGCGCGGCCGAGCAGAGCATGTCCGGCGTCCCGCCCGCCACGGCGGTCATCAGCGCCATCCCGGCGAACGTCGGCGCCGCCGCCAGGCTCAGCCACTCGGCCGCCGAGGTCATGCCTTGGCCGCCGCCGCCCGGAACGCCGCCTCGCCGGCGTCCGACACCCGCACCCACTCCGGATCCGGCGCCGCCTGCGGCTCGTAGCTGTCGTTCCAGTTCCACCACTTGTAGGTCGGCGTCTGGGGATAGCCTTCGGGCGAATCCTCCCAGACCTCCTGCCGGCCCAGCGGCGCGACGTCGAGGTAACTCCAGGTCGTGCCCATGGCCTCGTCGCCGCGGTTGTTGATGAAGTAGGTGCGGAAGATCCGGTCGCCCTGCCGGATGAACACGTTGTGGCCGTGCCACTCGTCGACGCCGAAGTCGGCGTCGAAGCTGTCGGTGATCGTGTGCCAGGGGATCAGGCCCCAGCCCATCTTGGCCTTGATGCGCGCGAGGTCCGCCTGCGAGGCGCGCGAGACGAAGCACAGGGTCACGTCGCGGGCGTTCAGGTGCGCCGGGTGCGCCACCTGGTCGGCCACCATCGAGCAGCCGCGGCAGCCGTGCTCGGGCCAGCCGTGCACGCCGGGCTCGACGAAGGCGCGATAGACGATCAGCTGCCGCCGCCCCTCGAACAGGTCCAGCAGGCTGGCCGGGCCGCGCGCCGTCTCGAACCTGTAGTCCTTCTCGACCAGCATCCACGGCATCCGCCGCCGCTCGGCGGCCAGCGCATCGCGGGCGCGGGTGTGGGCCTTCTCCTTGACCAGCAGCTCCTGCCACGCGGCGGCCCAGGCCTCGGGCGATACGATCGGCGGCGTCCGCATGGGTCGGCTCCTCTTGATTTAACCATTCGCTTAATTAGCGTTCTCGTTAAATAGGAGCCGCGGGAGCCTAGTCAAGGACCGCTCGCGCGCCGCCGGTCTCGCTATCCGATTGGCTCGGCTGCGGGCTGAGGCGGCTTCGGCGGCTTGCCCGACAGCTTGTCGGCCAGCTTGAAGACAAAGGGATTGAGTACGATCGAGATCAGGGCGCCGGCCAGGATCAGGTCGTGCGTCCCGCGGCTCAGCACCTCCAGCTTCAGCCCAACGCCCGCCAGGATGAACGAGAACTCGCCGATCTGGGCCAGGCTGGCCGCGATCATCAGGGCCGGCGTCCGCTCCAGCCGGAAGACGCTGGTGATCGCCAGCGCCGCCAGCGCCTTGCCCAGCACGATGATGGCCACGACCGCCGCCACCGCCAGGGGCTGCTCCACCAGCACCCGGGGATCGAACAGCATGCCCACCGAGACGAAGAACAGCACCGCGAAGGCGTCCCTGAGCGGCAGCGCCCGCTCGGCGGCGTTGTGGCCCAGCGGCGTGCCGTTCAGCACCAGGCCCGCGATGAAGGCGCCCAGCGCGAACGAGGCCCCAAACACCGCATAGGCGACGTAGGCGATGCCCAGCGAGATCGCCAGCACGCCCAGGGTGAACAGCTCCCGCGAGCGGGTGTGGGCGATTCGCACCAGCACCCAGGGCAGCACCCGGCCGCCGACGACCAGCATGAAGGCCACGAAGACGGCGATCGACAGCAGCGTTCCGCCGATCTTCAGGCCGATCGCGCCCCAATCCGAAGCTGCGCCCGGGGCCGGGCTCGCCCCGGCTGTCGCCAGCAGCGGGATCAGCACCAGGGCCACGACCATCACCAAGTCCTCGACGATCAGCCAGCCCACCGCGATCCGGCCGGTCTCGGTCTTGACCTCCTTGCGCTCCTCCAGCGCCCGCAGCAGCACCACCGTCGAGGCGACCGACAGCGAGAAGCCCATCAGCGCGGCCTCGGCGTCGCCCAGGCCCATGAAGAAGCGGCCGACGCCCCAGCCCAGCGCCGTGGCCGCCAGGATCTGGAACACCGCGCCCGGCAAGGCGACCTTGCGGACCTGCAGAAGGTCCTTGGGCGAGAAGTGCAGGCCCACGCCGAACATCAGCAGGATGACGCCGATCTCGGCCAGCTGCATCGCTAGGCTCGAGTCCGCCACCCAACCGGGGGTGAACGGTCCCGCCACGATCCCGGCGACCAGGTATCCTACCAGGGGCGACAGCTTGAGCCGCAGGGCCAGCATGCCCAGGACGAAGGCCAGCACGAAGCCGCCCACCAGCATCAGGATCAGGCTGTCGTCGTGCGGCATCGGCTCTCCTTGCTGTGGGCAGGCTCCCGAACTGAGGGGCGGGGCCGGCGAGGTCAAGGCCGCAGGCGCCGCGGACGCCAAGTGTGAGGCCCCGGAGGTGGTCCGTACGCCCCGCGCCCGGCCTCTCCATGAGCATCGCAGGGTCGCCGCCGGACCCGCCTCACACCCTGACAGGGCGTCCCGCGAAGCCGGCCTCGCCGAACACCCTCCGGTAGCGCGCCACCTCGGCGGCCTCTCCCAGGGCCTTCTCGGGATTGTCCGACAGCTTCACCGCCGGGCCCGTTCGCCTCCGTGACCTTGATCACCAGGGATGCGGGCTTCAGGCCCGGCCGCTCCACCGGCGAACAGTCTTCGAAGTCGTTGGTCAGATGCGTGCCCCATCCGAACGACAAGCGCACCCGGCCCATGAAGTGGCGGTGAACCCGCTCGATGTCCTCGACCTCCATCGCGTCCGAGAACACCAGCAGCTTCTCGCGAGGGTCGCGCCCGTTCTCCTTCCACCAGGCGATCAGCGCCTCGCCGGCTTCGATCGGCGGCGCGGAGTCCGGCCGGAAGCCGGTCCAGTCGGCCACCCATCCCGGCGCGTCGCGCAGGAACGCCGCCGTCCCGAAGGCGTCGGGCAGCACGACCAGCAGGTTGCCGCCGTAGGTCTGTCGCCAGTCCTCCAGCACCTGGTAAGGGGCTTGCCGCAGCGCCTCGTCGTCCGGAGCGAGCGCCGCCAGCACCATCGGCAGTTCGTGGGCGTTCGTGCCCACCGCCTCCAGGTCGGTCTCCATCGCGATGAGGGTGTTGCTGGTGCCGATGAAAGCCGGGCCCAACCCTTCCCGCAGCGCCTCGACGCACCACCGCTGCCAGAGGAATCCGTGCCGCCGCCGCGTGCCGAAATCCGAAAGCGCCAGCTTGGGCAGTTTGCGGAGCCGCTCGATCTTGGCCCACAGCTTCGCCTTGGCGCGGGCGTACAGCACGTCCAGCTCGAACAGTCCGAGGCCTCGCATCGCGCGACGCGAGCGAAGTTCCGAGAGGATAGACAGAGCCGGTATTTCCCAGAGCGTCGTCTCGGCCCACGTGCCCGCGAACGACAGCTCGATCTGTCCATCGCGCGCCGAGAGCTCGTAGTCCGGCAGGCGCAGCCCTGCGAGCCAATCCAGGAAGTCGGGCGCGAAGATCTGGGGGTCGCCGTAGAAGCTGTTCCCCGCCAGCCAGAGCCGCTCCCGATGGCTCAGGCTCACTGTGCGCGGGTGGTCGAGTTGCTCGCGCAGCTCGCCCAGATCGAGCTCGTCCGCCAGCCGAACGTGGCGACTGCGGTTCGTCAGCCGGAACGTCACCGGCACGTCCCGGTAGCGCCGCCAGATCAGCTGCAGCATCAGCAGCTTGTAAAAGTCGGTGTCCAGTCTGCTGCGCACGATGGGATCGACGCGGAAGCTATGGCTGTAGACGCGGCGGGCGAGGTCCATGCGCGCTTCCTGTGGTCGGGGTGGGCTAGCGACGCTTCTTGATCACCGCTGTCACGACCGCGATGCGCTCGACGTCAGCGTAGGCGTCGGTCTCCAGCTCCTCGCCGAACACGTCGGGATCGATCTCGCGATAGTCCAGCGCGGCGCCGTGCGCCACGGCCGCCGCCCGCAGCGCCCGGCCCAACTCGTCGCGTCCGCCGTCCAGGATGGCGCTGCCGGTGTAGAGCAGCAGCCGTCCCCCCGGTTTCAGCTTGCCGAGCGCCGCCTCGGCCCAGTCCACCGACAGCCGTCCGCCGTGCAGGTCGCCCCCGTCGCGGTAGGCCTGGCGGGAATCCGCCATGTAGGGCGGGTTCGCCAGCACCACGTCGATGTCGCCCGCGACGCTATCCAGGCCGCTGGTCTGCAGGGTCGAGAGCGGCACGCCCGCGTGGGCGGCGTTCACCCGGGCGAACCGCAGCGCCGCCGGATTGATGTCCGTCACCGCGACCTCGGCGGCGGGCGCGACCGCGGCAGCGGCCAGGGCGCCGACCCCGGCGCCGCCGCCCACGTCCACGATCCGCCCGGCCGTGTCGGGCGCCAGCTCACGCGCAATGAAGTCGGCGAACCGGTAGCTGTCCGGCCCCAGGAAAACGGCGTCCTCCTGGTCCGTCGGGAACGCCGAATGCAGGAACAGCCGCCCCTGCAGCCGCGCGACCCGCACGGCGCTCTTGGCCGTCCCGTCCGGCAACCGCCTGAGGAGGCCGGCCGTCTCCAGCGCCTCGACCAGGAAGCCGGGCGCCTGGGCGGGATCGAACGGCAGGCTCCAGCCCAGGATGTCCCGCAGGTTCCCCGCGATCGCCCCGGCGCGGCGGGCGACCACCCGCCGATGGGTCGCCGGCGTCGGCGGCGTGAAGGCGTAGCCGCCGCGGTCCAGCCGGCTCAGCAGGTCCAGCAGCGGCAGGTCGGGTTCGAGAAGCTTCGCCGATCCATCCATTCCGAGCGTAAAGCCCGAGCGCCAGAGGAGTTTCGGCTGCCGGTTCCCACCGCGGCCGCGCGCGCCTAAACATCGCCTCCGAAACGAGGAGCCTCCCATGAGCCACGAAGACGAGCACGACGAGGACGGCGGCGGCTTCGACGTGGACGACTGGTCCAGGCTCGCGGCCTTCACCGGCGCCGTCGCCACGCTGGACGACGTGCAGGCGCGCCGAGCGGTCTTCGCCCTGGGCGACACGGAGGCGCCGCGGCCGCTCGACATGGAGCTGCCGCAGCCGGTGATCTGGTGGGATGACGCCGGCGAGCAGGCAGCCGTGGCGGTGCAGGCCGAGGTCCACACCGGGCCCGACGGCGAGGAGATGGAGGTGCTGGGCCTGATCCTGCCGGACGGCGACGCCGCGGTGGCCCTGCTGGACGACGTCGACCTCGTGGACGACACCGATCCAACCTGGCGCGACCTCGTGACCCGCGCCGTCGATGGCGCGGACGAGGCCTAGCTTCAGGCCTTAAGGCCTCAGCCGAACAGCGCGTCGCTTAGCCAGACGATGATCGGCGCGAGCAACGCCAGCAGCACGAACGGACACAGCACGACAGCGAGGTCCGACGACAGCGACGGCTTGGACGGTTCCCGCCCGAACGGCATATCGACCATTTTTCACTCCCTAGCGGAGCCTCTGATGGGCTCTCTGTCGGAGAGAATACGTCAGCGCGGCCGGCGTTGCAGCCCCCATTGTTACACCTCCGTGACGGTGCT
>NZ_JAPSKZ010000186.1 GCF_031181185.1 Phenylobacterium sp. | reverse complement strand
GCGCGCGGCACCGCCATCCGACGGCAGGTCTCCGGGGAAGTCCAGGGTGAAGCGCTCGAAGGCGGCGTGGATGGCGGTGCCGCGCGCCCGGGCGTCCACCGGCTGGTCGGGTCGATCGAGGACCTTCAGCCCCAGGATCTCGCGCGCCCAGACGGCGTAGGGGTCGCGGGTCAGGGTCTCCACGCGCGTCACGAACAAGCCTTTCGGCCGGTCGGCGACCGGCGGCTTCGGGTTCGGGCGCGGCCAGGGGCTGTAGGTTTCGGGGGCGTCCAGAGCGCGGGCCCAGGCCAACGCATCGGGACGGCCAGCGATCTTCACGGGCCGGTCCCTGGAGTCCGCGCCGGCCGCCAGGGTCTCCAGCCGCCACAGCCAGCGCGACTTGACCGACGGCGCGCCCTCGCGGCGCTCGGCGTGCAACAGGATCACCTCGGGCGCGCAGGCCGCCTGGGCGAAGTCGTGAGCCGACAGGCCGATGCGCCGCTCGGGGCTGGGCAGCCCGAGGGTTTCACGCATCGGGCGCGACAGGAACGGGTCCAGCGGCGCGCCGCGCGGCCAGACGCCCTCTTCCAGGCCCGCCAGCACCAGGCGGTCGGCGCGGACGAGCCGGGCCTCGATCGCGCCCAGGATCCGCAGGCGCGGATGTGTGGCGCCGCCTGAGCGGACCGTCTCGCCCTCCATCAGCCGGCGCAGCAGGTCGGCGAAGCCGCGCGGCGTCACGTGCGGCAGGGCCTCACCGTCGCGAACCAGCCCGCCGAGGAGTCGGGCCATGGCCTCGCCGTCAGCGCCCCTCCAGAGCTCGGTCGCCCCGCCGGCCAGGTCCTCCATCGCCTCGACCAGGCGCCGGGCGGCGGCCGCGGGCGAGTCCGCCTCGCCGGGCCAAGCGACCGCGTCCGCGAGCCGCCGAAGCCTCGCGGCGGCGGCCTGGGCTTCAGGATAACGCTTGAGCTTGGCCTCGAGCGCGGCCCAGCTCGCGGGTCGCGGCCCCCGCAGGCCGCGCCGCTCCAGGACATCGACGCCGCCGATGCGCGTGAACGGATGCTTGGCGACCGCCAGGAGGGCGATCGGATCGAGAGGATCGACGGCCAGCTGCGCCACCAGCGCCGCCAGAACGGCGCAGGGCCGGCCCGCCAGAGCCTCGCCCACCGAGCTGTCCGGGATCACCCCCCAGCGTCCCAGCTTGGCGACGACGCGGCGGGACAGCACCTGGTCGGGCGTCACGAGGGCAGCCGTCTTGTCAGGCGTCTCCAGCGCTTCCCGCAGCAGCAGGGCCGCGACGGTAGCGGCCTCTTCCTCGGTGCGGGCGCTGACCAGGGACAGGCCCTTCAGCCCCTCCGCGATGGGATCCACGTCGGGCGCTTCGGCGCGCAAGCCGGCGATCACCTCCAGCCAGTCGGCGGTCTCCTCCGCGGGCCGCAGGGCCTCGTTGACGATCCGCCGCCGCCAGCGGCCCTGGCTCTCCGGCGCGAGCGAGGCGGGCCAGACCCGCACCTCGCCTTTCGACACGCGCGCAGCGTCGAGCAGCCGCCGGAGCGCACCCTGCGGATGCTGCACGTCCACCTTGGCCCAGGCGCGGTCGGCGAGATCCTGGTCGAGGCCCGGCAGCACGACGCAGCCCTGCGGCGCGGCGGCGACCGCGATCAGCAGGTCACGGGTGGCCGGGGCGGTGCCGGTCGAGCCGGCGGCGACCAGCACGCCCTTGGGCGGCGAGAGCGTCCAGTGGTCGGCCAGGCGGCGCAGCAGTCGGACTCGGCGTTCGCTGACATCGACATATCCCAGGGCCTTCAGGCGCTCGGGCCAGCGCGCCAGGGCCGCCGCCAGGAAGTCGCGGGAGGCCCTCCAGTGGTCTGCGAGGTCGGCGTCCACCAGCTCGTCCAGCTTGGCGGCGACGTCGATCTCCTCGATCTGCAGGCTGTCGAAGAAGCCGCCCAGAGCGTCGGCCAGCTCCAGCGCGCCGGAGGCGGTGCGCAGGTCGCTCGGCAGCAGGCCGTCGAGCTCCGTGACCAGCGCCGTCAGCTCGAACCGGCGGCGCAGGGGGTCGATGGCGGCCGGGAGGTCCAGGGCCAGGTCGCCGGGCTCGAACGGCGGCTCGCCAACCTCAAGGTCGCCCAGTGGCCGCATCTGCGGCGGCAGGACGGCGCGTCCGTCGGCGGCGCGCACGAAGGCGTCGGCCAAGGCCCGCGCGCCGCGGCGGGTGGGCGTCAGCACCAGGGCGTCGGACAGCGCCTCGGGTCCGATGGGGCTGAGAGCCTCGTAAAGGCCTCGGGCGAGGTCGTCCGCGAACGGCCGGTGCGCCGGGATGTTGAACCAGCGGGGACCGGGCCGTTCGAAGAAGGCGGTCACGACAGCCTCTGCTCCGCCGCGTCGCGAGCGGCGGGATCGCCGACGTGCATCCAGAACGCGTCCATCACAGCGCCGCACAGCCGGCCCTCGGCCTGCAGCCGATGCCAGACGGGCAGGATCGAGAACGGCCCGGTCTTGGGCGAGGCGTCCAGCACCTGCGGCTTCAGGATGCCGAAGCCGATGTTGGCGTAGGGCGTCGGCGGCTCGGGCAGGACGGAGTGGGTCAGGCGGCCGTGGTTGTCCATGAAAAAGCCGTTCGGTCCCTCGAACCCAATGCCGTTCCCCCGCCGGACCAGCAGCAGCAGGATGTCCATGCGCTCGGGGTTCCACGCGCGCTTCAGCGTCTCCAGCGGCGGCTCGCGCTCGGCGATCCACAGGCTGTCGATGTTGGCGACGAAGATCGGCTCCTCGCCCAGCTTTTCCCGGGCGTGCTGGATGCCCCCGCCGGAATCCAGCAGCTCGGCCCGCTCGTCGGAGATCAGCACCTCGAGGTCCGGGCGCGTGGCGAGGTGCGCCTCCATCTGGTCGGCGAAATGGTGGACGTTGACGACGGCGCGCGTGACGCCGGCCTCGACCAGCTCGTCCAGCACCCGGTCGATCAGGGTGCGTCCAGCGACTTCGACCAGGGCCTTGGGGCGGCTGTCGGTGAGCGGCCGCATGCGGGTGCCGAGACCCGCGGCCAGAACCATGGCGGTCGTGGGGCCGCTCACGCGCGGGCCTCCGGCGGCACGTGGCGGTCGAACCAGGCCTTCAGGCCGGCCAGGGCGGGGTCTTCCAGGTTGCGTTCCAGGTAGCGCCAGGTGCGAGGCATGTAGGCCTTGTACTGCGGCCGGCCCAGGAGCGCCTGACGGGCGAAGACGCGTCCGAGAATCCGCGCCGCGTTGGAAGCCGCGAGGGCGCGATAGTCGGCCAAGAAGGCTTCGCGCTCGAGATCGGGCTTGGCGGCCAGGAAACGGTCCAGCATGGCCGCCTCGAGCTCGGCCGGGACGTCGCGACGCGCGTCCTGCAGCAGGTGCGTCAGGTCCCAGGCCGGGTGCGCCTTCAGGGCGTCCTGGAAGTCGATCAGGCCGACGCGCGCGACGCCCGTCCGTTCCGGCCGCCACAGCAGGTTCTGGGCGTGGTAGTCGCGATGGGTGAAGACGCTGGCTCCGGCTTCGCCGCGCACCCACACCGGCGCCCAGAGCGCCTCCCACTCGGCCACGGCGGCCTCGCCGAACGCCGGCAGGCCCGAGAACTTCGGCCACCACTCGAGGAAGGTGTCGGTGGCGATCTTCAGCGCCAGGCCGTCGTAGACGTACAGCGGCCACTCGCACCCTTCCGCGCGCAGCACCGCCGGCGGCGGCTCCGACTGCATGGCGACCTGCACGTCGACGGCGGCCTCGTACATCGGCCGCTCGTCCGCGCCCTGCGCGATCAAGGTTGCGAAGAGCCCGTCGCCCAGGTCTTCGAGTACGGCCAGGCCCGCGTCGACGTCGTGCGCCAGGATGTTCGGCGCCGACAGGCCGCGGTCGCGCAGGAAAGCCGCGGTGGTGACGAAGGCCGCGACCGAGCCCGCGGCCAAGCGGGCGGCGGCGTTGTAGCCCAGCGCCAGCCGTTGTTTGGGCGTTGCGTCGGGCGGCGCGACCGCGCTCTCCAGGGCGGGCGGCTGGTCCATGAAGATGAAGGAAGATCCGTCGGCAGCGTAGAGACGCTCATAGCTGCGCGTGGAGGCGTCGCCGCCCATGGCCACGCGCCGCGCCTGGCCGAAGCCGGCGTCTCGCAGGAACTGGGTCTTCAGGGCCTCGCGGGCCGACATGTCAGGGGCGGAACTCAAGCCCTCGTCCTTCCCAGGCGCCGTGGGGCGTCAACCGCACGCGCCTGCCATCTGCATCGTCATCCGAAAGAGCGATCTCTACATCGAGTCGGTCCGCGGGCAGGCGGCCCTCCAGCCGCTGTGGCCACTCGATGACGGCCGCCCCTTCGTCCAGCGCCTCGTCCAGACCGATCTCATAGGCCTCGTCGGGGTTCGAGAGGCGATAGAGGTCGAAGTGGGCGACCTTCAGTCGCGGGCCTTCGTAGAACTGCACGAGCGTGAAGGTCGGCGAGGGCACGTCCTCGTCCGGCGAGGTGAGCGCCCGCACCAGCGCGCGCGCGAGCGTCGACTTCCCCGCGCCTAGCGGGCCGGTCAGGCAGATGGCCTCGCCGCCCTTCAGCTCGGCGGCGATGGCCGCGCCCAGCCGCGAGGTCGCGGCCTCGTCCTTGAGGCGGAAGTCGCCCTTGGCTTCCAGGATCATGCGAACGCCCGTTCCGGATCGTCCGCGAGGTCGCGCTCGATATAGGCCTTGAGCCGCAGGGTGACCTCGGCCGTTTCGCCGTCCAGGGCGGCGGGCGGAATCGCCGGCCCGATCGTCAGGGTGAACGCGCGGCCCCGCTTGTTCAGGAGCTCGTGGAACAGGGTGATGTCGCGCAGCTCCTGCGAGAACCGGTTGAAGAAGTGGAACAGGGTCGACCAGGGCCCCGCCACGTGCACCGGGATCACCGGCGCCTCGTACTTGCGGGCGATGGAGACAGCCGAGGCCATCCAGGGCGGATCGCTCAGCAGACCGTCCGGCCCGCGCCGCGCCAGCCGCCCGGCCGGGAAGATCACCAGGCAGCGTTCCGCCTCCAGCGCCTCCTTGGTGAGCTGCAGCGTGTGGCGCGTCCGCTCCCGGGTCCGTTTAGCCTCGACCCATTCGACGGGGATCAGCACCTCGTCGAACCTTGGGCAGACGCGGTGGGCGTCGGAGTTGGCGTAGAAGCAGATGTCCGGGCGAATGGCCTTCAGGGCGTCGAACACGGCGACGCCGTCGGCGATGCCGGTCGGGTGGTTGCAGACGACGACGGCGCGGCCGGCGGCCGGCACGCGCTCAAGGCCGCGGACGCTCACCTGCACCGACAGCAGCTCCGAGACGTGCTCCAGGGCGGCGCGGCCGGGCAGGGGCGCGATGGTGTCGGCCATTCGCCGCGCCTTTCCATAGTCGAGCAGGGCGTAAAGCAGCGGCCGCACCACCGGCCAGGCCGCCGATCCCGACAGCTTCGGCGCCCGCTCCGCGATCAGCACGTCGACGATGTGGCTGCGCGCGGCCTTCAGCGAGAGGCTCTGCGCGCTCGGAAGCACGGTCATGGGCGCACATTCGCCGGCTGGCGCCCTTGGGGCAACTAGCGGGCGCCGCTGGGTGAGCCTAAAAGCGCTTCCCATGCGTGAGATCACCCACTTCATCGACGGCGCGGCCGTCCAGGGCGCGTCCGGCCGGTTCGGCGACGTGTTCAACCCCAACACCGGCGACATCCAGGCGCGCGTGCAGCTCGCCACCGAGGCCGAGGTCGATAAGGCGGTCCAGTCCGCGCTGCGCGCGCAGCAGACCTGGGCGCTCGTGAACCCGCAGCGGCGGGCGCGGGTCATGTTCGAGTTCAAGCGCCTGGTCGAGGCCAACATGGACGAGCTGGCCGAGATCCTGTCGTCCGAGCACGGCAAGGTGATCGCCGACTCCAAGGGCGACATCCAGCGCGGCCTCGAGGTCATCGAATTCGCCTGCGGCATTCCGCACGTGCTGAAGGGCGAATACACCGAGGGCGCTGGGCCTGGGATCGACGTCTATTCCATGCGCCAGCCGCTGGGCGTCTGCGCGGGCATCACCCCGTTCAACTTCCCGGCGATGATCCCGATGTGGATGTTCGGCATCGCCATCGCGACCGGCAACACCTTCGTCCTGAAGCCGTCCGAAAAGGACCCCACGGTGCCGGTTCGCCTGGCCGAGCTGATGATGGAGGCCGGCGCGCCGTCCGGCGTGCTGAACGTCGTCCACGGCGACAAGGCCGCGGTCGACGCGATCCTCGACCACCCGGACATCAAGGCGGTGAGTTTCGTCGGCTCGTCCGACATCGCCCACTACGTCTACTCGCGCGGCACCGCGAACGGGAAGCGCGTCCAGGCCATGGGCGGGGCGAAGAACCACGGCATCGTGATGCCCGACGCGGACCTCGACCAGACGGTGAAGGACTTGGTGGGCGCCGCCTACGGTTCGGCGGGCGAGCGCTGCATGGCCCTGCCGGTCACGGTCCCGGTGGGCGAGAAGACCGCCGAGGCGCTGCGCGAGAAGCTGCTAGCGGAGCTCGAGACGCTGAAGGTCGGCGTCTCCACCGACGCGGCCGCCCAGTACGGCCCGGTCGTCTCCGAGGCCCACAAGAAGCGGGTCACCGACTACATCCAGATGGGTGTGGACGAAGGCGCCGAGCTGGTCGTCGACGGCCGCGGCTTCCAGCTGCAGGGCTACGAGAACGGCTTCTTCATCGGGCCCACGCTGTTCGACCGCGTGCAGCCGACCATGAAGACCTACCAGGAGGAGATCTTCGGCCCCGTGCTGCAGATCGTCCGCGCCGAGAGCTTCGAGGAGGCCCTGCGCCTGCCGTCCGAGCACCAGTACGGCAACGGCGTGGCGATCTTCACCCGCAACGGCCGCGCGGCCCGCGAATTCGCGTCCCGCGTGAACGTCGGCATGGTCGGCATCAACGTGCCGATCCCGGTGCCGGTCGCCTACCACACCTTCGGCGGCTGGAAGCGCAGCGCCTTCGGCGACGTCAACCAGCACGGCATGGAAGGCGTCCGGTTCTT
>NZ_JAPSKZ010000185.1 GCF_031181185.1 Phenylobacterium sp. | reverse complement strand
CCAGCTGCTCGACGGCCGCGCCCGGCGCGCGCCGACCCTGATCTGCGCCAGCGACGGCAACCACGGGCTGGCGGTGGCGGAAGGCGCACGGCTGGCGGGCGCCGCCGCCCGGATCTTCCTTCCGGCCGACCTGCCGCCGGTGCGCAGCGAGCGGATCCGCGCCTGCGGGGCCGAGGTCGCGCTGGTGCAGGGCGACTACGACGACGCCGTGGAGGCCGCCCTTCAAGCCGCGGCAGGCGGCGCGGGTCTGCTGATCCCCGACACCAGCGGCGACCCCGACGATCCCGTGGTCGCCGACGTGATGTCCGGCTACGACCTGATGGCCGAGGAGATCGCCGGCCAGCTCGAGGCGCCTCCCACGCACGTCTTCCTGCAGGCCGGCGTCGGCGGCCTGGCCGCGGCCCTGGCCGAGGGGCTGGCGCGGCGGCTGCCTGATGGGCCGAGAGTGGTCGTCGTGGAGCCCGATCGCGCCGCCTGCGTCGGGTCCGCCCTTCAGGCCGGGCGGCTCGTTCAGCTGGAGGGCGACCTGCACACCTCCGCCGAGATGCTGTCGTGCGGCCGCGCTTCGGCGCCGGCCTTGCGCATTCTGCTTCGCCACGGAGCCCAGGCCGTCGCCGTCGAAGAGGACGTGCTCGAAGCCGCGCCGGACGCCCTGACGGCGCACGGCGGCCCCCGGAGCACGCCCTCAGGCGCCGCAGGGCTCGCGGGCCTGCTCCGGGCGGCGGACGACCAGCCGCTTCGTCAGGCGCTCGGTTTGACCGCCGCAAGCCGGGTCCTGCTGGTCGCCAGTGAGGCGCCGCCGCAATAGCCCACCCGCGGACGCATGCCGGGTTCCGCCAGCGCGCCGGGCGCCTTAAGCATCGTGAGACCGATGCCTGAACCCCTGCCCCGCGCCGTCGCCGAGAGCCTGCTCGCCTTCTGGGCCGACGCGGGCGTGGACGCCGTGCTGCTGGACGAACCGCTGGACCGCATCGAGGCCGGCAAGATCCTGCCGCCGAAGCCGGTCGCACCCATCGCCCTCGCACCGGCGGCTCGGCCCGGCCCCGCCGCCGCGGCGCCCGACGTCTCCCAGGCCATCGTCCAGGCGCAGACCCTGGCCGCCCAGGCGCAGGACATGGAAGCGCTGGCCGCCGCAATCGCCGGCTTCGAGGGCTGCGGCTTCCGCTATGAGGGCGCCAGCAAGGCCGTCTGCTGGCGGGGCGCCTTGGACGCGCCGGTCATGGTCATCGGCGAAGGTCCCGGCCAGGAAGAGGACCTGCAGGGCCTGCCGTTCGTCGGCCGCGCCGGCAAGCTGCTGGACCGGATGCTGGCCGCGGCGGGCCTGACCGAGCGCGTGCTGATCACCAACACCGTCTTCTGGCGGCCGCCTGGCAACCGCACGCCCGCGCCGCACGAACAGGCGGTCTGCGCGCCCTTCCTGGAACGCGCCATCGCCCTGACGAAGCCGAAGATGCTGCTGCTGGTGGGCGGCGCCTCGGCCAAGAGCCTGCTCAGGAAAGACGAGGGAATCCTGTCGCTCAGAGGCCGGTGGTTCGAGTGGCGCTCGAGCGACGGCGCCCTGGAGCTGCCCGCCATGCCCACCCTTCATCCCGCCTTCCTGCTGCGGCAGCCAGGCGCCAAGAAGCGGGCGTGGAGCGACCTTTTGACCTTGACGGAACGGCTTGATCGTCCGGACAGGCCTGCCTAGCGTCTCCGCTTCGATTTTCGGGAAAAGGGTTCGCGTTTAGGCCGCGTTAGACAGGTCGGCGCGAAAAGGTCCGCATGACGCTCGCAAAGCGCCTGTGCCTCGGGGTTGCCGCCCTCGTCCTGTCTGCGACCGCGCATGCCGCGTCGGCGGCCGATTCGCCGCGGCCGCTGTCCGAGCAGGACGCCCGCGCCTACGCCCGCGCCTTCGCCGCCGCCGACCAAGGCGACTTCGTCGGCGCCCAGCTCGAGCTTGCGAACGTCAGGGACACCTCGCTGCAGGGCTACCTGTCGTTCCGCCAGCTGATGCATCCGACGGCGCACAAGGCGAGCTTCGAGGAGCTGACCGGCTGGCTGGGCCGCTTCCGGGACCTGCCCCTGGCCGACAAGGTCTTCTCGCTGGCCAACAAGCGCAAACCCGCCGACGCGCCGCCGCCGCCGGCGCCCGCCGTCGCGGCGCTGAACAGCGCCCGTAGCGAGGCGACCTTCGCCGCGCGCGACGCCTTCTACTCCGGCGACGTGAAGCGCGCCTACGACCTGGCCGTCGAGTGCGCCGACCGCTGGATCGCGGGTCTGGCCGCCTACCGGCTGCGCGACTACGCCACCGCCCAGGACTACTTCGCCCAGGTGGCGGGCGACGAGGACGAGGATGTCTGGCTGCGCGCGGCCGGCGCCTATTGGGCCTATCGCGCCGCGACCAATGTGGGCGATCCCATCGCCGGGGGCGCCTTCCTGCGGCGCGCCGCCCAGGCTCCGCACACCTTCTACGGCATGCTGGCCGCCCGCCAGGTGCAGCTGACCACCGCGGCCACCGGCGAGGTGGTCCTGGCCAGCTATCGCACCCCCGCGCCCGCGCCGGCATCGCATGGCCGCCGCCAGGCCAGCCCCGAGATCGTCCGCTTCATCCAGACCCAGCCCCGCGCCCACCGCGCCGCCGCGCTGGTTCAGATCGGCCGGATGGAAGACGCCCGGCAGGAGCTGCGCGTCGGCCTCGCGCTGGCCCGCACCGCGGTCGAGCGCGACAACTGGAAGGCCTTGATCGCCGAGATCACCCCGGGGTCCAGCGAGAGCGTCGGGCCGGGATACCTGACGCTTGGCGACTATCCGCTGCCGACGCTGGAGCCGAAGGACGGCTTCACCGTCGACCGGGCGCTGGTCTACGCGATCGTGCGCCAGGAGAGCCGCTTCAATCCACAGGCCATCTCGCCCGTGGGCGCCATCGGCCTGATGCAGCTGATGCCTACGACGGCGGCCCTGACGACCGGCGACGACAAGTTCAAGGCCGACTACAAGCCGCTGCTGGATCCCGCCACGAACCTGCGCATCGGCCAGGACTACATCGCCTGGCTGACCGACCGCGGCGTCGGCTACGACCTGCTGCGTGTGGTGGCGGCCTACAACGGCGGCCCCGGCGCGGTGCAGAAGGCCTTGCGCGCGGCGGGCGACAACGACCCGCTGATGCTGATCGAGTCCCTGCCCGCGCTCGAGACCCGCGACTATGTCGAGAAGGTCGTGGCCGGCTACTGGGCCTACAAGCGCCTGTTCGGCGAGGACGCCCGATCGCTGGACGCCCTGGCGACCGGCGCGCGCACGGTCGACCTGCGCCTCGACCTACCCAATCCGCAAGGGCCGCAGCCCCAGCTGACGACGCAGGCGCTTCAGGTCGGGGTTCTCAAGACGAACAACCCGGCTGCGCGCGACTAGGACGCCGTAGGGTCGCTTCGACAGCAGCCCACCCTCAGAAAGGCCGCTGACCAGCGCGTCGCCGCCGTCCGCAGCAAGGTGCTCGGTCAGCGCCTCGATCCATCCGTCGCGCAGCCGCAGGTCCGCCGGCAGGACCAGGGCCGTCTCGCCCTTGGCCCAGGCCAGCGCCGCCTCGATGGTGTCCGCCGCCTCCGCGCCCATGTCCTCGCAGATCGCCTGCACCTTGTCGGAGTGCGGGGCGACGATGAACACCTCCCGCACCAGCCCCTCCACCGCCCCGCCTGTGAGCTGGGCCAGCAACGCGGGCAGTCTGCGGGGCGCTTCGCGCGCGTCGACGATCACCGAAAGCATGGCCGGACAAGCGCTGCGGAACGCGTCCGCGTCAACTGAGTTCTTGTTCTGTTCTCTTGCGGGCGCTAGAACGTGGCTGTGAAGACCTTCACCCAGCAACTGCGCGGGCGCGGCGCCCGCTCCAATGCCAGCGGCCGCTACGAAGCCGAGGTGCGCGAGGCCTTCGACGACGGCTGGACGCCCGAGGACGACGAGGCCGCACCGCTCAGGACCACCGTGGCGCCCGAGAAGGCCAAGGTGATCATCAGCCGCAACGACAGCCCCGACGTGGGCTTTTCGGCCTCGATCAATCCGTACCGGGGCTGCGAGCACGGATGCATCTACTGCTACGCCCGGCCGGCGCACGCCTACATGGGCCTCTCGCCGGGCCTGGACTTCGAATCCAAGCTCTTCTTCAAACCCGAGGCGGCGCGGCTCCTTGAGGCCGAACTCTCGAACCCGCGCTACAAACCCGAGCTGATCCACATCGGCGGCAACACCGACCCCTATCAGCCGCAGGAAAGACTGCTGCGGGTCACCCGGCAGGTGATCGAGGTGCTGCTGAAGTTCCGGCACCCCTTTTCCGTGATCACCAAGTCGGCCCTC
Source organism: Phenylobacterium sp. (assembly GCF_031181185.1). Classification (GTDB taxonomy): domain Bacteria; phylum Pseudomonadota; class Alphaproteobacteria; order Caulobacterales; family Caulobacteraceae; genus Phenylobacterium. The sequence goes on along the minus strand of NZ_JAPSKZ010000185.1, from coordinate 2,655 downwards.
GTCGTTCGCGACCTGGACCTGCTGGCCGAAGCGGGGACGATGAACCTGGTGCGGGTGGCGATCTCGATCACCAGCCTGGACCGCACGCTCTCCCGCTCGATGGAGCCCCGCGCCGCGACCCCTGAGAAGCGCATCGACGCCGTGCGGCGGCTCACGGCGGCCGGCGTCCCGGTGACGGTCATGTTCGCCCCCTGCATCCCCGGCCTCAACGATCATGAGATGGAGGCGGTGCTGGAGCGCGCCGCCGAGGCTGGGGCGACCGGCGCCGGCTACGTGGCGCTGCGTCTGCCGATGGAGATCAAGGACCTGTTCCGCGAGTGGCTCGAGACGGACCATCCGGACCGCGCCCGCCGGGTGATGTCGCTCGTCCGCCAGATGCGCGGCGGCAAGGACTACGACGCCCAGTGGGGCAGCCGGATGAAGGGCGAAGGTCCCATCGGCGAGCTGATGAGCGCTCGCTTCAAGGCGGCGCAGAAGCGCTATGCGCTGAACCAGCGCGGGGGCGAGCTGGACATGAGCCAGTTCCGCCGGCCGCCGAAGGCCGGCGACCAGATCGACCTCTTCGGGCGCTAGGCGTGCTCGGCCGCAAGCGCCTTGGCCGCCTCGGCGGTGATTTCGAACGAGCGCAGCCGCGCCGCGTGGTCATAGATCTGGGCCGTGACGATGATTTCGTCCGGCTGGTAGGCCTCGACGAACGCCCGCAGGCCTTCGCGGACGATGTCGCATCCGCCCACGACGGCCTTGGCGAGCGCTCCCTGCTCGCTCGGCGAGATCCCCGCCGCGGCCAGCCGCTGGTCCATGTCGTCGACGGGCGGCGGCAGCGGCGACGGGCGGCCGGTCCGCAGGTTCAGAAACGCCTGCTGCAGCGAGGTGAACAGCCGCCGCGCCTCGACATCGGTCTCGGCCGCCACGACGTTCAGGCCGAGCATCAGGTGCGGCTTCTGCAGCTGCGCCGAGGGCCGGAAGTTGGCGCGATAGACCCGGATCGCCTGTTCCAGCTGGGCCGGCGCGAAGTGCGAGGCGAAGGCGTAGGGCAGCCCCAGGAGGGCGGCGAGCTCTGCGCCGAAGGTGCTGGAGCCCAGCATCCAGATCGGCACGTTCAGGCCGGCGCCCGGCACCGCGCGGACCATCTGGTTCGGCTGGGCCGGCTGGAAGTAATTCATCAGCTCGACCACGTCCTGCGGGAAGCGGTCGACGTCGCCCACCAGCGTGCGCCGCAGCGCCCGCGCGGTCATCTGGTCGGTCCCCGGCGCCCGGCCGACGCCCAGGTCGATGCGGCCCGGGAACAGGCTCTCCAGCGTGCCGAACTGCTCGGCGATCACCAGCGGCGCGTGGTTCGGCAGCATGATCCCGCCGGCGCCCACGCGGATGGTGCTGGTGCCCGCCGCCACGTGGGCGATCACGACGGCCGTGGCCGCCGACGCCACACCCGGCATGTTGTGGTGCTCGGCCAGCCAGAAGCGCTTGTAGCCGAGGGATTCTGCGTGGCGGGCGAGATCCAGGCTGTTGCGGAAGGACTGGGCGGCGTCGGAGCCTTCCAGAATGGGCGAGAGGTCGAGGACCGAGAGCGAAACCATGCCGGCAATATGGGTCCCGCTCAGCGCTGGAACACCCCCACCAATTCTACGTGGGGGGACCAGAGGAACTGATCCACCGGCAGCACGCGCTCCAGCCGGAAGCCGGCGTCGATCAGCATCCGCGCGTCGCGGGCAAACGTGGCGGGATTGCACGAGACCCCGATCACCCGCGGCACGGACGAGCGGGCCAGCTGCGCGCTCTGCTCGGCGGCGCCCGCCCGCGGTGGATCGAACACCACCACGTCGGTCTTCTTGAGCTCCTCGGCCAGGACGGGCCGGCGCACGAGATCCCGGGCCTCGGGCGTCACGGCGTGCAGGCCGGGCAGGCTGGCGAGCACCGCACCCAGCGCCGCGACGGCCTCTGGCGCGAAGTCGGCGGCGTGGACCGGCGCGATCTCGGCCAGGCGGAACGTGAAGGTGCCGACGCCGCAGTAGAGGTCGGCGATGCGGGTCGCGCCGGCCGCGGATTGGGCGACGAAGGCGGTCATCGCGGCCTCCGCGCCGGGCGTGGCCTGCAGAAAGGCCCCCGGCGGCAGGGCGACGGTCGCCGGGCCCAGGCGGACGAGCGCGCTTCGGGCCTGATAGGCCACCTCCCCGGCCAGCGTCACCCGGGCGAAATCAGCTTCGGCGGCGCGTTCGGCCAGCTGCATCCGGCGGTCTGCGGACAGGCCGCCGCTCTTCGCCTCGACGCCGGTGATGTCGATGTCGAGTCCGGTCTGCGTCAGGGTCACGTGCAGCGAGGGGGCCGACTTCGGGTGCTCGAAGAGCGGCGCGGCAAGACGCTTCAGCGCCGGGATCGCGGCCTGGATCGCCGGGTCCGAGATGGGGCAGACGGCGATGTCCACCAGGTCCCAGGACTTGCGCGCCTTGTAGCCCAGGCGAGCGGCGTCGCGGTCGCCGCGTCGGGCGTGCAGGGTCACCCGCCGCCGTGTCTCCGGGCCTGCCGCGTAGGCCGGCAGGATCTCGGTCTCGATGTGCTGTCGGGCGAGTGTCGTGCGCAGCCGCTCGACCTTCCAGGCAAGGTACGGCGCATGCGCCCAGTGCTGCAGGGCGCAGCCGCCGCAGGCGAAGAAGTGGG
>NZ_JAPSKZ010000184.1 GCF_031181185.1 Phenylobacterium sp. | reverse complement strand
GCCTGACCAGCGAGCCCGGCCACGGCTCAACGTTCCGCGTCTGGCTGCCGCTGCCGGCGGCAGATACCGCCAAGCCGCCCGAGATGCAGGCCGCCGAGCTGGAGCTGCCGCCGCTCCGGGTGCTCGTCGCCGACGACAACCCGATCAACCAGGCTGTGGCGCGGGCCCTGCTGGAAGCCGCCGGCGCGGCCGTCGAAGCCGCCGCCAACGGCGCGGAAGCCCTGGAGCGTCTACGGGTCGAGCCCTTCGACGTGGTGCTCATGGACGTCCACATGCCGGTCATGGACGGCGTCGAGGCGGTGGGCCGCATCCGGGCGGGCGAGGCGGGGCCGGCGTCGACACCCGTCATCGCGCTGACGGCCGACGGCATGCCCGGCGAAGAAGCGAGACTGAAGGCGCTGGGCTTCGACGCCCTGCAGCCCAAGCCGGTGCAGCCCGCCGAACTGTTCGCGGCCATCGAACGCGCCCTGGCCGAACGCCGCAGCGCCGAGGCGGCGGCCTAGGCCTCGGCCTTCTCCAGTATCGGCACGTGCGGCGCCAGCCGTCCGCCCACGCGGATCGGCTCGATGCGCTTGGCGAGGCCCGTCCGGTCGTCGGTTTCCACGAACACGCCGCAGATGGTGGCCGGCCCCTCCGCGGGCTTGTAGCGGCCGCCCGAAATCTTGGTCGTGAACCGCCGCAGCGGCTCTTCCTTCTGGTTGCCGATGACGCTGTCGTAATCGGCGCAGGCGCCGGCGTCGGTCTGGTAGGCCGTGCCGCCCGGCAGGATCTGGGCGTCGGCGGTGGGCACGTGGGTGTGGGTGCCCACCACCAGGCTCGCCCGGCCGTCGCAGAAATGCCCCATGGCCATCTTCTCCGACGTCACCTCGGCGTGGATGTCGACGATCACCGCGTCGGCGACGGCGCCCAGCGGCGCGGCCTCCAGCTCGCGGTCGACGGCCGCGAACGGGTCATCCAACGGATCCATGTAGACCCGGCCCAGCAGGTTCACGACCAGCACCCGGCGGCCGGAGTCGGTGTCGAACAGCTGGGCTCCGCGGCCCGGAGCCTGGGCCATCGGCGGATAGTTCAGAGGGCGGATCAGGCGAGGCTCGCGGACGATGTAGGTCAGCGCCTCCTTCTGGTCCCACGAGTGGTTGCCCAGGGTCAGGCAGTCGGCGCCCGCCTCGAACAGCTCGTTGGCGGTGGACTCGGTGATGCCGAAGCCCGCGGCGGCGTTCTCGGCGTTGACGACCACGAAGTCGAGGCCCAGCTGGCGCTTGAGGCCGGGAAGAAAGGTGGAAAGGCCGTCGCGGCCCGCGCGCCCCACCACGTCTCCGAAGAAGGCGAGTTTCATCGCGCCTCCTTACCGACGGGAATGAATTCCGTCTCGGTCAGAATGGCGTCCAGCGGCTGGTCGTGGGCCTCCATCGGGATCTCGTCCACCTCCTGCCCGGCATAGGCCAGGCCCAGGACGAAAACCGGCTTGGTCGCCCGAAGGTTCGACAGCGTCCGGTCGTAGTGGCCCGCACCCTGGCCCAGGCGACCGCCCCGCCGGTCGAACGCCAGCAGCGGGCAGATGACGAGGTCGGGCTCGACGGTGTCGCTCCAGAGCGGCGGCGCCGGGATGCCGAAGGCGTCGGGCTCGAGAGGCAGCCGGCTGTCCCACAGCCGAAATTCCAGCGCCTCATCCCGGCTGACCGCGGCGGGCAGCGCGGCCTCGGCGCCCAGGTCGGCCAGGCGCAGCATCAGCGGCAGCGGATCGATCTCGGAGCCCTGGGCCACGTAGCCCGAGAAGCTGTCGAAAGCCGGCAGCCGGTCCAGCGGAAGACGCTCGGCCGCCTGGCGGGCGGCCTCGGGCGCCGCCGCCGCCAACCGCCGCCGCAGGCTGCGGAGCCTGGCGCGGAGGGCGGTCTTGTCGGGTGTGGAAGTCACCCGCCCACTATAGAGGAAGGTGGCGGCGCCGCGTGAACCGTGAAGGACTGTTTCATCCCCTCGACCTGGTTAGACCAGGTGGGCGCCGTTTGCCCAAGACCACGGCCCTGGGCAGGGACAGCTCCCTTCGAGTGAATTAAGGTCGCTGGGATATGTCGCCTTCGACGAGAGCCGCAGCAGGACCCGCCGGACGTCCAAGGTAGTGCGCCGCAGCCCCGTCCTCAAGCGCGGCCCGACCGCGCAGCCGCCGATTTTCCCTTCAAGCCTGCGCTCGTCATCACTAAGTCTGCCCTCGTGACCGCCGAAGCCCTCGCCCCTGCGCCGTCCCTGGCCCGCCTGGCCAACGACCTGACGCGCGACCTGATGCGCCCGAACCCGGGCATCTATTGGCTCGACCTCGTCGCCACGGCGGCGGTGACCTACCTCAGCCTGTGGGTGGCGGTGACGGCGCAAGGCGCCTGGGCGTTCGCCGGCGCCGCCGTCTGCGTGCTGGCGCTCTACCGGGCCGTAAGCTTCATCCATGAGCTGACCCACCAGCGGCGCGACGAGCTGCCGGGCTTCCACCTCGGCTGGAACGTGCTGGTAGGCGCGCCCTTCCTGACGCCCTCCCTGCTGTACGAAGGCGTGCACATGCTGCACCACGCCAAGGACCGCTACGGCACGGTGAAGGATCCCGAGTACATGCCGCTGGCGCGGCTGCCGTTGAAGAGCCTGCTGGGCTTCGTTTTCGTGGCCCTCCTGGCGCCCGTGGGGGTGATCCTGCGGTTCGCCGTGCTGGCGCCCGCCTCATTCCTGATCCCACGCTTGAGGCGTTGGGTGGTCGCCAAGACCTCGGCCATGACCATCAACACCGCGTTCGCCCGCGAGGACTTCGAGCGGGCCGGGAAGGCGCCGTGGCTCGCCCAGGAGATCGCCTGCTGGCTGTGGAGTTGGACGGTGATCGGCCTGACCGCGGCCGGCGCGGTCCCGCTGCGCGCGGTGCTGATCGCCGTCGGCATCTATGCGGTCTTCGCCTTCGTCAACCAGCTGCGCACCGCCGTGGCCCACTACTGGGAGAACGACGGGGCCAAGATGTCCTTCGAGGGTCAGTTCCTCGACAGCGTGAACGTGCCGCCGCCGGCGCTCCTGCCCTTCCTCTGGGCGCCCGTCGGCCTGCGCTACCACGGCCTGCACCACCTGCTGCCGCGCATGCCCTACCACAACCTTGGCAAGGCCCACGCCCGCCTGGTCGCCCACGTGCCCCAAGGCCACGTCTACCGTCAGGTGGAGCAGCCGGAGCTGGTCCCGGCGCTGGCCCGGCTCGTCCGCAAGCCGCGCTAGGCCGCTTCGTCGGTCGCCAGCTTCTCGATCCGCTTGGCGGCGTTCTCCAGCGCCGCAACGGCCCGGCTTTCAATGCGGGCGCGGTCGTTCTGCATCTTGGCGACCTCGACCTGCAACGCGGCCAGCCGGTTCTTGGCGTCGGCCAGTTCGTCGGCCAGCAAGAGGGCGCCCATCAGGAATAGGCGGGTGTCGCCCAGCTGACCCATGTCTTGGGACACGTGCCGCACCTGCTGGTCGAACATGCGGGCCAGGTCCTGCAGGTGCTGTTCCTGACCGTCCTCGCAGCCCACCACGTAGGGGCGACCGTTCACTTCGACGGTGATCTGGGCCATCGCTACTGCTCCGCCGGCGCCTGCGCGCCTAAGGCGGCGCGGATTTCCTGGATGGCCTTGCCCAGCGCCACCGAGGCCTGGGCGCTGGCCTCCTCCAGCTCGCGTTCGCGGGCCTTGGCCCGGTCGAGCTCGGCCGCGAGCTTGGCGCGGTCCTGGTCGAACAGGCCGCCGGCCTCTGCGCCCGCCTGACGCAGCTTCTCCGCCAGCCGCTGTTCCAGCACGTGGACGGCGCGTTCCAACCGTTTGGCCGCCAGGTCCAGTGCGCTCTCGCCCGGGTTCATGCGTGACTCCCCAAAGGCTTACAGGCCTCTTCTAAAGCGCGTCGCTTCCAATGGGAATCGGCCCTTTTCTTGACCCCTGCGCCCCTACGTGCGAGGCCGCGCCGCATCCCCGCCGTTAACGACTCGCGAAAGACCCCATGCCCGCGCCCACGAAGCTCATGGCCGACGCCATCCGCGTCCTGTCGATGGACGCCGTCGAGCAGGCGAACTCCGGACACCCTGGCATGCCGATGGGCATGGCCGACGTGGCGACGGTGCTGTGGACTCGCTTCCTGAAGTACGACGCCGCCCGACCGGACTGGGCGGACCGCGACCGCTTCGTGCTGTCGGCGGGCCATGGGTCGATGCTGCTGTATTCCCTGCTGCACCTGACGGGCGTGAAGGCGCTCACCCTCGACAGCCTGCGGAACTTCCGCCAGCTGGGCTCGAACACCCCCGGTCACCCCGAGTTCGGCCACACGCCGGGCGTCGAGACCACCACCGGCCCACTGGGCCAGGGGCTCGCCACCGCGGTTGGCATGGCCATGGCCGAGCGCCACCTGGCGGCGCGGTTCGGCGCCGACCTGGTCGACCACCGCACCTGGGTGGTGGCCGGCGACGGCTGCCTGATGGAGGGCGTCAGCCACGAGGCGATCAGCCTGGCCGGACGGCTGAAGCTTTCGAAGCTGACGGTCCTCTGGGACGACAACGACATCACCATCGACGGCCACGTCGGCCTGTCGGACGCGACCGACCAGCTCGCCCGCTTCAAGGCCGCCGGCTGGGCGGTGAAGCGGATCGACGGCCACGACGAGGGTCAGATCCGCCGCGCGCTCGCCTGGGCGACCAAGCAGGATCGTCCCAGCCTGATCGCCTGCAAGACGATCATCGGCAAGGGTTCGCCGACCTTCGCCGGCACGCACGACGTCCACGGCAAGGCGCTGGGCAAGGACGAGGTCGTGAAGACCCGCGACAACCTGGGCTGGCCTCACGAACCCTTCGTGGTGCCGGACGAGGCGCTGAAGCCCTGGCGCGCCGCAGGCCGCAGAGGCGCCAAGGTCCGCAAGGCCTGGGAAGCGCGGCTTGCCGCCTCCACCCTGCGGGGCGACTTCGAGCGCGCCATGGCCGGCGAGCTTCCGAAGACCGCCTTCGCCGCCCTCGACCAGTTCATCGCCGATGCGGAGGCGCAAGCCCCCGCTGCGGCCACCCGCCAGCACTCGGGCGCGGTGCTGGAGAAGATCTTCGGCGAGATCCCCGAACTGGTCGGCGGCTCGGCCGACCTGACCGGCTCGAACAACACCTTCGTCAAGAACACGCCCGTGTTCGACGCGCCGAGCTACGCGGGCCGCTACGTGAACTATGGCGTGCGCGAGTTCGGTATGGCCGCGGCCATGAACGGCATGGCGCTGCACGGCGGCGTCATCCCCTACGGCGGGACGTTCCTCGTCTTCAGCGACTACGCCCGTCCGGCGATCCGGCTGGCCGCCCTGATGGGCATCCGGGTGATCCACGTCGGCACCCACGACTCCATCGGTCTGGGCGAGGATGGGCCGACCCACCAGCCCGTGGAGCACCTGGCGTCGTTGCGGGCGATGCCGAACCTCAACGTGTTCCGCCCGGCCGACGCGGTCGAGACGGCCGAATGCTGGAAGCTCGCGTTGGACGCCAGGGGCACGCCGTCTGTGCTGGCCCTGTCGCGGCAGAAGACGGCGGCCGTCCGCACCCAGCCGATCGGCGAGAACCTGTCCGCCCGCGGCGCCTACCAACTGGCCGCCGCCAGCCTGCCGGCCCAGGTGACGATCTTCGCCACCGGCACGGAAGTGCCCGTGGCGCTCGCCGCCCGCGAGCTGCTGGAAGCGGAAGGTATCGGCGCCCGCGTGGTCTCGGTCCCCTGCTTCGAGCTGTTCGAGGCCCAGCCGAAAGACTACCAGGAGGCCCTGATCGGCGAGAGTGAGGTCCGGGTCGCCGTCGAGGCCGGCGTACGCATGGGCTGGGATCGATTCATCGGCTCGGACGGCGTCTTCGTGGGCATGGAGGGCTTCGGCGCCAGCGCGCCGGACAAGGCGCTTTACAAGCACTTCGGCATCACCGCCGAGGCGGTGGCCGCGGCCGCCAAGGCCAGGCTGGGCTGAACTCGATGCGCCTTGGCACGCCGCTTTCGCCCACCGCCGTCCGGGTGATGTTGCTGGGCTCGGGTGAGCTCGGCAAGGAGGTGGCCATCGAACTCCAGCGCCTGGGCTGCGAGGTAATCGCCGTCGACCGCTACGCCAACGCGCCGGCGATGCAGGTGGCGCACCGCAGCCACGTGATCCCCATGACCGACGCCGCCGCCCTGCGGGCGGTGATCGAGGCCGAGCGGCCGCACCTGGTGGTCCCCGAGATCGAGGCGATCGCCACCGACGAGTTGGTGCGGATCGAGGCCGAGGGACTGGCCACCGTCATACCTACAGCGCGGGCCGCGCAGCTGACCATGAACCGTGAGGGCATCCGGCGGCTCGCGTCGGAGAGCCTGGGCCTGCCGACCAGCGCCTATGCGTTCGCCTCGTCGGAGGAAGAGCTCGCCAGGGCTGCCGCCGAGGTGACCGGCTTCCCCTGCTTCGTGAAGCCGGTGATGAGCTCGTCGGGCAAGGGCCAGTCCTACGTCGAGAGCGCCGACCAGATCGCCGCCGCCTGGCGCTACGCCCTGGAGGGCGGCCGCGTGGAGCAACCCCGTGTGATCGTCGAGGGTCGCGTGGCCTTCGACTTCGAGATCACCCAGCTGACCGTCCGCAGCCTGAAGAACGGCGAGGTCGTCACAACCTTCTGCGAGCCCATCGGCCACAGGCAGGTGAAGGGCGACTATGTCGAGAGCTGGCAGCCCCAGCCCATGAGCGAGAAAGCGCTGGCCCGCGCCCGCGAGATCTCGGCCAGGGTCACGGAGGCGCTTGGGGGCCTGGGCATCTTCGGGGTCGAGCTGTTCGTGAAGGGCGACGAGGTCTGGTTCTCGGAGGTCTCCCCGCGGCCGCACGACACCGGCCTTGTCACGCTCGCCACGCAAGCCTTCAGCGAGTTCGCCCTGCATGCGCGCGCCATCCTCGGCCTGCCCACGGACGTGACCCTGCGCGAGCCCGGCGCCAGCGCGGTTATCTACGGCGGCATGGCGGCCGAAGGCATCGCGTTCGACGACGTGGAGGAGGCGCTGGCCGTCCCGGGCGCGGACGTCCGCCTGTTCGGCCAGCCCGAGGGCTGCGAGCGC
>NZ_JAPSKZ010000007.1 GCF_031181185.1 Phenylobacterium sp. | reverse complement strand
TCGGTCTCGTCGGCGGCCTCGCTCTGGGCCTGGGCGCCTTCGTCCTCGAAGTCGATGTCGTAGCCTGAGGCGAACTGGTCGCGGCCGAGGATCTCGGCGGCGGGACGCTGGGGCTGGATGGCCCGCAGGAGCCGGAAGTAGTGCTCGGCGTGCTGCAGGTAGTTCTCGGCCAGGACCCGGTCGCCGGCCGACGTGGCGTCCCGCGCCAGCTGCTGGTACTTCTCGAAGACGTGCTGGGCGTTGCCGCGCACCTTCACGCCGTCAGGGCCGTTGGAATCGAAAGCGCGGTTGGCGTTGTGCTGCTGCGGCTTGCCGCCGCCTCCGCCGCCGCCGCCGCGGTTGCGCCCGCGCTGACGCTTCATACCCTTGAAATCTCTCATATTCGAAACCGTTCGGCTCTTCCCTGAGCGCCCTATCGGCGGCCTTGGCCTTCGGAAACGGGCGTCCGCCCGGTTCGAGTGTCGATGACGCTGTTTTTCCCCGTCTTCCGCCCGGAAGCTGTCAGCGTGAGCCTTTTGGAAAGCGTCGCGCCTGCCGGGAGCTGGCGGCCGTCCTTAGGTTGGACGCGTCTGCCTTTACACCGGCGATTTGGGTGGAGACATCCAACGATGTAGCGAGTCGGGCCCTAGTTTCCAAGGGCTTTCTTCGCACCCGCGACAACCCTGTCCCGGTCGGCGAGGTCGCGGATCGTGCGGACCTCCTCGGCGCCGGCGGCGCGGAACAGGCCCTCGACGGCCTCCTTCTGGTCGTAGCCGATCTCGACGGCGAAGCGGCCGCCGGGCTTCAGCACCCGCAGGATCTCAGGCGCGAGGATGCGGTAGGCGTCCAGACCGTCGGCCCCGCCTTCCAGCGCCAGGCGGGGCTCGAAGTCCTTCACTTCGGGCTCGAGCGTCTCCAGCACGTCCGACGCGATGTAGGGCGGATTGGAGACCACCAGGTCGAAGCCGTTGTCGGCCAGGCCGGCGGTCCAGTCGCCGCGCAACAGCGCGGTGCGGCCGGCGAGACCCAGCGAGGCGGCGTTGTCGCGGGCGACCGCCAGGGCCTCCTCCGAGGCGTCAATGCCGAGGCCCTTGGCGGCGGGGCGCTCGGCGAGGATGGCGAGCAGGATGGCCCCGGAGCCCACGCCCAGGTCCAGCACCGACCAGGCGGCGTGTTCGGGGAAGTCGCGGAGCACGGTCTCGACGACGGTCTCGGTGTCGGGCCGGGGCGTCAGCACGTCGGGCGTGACCCGCAGCATGATCTTCCAGAAGCCTTTGCGGCCCAGGATGTGGCTGACCGGCTCGCGCTTCTCGCGTCGGGCGAGGTAGTCGGCGAGGGTGGCCTCCTGCTCGGGCGTCAGCGGCCGGTAGGGATCGGTGACGATGTCGGTGCGGGTGGCCTCGGCGGCGGCCTCGACCAGCAGCCGGGCGTCGATCACCGGGCCGGTGAGGCCAGCCGCTTCCAGGCGCTGCTTGGCCTGGCTCCAGGCCTGGACGAGGTTCAGGCCCATTCCGGCGTCTCCACCGGGGTCTCGGCGGCGGGCGCGGTGACGGCGTCTCCCAGGCTGACGCGGCCGGCGGCCGTGACATGGACGTAGATGCCGCAGTTCATGTGGCCGTAGTTGTCGAACAGCGCCTTCACGACGTCCAGATCGCGTTGGGCGGTCGTCGGGTCCACGTGCGTGGCGGCGCAGCGGACGATCGGCTTGAAGACGTTGGCCTTGGCCCAGCCCGCCATCAGCGGCTTGCCGGTCCACTCGTTCTCGATCCAGGCGGGCCAGCCCTCGACATACAGGTTGGCGCGGAAACGCAGGGGGTCGAGCTCGACGCCCATCTTCTGCGACAGGTCGCGCACGCTCGCCAGGTTGACGATCGAGACCTCGCCGCGCGGATGGTCGGTGAAGCGGAAGGCGCCCGACGCCTCGACGATCCTGAGCGGACCGCGCGCCTCGTCGCCCAGGAGGTCGCTCAGCCAGGCGGTGAAGGCTGTGCGGCCGACCTCGGTCCTGAGCGAACCCGCGAAGTCAGGGGCGCCCTCGGCCTCGGCGTGCAGCACGCCCGTGGCCTCGTCATAGCGGGTGCGCGCGGCGGCGACCTTCGGGATGTTCATCAGGACCGTGAACTTCGTCTTCGGCAGGAAGGCCGGGGCCGCCGGATCGTAACCCGACGGGCCGTTCTCGACGGCGAAGATGCGGTCGCAGGCGACGCCGACGCCGGGCGCAAGCTCGACGTGCTCCAGGCGCTCAGGGGTGAAGCCCTTCACGGGATGGCGGTAGATCGCCGCAACATGTCCGGTCATGGGGCGCTTGTCGCCAGAACGCCCGCGGCTGGCAAGCCGCGCCGGCGGGAACGGCGGTTTCGCCGCGGTGTTCAGGCTCTGCTTGGGATGGAGGAGGCGAGACCCGTTGCCCGCCGCGGACGCCAGGAAGCCCGACCGGGGCAAGCCGACACTGGCGCGCGCGGCCGTGACGCTCGCGCCCTGGGCCGTGACGGCGGCCGTGGCGGCCGCCTGGCTCTCCACCCAGCCGAAGCGTCTCCCGCCGCCCCCGCCTGCGCCGCCGCCCGAAGCCCCGCCTCCGCCGCCGGGACTGAGCGAGACCCTGATCACCACGCCCGAGCACTTCGACGACCTGGAGCCGCGCCGCGGCCGGGCGGCGCCGGGTCCCCACGCCATCCCGTGGCTCGGCTGGAAGGACATCCTCTGGCGCACCTACCGGGAATTCCAGGTCGACAACCTGATGTCCGTGGCCGGCGGGATCACGTTCTTCACCCTGCTGGCCATCTTCCCGGCGCTGGGCGTGTTCGTGTCGCTGTACGGCCTGATCTCGGACGTCGAGGCAGTGCGCGAGCAGATGAGCCAGCTGTCGCTGGTCTTCCCACCCGACGTGGTGCGGATCATGGGCGAGCAGATGATCCGGCTCGCGACCGAGCGGGGCTTCAACCTCTCGGCGGCGTTCCTGATCAGCTTCGTCTTCTCGATCTGGACCGCCAACGCCGGGATGAAGGCGCTCTTCGAAGGACTGAACATCGCCTATGACGAGCGGGAGAAGCGCAACTTCTTCTACCGGACGGCGCTGACCTACGCCTTCACCTTCGCCTTCCTGACCTTCCTCACCGCGGTCACCGCGATCCTGGTGGCCCTGCCCATCGCCGTACGCGCCGCCGGGCTGCCGGAGTGGGTGCTGGCGGTGCGCTGGGTCCTCTTGTTCGCGGTGGTGGCGGGCTCGTTCGCCTTCGCCTACCGATACGGGCCCTGCCGCCGCCGGGCGCAGTGGACCTGGCTCTACCCCGGGGCGCTGTTCGCGGCCCTGGTCTGGATGGGCGGCTCGGCCGGCTTCTCCTGGTACATCAACAACGTCGCGCACCTGCAGGTGACCTACGGTTCGCTGGGCGCAGTGATCGCCTTCATGCTGTGGGTGTGGTTCTCGGTCGTGATCGTGCTGACCGGGGCCGAGCTGAACGCCGAGATCGAGCACCAGACGGCCGTGGATTCGACGGTCGGTCCGCCCAAGCCCATGGGCGAGCGCGGCGCGGCCATGGCCGACACCGTGGGCCTGCCCTTCATCGGCGTGCGCAAGGGCGCGCGGATGCTGTGGGGCGGCGCCCGACGGCAGGTCGGGAACCTGGTGCGCCGCAACCCGAAGGCCCGGCCTTAAGTCGCCTGCACCCGCTGGTGCTCCATGTACGCAGCGGTGCGGGCGGCCGTCTCCTCGCCGAAGTAGCGGCCGACGACGTGCAGGGCGAGGTCGATGCCGGAGGTGAGGCCGCCGGCCGTGGCGATGCGGCCGTTGTCGACAAACCGCAGACCGCGCTGCAGCTTCACCTTCGGGAACTCCTTCTCGAAGGAGTCCCAGAACTCATGGTGGGTGGTGGCGGTCAGCCCGTCCAGCAGGCCGGCGCGGCCGAGCTGGAAGGCGCCGGTGCAGATGCTGAGCGTCAGCTCCGCCTTCTCGCTGGCCGACTTCAGCCAGGCGAGGCTGGCGGCGGCGGATCGCTGGGCCGGCACCACGATGACGTTCGGCTGCGGCGCATCGGCGAGCGCATAGGTGGGCTTCACCACCAGCCCTCCCGTCATCCGCACCGGGTCGGCCGTCGGCGCCACCGTGAACAGTTCGAAGTGGGCCATGCGGCCGTCGACCGAGCCCATGGTGTCCTGGAACACCTCCCAGGGACCCGCGGTGTCGATGACGTTGGCGTTCTCGCCCAGCAGGAAGGCGACCTTGATCCCGTCGCGAGCGCGAAGGCGCTGGGCGGCGGCGGCGCTGCCCAGGGCGCCGGCGGCGGTGAGCGAGGCGCCCAGGATCAGCTTTCGGCGGTCCATGGCGGGGTCTCCTGTAAGCTTCGCCGCCACGGTAGCCTCGGCCTGGGCGTGGCCGACAGGACGCCCAGCGGTCAAATGCGGCCGTCGCGCTTGCCGGCGTCGGCCCACGCGGCGAAGCTCGGCGCATGACCCGGGTCATGATGCTGGCGTTCCCCGACGCCCAGGTGCTGGACGTCACCGGCCCGCTGGAGGTGTTCTCCCGCACGAGCCGCTGGTTGATCGAGGCCGGGCGGACCGCCGCGCCCGCCTACGAGATCGAACTGGTCGCCCGCCGGGCCGGGCCGCTGCGCACCTCGAGCGGGCTGGAGTTGACGGCGACGCGCGCGCTGGCCGACGCAGACCCCGCCGACATCCTGCTGGTCGCCGGCGGCATCGGCTGGGAGGCGGCGGCGGCCGAACCGGAGCTGCTGGCGGCGCTGAACGGCGCGGCGGCGCAGGCCGGCCGCGTGGGCTCCATCTGCACCGGCGCCCTGATCCTGGCGGCGGCCGGACTGCTGAAGGGGCGGCGGGTCACCACGCACTGGGCCTACTGCGACCGGCTGGCCCGGCTGGAGCCCAGCTGCGAGGTCGAGCCGGACGCCATCTTCGTGCAGGACGGCAGGCTGTTCACCTCGGCCGGCGTGACGACGGGCATGGACCTGGCGCTGGAACTGGTCGAGCAGGACTGGGGCAAGGCGGTGGCGGTGTCGGTGGCCCAGGAGCTGGTGATCTACCGCAAGCGCCCCGGCGGCCAGGCGCAGTTCAGCCGCTACCTCGAGGCCGAGCGGCGGCAGGACCGGCTGGGCGAGCTGCAGCTGTGGATCCTGGACCATCTCGAGGAAGACCTGCCGCTGGAGCGGCTGGCCCAGGTCGCGGGACTAAGCCCGCGCCACTTCTCGCGACGGTTCAAGGCCGAGCTGGGCGTCACGCCGGCGGCCTATGTGGCGCGGGTGCGGCTCGAGGAGGCGCGGCGGCGGCTGGAGAGCGGCGCGGCGAGCCTGAAGGACGTGGCCCGCACCTGCGGGTTCGCCGACGAGCAGAACCTGCGGCGGGCGTTCCGGCGGCAGATGGGAGTCGCGCCCAGCGCCTATCGCGAGCGGTTCGGCGGCGGATAGGCGCGGCCGGCCGGCCGGTGGACAGCGGCGCGAGGCGGCCCGTATGTTCCGGCGGCGCAACGCCCGCGCAGTCAGGTGTCCAGATGCTGAAGAAGTTGTTCTCGCGAGAACCCGTGGAGGCGGCGGTCCCAAGCGGTCCGGAGGCCTATTTCGGCCTGATGGCCCGCGGCCCGGCCTTCGGACAGGACGTGGAGAGCTGGGCCCAGGCGTACCAGGCGGCCGACCCGTTCCCGCACATCGTGCTGGACGACCTGTTCGAGCCGGCGACGCTGCGCCGGGTGACCGCCGAAATCCCGTCGCCGCTGGCGTCCACGTCGCTGTTCACCGCCGACGTGAAGCACCTGCAGGAGCGCAAGTTCGCCTGGCGCGACGTGCCGGCGCTGGGACCGGAGAGCACCCGGCTGATCGCGTTCCTGAATGGGAAGCCGTTCCTGGAATTCCTCAGCGCGCTGACGGGCATCCCGGGCCTGGTCCCCGATCCGTACATGTGGGGCGCGGGCTTCCACCAGATCCTGCGGGGCGGCAAGCTCGCCATCCACGCCGACTTCAACATCCATCCGGTGACGCAGCTGTACCGGCGCGTGAACCTGCTGCTGTACCTGAACGAAGGCTGGGAAGCGGACTGGGGCGGCGATCTCGAGCTCTGGAACGCCTCGATGGACGCCTGCGTCCAGAAGGTCTCGCCGCTCTTCAACCGCACCGTCATCTTCTCGACCACGGACGTGTCGTTCCACGGGCACCCGGAACCGATGACGTGCCCGGAGGACAAGGTGCGGCGCTCGCTGGCGCTCTACTACTACACCTACGAGCGGCTGCCCCACGATCCGCACTCGACGCTGTGGCGCGATCGGCCCGACGATGGCGGGGTGGTGCAGGCGGCGATGGACGACTTCTGGAAAAAGGCCTGAGGCTTCAGCCGAACTCGTCTTCCAGGGCCGCGAGGCGGGCGGCCTGGTCCTCGGCGATCAGCGGCTCGATGACGTCGTCGAGCGCCTCGCCCTCCATGATCTTGGGCAGGTTGTAGAGGGTCAGGTTGATCCGGTGGTCGGTCACCCGGCCTTGGGGGAAGTTGTAGGTGCGGATCCGCTCGGAGCGGTCACCCGAGCCCACCTGGCTCTTGCGGCTCTCGGACCGGGCGGCGTCGAGGGCCTCGCGCTGCATGTCGTACAGCTTGACCTTCAGCGCCTTCATCGCCCGGGCGCGGTTCTGGTGCTGCGACTTCTCGGAGGAAGTCACGACGATGCCGGTGGGCAGGTGGGTGATGCGGACCGCGGAGTCGGTCTTGTTGACGTGCTGGCCGCCGGCGCCGGACGAGCGGTAGGTGTCGATCCGGAGGTCCTGGTCGCGGATCTCGATCTCCACGTCCTCGGGCTCGGGCAGGATGGCGACCGTGGCGGCCGAGGTGTGGATGCGCCCCTGCGCCTCGGTCGCCGGCACGCGCTGGACCCGGTGGACGCCGCTTTCGAACTTCAGCCGGCCGAACACGCCCTCGCCGGTGATCGCGGCCACGATTTCCTTGTAGCCGCCGACCTCGCCCTCGGTGATGGAGTCGATCTCGACCCGCCAGCCGCGGCTCTGGGCGTAGCGCTGGTACATGCGGAAGAGGTCGCCTGCGAACAGGGCCGCCTCGTCGCCGCCGGTGCCGGCGCGGACTTCCAGGATGGCCGAGGCGTTCTCGTCCTTGTCCTTGGGCGCGAGCAGCAGGGCCACCTCGCGCTCGAGCTCGGGCAGGCGCTCCTTGAGCGCGGCCAGCTCCTCGCGGGCGAGGGCGGCCATCTCGGGATCGCCCGAGGCGGCCATCTCCTCCAGCTCGGGCGCCTCGGCGCGAACGCGCTCGAGAGCCTGGACCGCGTCGGCCACCGGCTTCAGCTCGGCGTGCTCCTTCGAAAGGCGGACGATCTCGGCGCCGTCCGTCGCCGCGCCCATGCGCGCCTCGATCTCGCGGAAACGGTCGAGAACCTGGTCGAGCCTGGCCTGGGGGAGTCGCAAAATCGTGCCTCAAATCCGGAGGGCGCCTGTCTAGCGGAGGCTCGGCCGGAAGCCAAACGGCGCCGTGGGCGCGGAACGGGGTTCCCTCCCGCCCGTTTGGGCCAGCGTGACCTTGAGGAGACTTTTGAAATGGCAACCGAACGAGTCACTGAGCGGAGCGACGGCCTGACGAACGAACGGGTCGTGGAGCGGGACGCGGGCGGCACGACCTACGTCGAGCGTCGCGGATCGGGCATGGGCGGCGTGATCATTGGGATCGCGGTGCTGGCCCTCGTCGCCATCGTGGCCTTCTTCCTGCTGCAGTCGAGCCGGAACGACGCCCTGCGCACCGAAGCCGTCTCGGGTGCGGCTTCCAGCGTGGCCGAGAGCGCCGGCAGCGCCGCCCAAAGCGTCGGCGATGCGGCCCAGAGCGTCGCGAACCAGTAACTGCGCGTCGGCTCCCGCTAGGGAGGCCGAAAGAAAAAAGCCCCGGCGAAAGGCCGGGGCTTTTGCGTGTCTGACGGGTGCGCCTAGACGCGGACGCCCGAGAGCGGGGCGTTGCCGAACGCGCCGAGCTTGACGTTGCCGCTCATCTTGTCGCCGTCGACCTTGGCCTCGAAGTCGAGCTGCATCGGCATGGGGCTGGTGATGTTGGCGCTCCAGGTGAGCGTGTCGCCGTTCACCTTGCCCTGGATCTCCTGGGAGCCCATGCGGCCCTCGGTCTTGCCGGTGAAGGTGTCGCCGCTGGTGGTGATCGTGGCGTTCACCTCCTGCGGGCCCATCGGCGTGTTGATGGTGATCTTCCAGTTGCCGTCCGCTGACATAAGTCCCTCCCAAGGAAATGGAGCGCCACCTAAGCGCGGATGGCTGGCGCCGGCAAGAGTGACGCGGGCGTCAACTTTCGCCGCTGAACCTAAGCTTCACCTCAGGGGTTGCGTGCGCAGCAAAGCTGGGAGGAAGCCCTAACGCGGGCCTGCGGCCAAGGTTGCGCAGTGCTGGCGGGCGCTGCTGGTCGCCGCCCCAGAGCGGGAGCCATAGGCGCAGACGCTGGCCAGCTGTTCGGGGTCGGGAAGGGCGACGTGGCCCGGCCGGTAGTTGACGAGGCCGTCCCTGCGCAGCTGCTGCAGCGTGCGGTTCACGTGCACCACGCTGAGGCCCAGCATGTCGGCGAAGGTCTCCTGGGTGAGCGGCAGGTGAAAGCTGCCTGCGCCGGCGAGCCCGACCCGCGCCAGCCGCTCGCGCAGTTCCAGCAGCAGATGGCCCACCCGCTCGTAGGCGGTCAGTCGGCCGAGGCGGACCATGTGGTCGGCGCGGCGCTTCTCCTCCTCATTCTGGGCCATCGTCCAGGCCAGCCGCCAGGCGTCGAAACGTGGCGAGGGGTCGCGCAGGGCGACGTGCAGGGCCGAAGCGCCCATGGTCGTCGCAGCGGTCAGCGCGATCACGTCGCAGTGTTGCGGCGACCACTCCGCGCCGAACAGGTCGCCGGGCAGCCGCAAAGCGGTGATCTGCCGACGCCCGTCCCGCAGGGTGCGCGCTTCGGCGACAATGCCGGAAGCGACGAGCCGCAGCCCGGGAACGCCGACGCCCGGGCGGGAGATTTCGGACGCCGGAGGGTGTGAGTGGGCTTCGGCCGTCGGCTGGCCAAAGTGGGCGACGTCATCCGGGCGCAGCTGTTGATCTATGCTGAACCTGCGCAGAAGAAGCTCTACCGGCGCGATGACCGGACGTAGCGCGCTGATCACGTCAGACCTCCCGTCTGATAACGTGATAGCTGACCAACCTCCCCGGCCTATATCTCATGGGTTAAGTTCAAAGCGCTCCACAACCTCAGATTCCGCTCCGGATTAACCGGCTGGAACTGGAACTTGCCGCCCGGTTTCAGTGAGGGTGACCAGGTTCTACTTCCACTCCACGGGCGCCTTCGCCTACCGCGACGAAGAAGGCGTCGAGCTTGCGGATGCGCCGGCCGCCGAGGCGGAGGCCCTGCGCGTCCTGGGCGAGCTGCTGAAGGACGCGCCGGCCTCGCTCTCGAGAATGGGGTCGCTCGAACTGGAGGTGACCGACGCCGGCGGACACCGGATCTTCAGCCTGCAGGTGACAGCGCGGCGGACCGGTTGTTAGGCGGCCTCTAGATAGAGATAGCCGGCGTTGAACGCGCAGAACGCCGCAAGGCCGCGGGCGTCGAGCACTTCGATCGCCGATCGCGATGCGCCGAGGAGATGCCGCTCGCGCAGTTCTTTCAGCACGCGGTTCACATGTACGGGCGAAAGCCCCAGGGCGTCGGCCAGTTGGATCTGCTTCAGCGGCAGGGCCGCGGCGTGTTCCGCAAGTCCAACCGAAACGAAACGCTCGGCCGTTTCGCTGACCAGGTGGGCCAGCCGTGCGGACGCCTCGCGCCGGCCCAGGCCGAAGAGCCATTCGCGATAGATCGCAGCATCGACGAGCGTCTCGCGCCAGAACGCAGCGGCGAGCGCGGGCCGAGCCTCCATGAGCTCAATCAGGTGGGCATGCGCGATAGACGCGACGAGGCTGGGCCGCAGAACCGCCAGCCCATGGTCCATCGCCTCGACATGCAGGCTCTGGAGGTCCGGCATGTCGCCAGGCACGTGCAACGAGAGGATCTGCCGGCGCCCATCCGGCGCCAGCTTGTACCGGCAGGCGAAGCCCTCGAGCAGCACCGTGCAATGGTTGGGCCGCTCGCCATGGGCGACGATGTCCCTGTCGGCGGCGACGGATCGCACCGTCACCGGCAGCGCGAGCAACGCGGACCTGTCTTCGTCGGAAAGGGCGGTGTTCGCCGCAAGCTTGCTCAGCAGGCGGCTATGGCCCGGCTGGTGGCCCAATGTCTGCATGCTTGTCTCCCGAGAAGGGCGGGAGCACACAAAGTCTCTCAGCCGCGGCGGCCCGAAATCCCCGCGATGGCTCCAAGATCGCACGGCCGGCGCCGCCAAGCCGCAAACATATGTTAAGGGCGGGCGTTATTCCGCCGCCTGCAAAGGCGCCGCCTTCGCCGCCTCGATCTCGGCGGCCTTGGTCTCGACCAGTTGGACGATGTGGTCGACCATCCGGTCGTTGTCCATCTTGTGGTCCGGCCGGCCGGCCACATAGACCATGCCCGACCCCTTGCCGCCGCCGGTGAAGCCGATGTCGGTCATCAGGGCCTCGCCCGGGCCGTTCACCACGCAGCCGATGATCGACAGGCTCATCGAGGTGGAGATGTGCGCCAGCCGCTGCTCCAGCTTCTCCACCGTCTCGATGACGTTGAAGCCCTGCCGGGCGCAGGAGGGGCAGGCGATGATGTTCACGCCCCGGTGGCGCAGGCCCAGCGACTTGAGGATGTCGAAGCCGACCTTGATCTCTTCGACTGGATCGGCGGCGAGGCTGACGCGGATGGTGTCTCCGATGCCGGCCCACAGCAGCGAGCCGATGCCGATCGCCGACTTGACAGTGCCGGTGCGCAGGGCGCCGGCCTCGGTCACCCCCAGGTGCAGCGGGCAGTCGATGGCCTCGGCCAGTTGCTGGTAGGCGGCCACCGTCATGAACGGATCGGACGCCTTCACGCTGATCTTGAACTCGTGGAAGTCGTGGTCCTGCAGGATGCGCGCGTGGTTCAGCGCGCTCTCGACCATGGCCTCGGGACAGGGCTCGCCATAGCGCTCCAGAAGCTCGCGTTCCAGCGAACCGGCGTTGACGCCAATGCGCATCGAACAGCCGTGGTCGCGGGCCGCCTGGATGACTTCCCGCACCCGGTCCGGGCTGCCGATGTTGCCCGGGTTGATCCGCAGGCAGGCCGCGCCGGCCTGGGCCGCCTCGATCCCGCGGCGGTAGTGGAAGTGGATGTCGGCCACCAGCGGGACCTTGGCCGCCTTGGCGATGGTCTTGAAGGCCGCGGTGGAGTCCTCGTCCGGGCAGGAGACGCGGACGATGTCGGCGCCGGCCTCTTCGAGCTGGCGGATCTGCGCGATCGTCGCCTGGGCGTCGGCGGTGACCGTGTTGGTCATCGACTGAACGGTGATGGGCGCATCGCCGCCGACCTCGACCGAACCAACGCGGATCTTCCGCGAGGGGCGGCGGTGGATCGCCCGCCAGGGCCGGTGGTGGTTCGGGTCTTGCGCGCTCATGTGCGGCGGAAAATAGGGCTTTCGGCCCGGGAGCGAAAGCGCGGCGCGTCAGCCGGCGGGCGGACGCGGCGTCGCGGGCGCAGGCGCCTGGGCGGCGGGCGGCGGCGCGGCGGGGCGCGCAGCGGTGACCACCGGGGCGGCGACCGGCGCGCCGGCGAGCTTCGAGGCCAGCACCTGCCGGGCCGGCAGGACGCCCTTGGACTGCCCGCCCACGAACACCTGGAAGTCGTAGGGTACGGAGACGTCGATGGTGAGGCCCGCGACGTTCGGCACGCGATAGGCCTCGCCGGGCGCCAGCTGGCGGGCGAAATAGACCGAGCCGTCCGTCCCGCGGATGACCAAGCCCGCGCCCTCCAGGGCCTGGATGGTGACGGGGCCGGGATTGCCGCTGTCGTAGACCTTGCCCTTGGGCTTGAAGGTCGGCGGCAGGGTCGCGACGTCGATCGGCAGGTCCTCAGGCAGTTCGTTGATGTTGGCCGGCGGGGCCATATTGCCCTTGCCGTCGGGACCCGCCTCGGCCAGGCCGGGGGTTTCGTAGAGCGGCGGGGTGGTGGATTCCACCGGGGCCGGCAGCGGCTCGCCGAGAGTCACCGGCCCCGCCTTCTCAGCCGCCAGCAGCTTCCACGCGATGTCTTCCGAGGCCTTGGGCGGCGGCGGGGCGCTGGCGTTCATCGCCCGCTGGGCGACGTTCCAGAGCACGATGGCGAGCACGATGACGACGGCGCCGGCGATGAACGCGGCGACCCGCGGGTCGCGTTCGTCGGGCACGCCGATCGGCGCGCGCAGAGGCTCGTCCAGGACGGGCTCGTCCGATTTGAAGCGCTCGACCGCGGCCTCGGGATCCAGACCGAGCGCCAAGGCGTAGGCCCGGAGGTAGCCGATGGTGAACGGCCGCGAGGGCAGGGCGTCCAGCCGCATCTCCTCGAGGGCCTCGAGGTAGGAGCGGCGCACGCGGGTCTTTTCGGCCAGTTCGTCGAGCGTCAGCCCGCGCTCCTGGCGAATGGCCCTGAGGGCCTCGCCGATCGTGGCGTGGGCGTGCAACGGATCGCCGGGCGGCATGTCGGTCAGGGCGCGCTCGCTTCCCTCGGCCTGAAGCTCGGTGGACCCGGCCGTATCCAGCGGCATGTCGGCTCCCGCTCGCGGCTTTCGCCGGCTCTCGATTTTGATGACTCGGGCAGAGCGTCGCACGCGTTTCTGATACCGCCAATGCGTTGTTCGGTCACGTCCGCAGCGCCGGCGCGCCTCAGACCGCCAGGTACAGTTTGCGCGCCAGGGTTTCGATCTCGTTGCGCACCGAGCCGGCATTGGACTTCAGCAGCGCCGAGACGCCGCGGCGAGCCGCCTCGCGGTCGCAGGACAGCACCATCTGCTTCACCGGCCCGACACCGGCGGGCGGCATCGACAGCCGCTCGAAGCCGAGGGCCACCAGGGTGAAGGCCTCCAGCGGCCGGCCCGCCATCTCGCCGCAGACGCTGACCTGGGTGCCGGTTTCGGCGCAGGCCCGCTGGATCGCCTCCAGCGCCCGCAGCGCCGGCGGCGACAGAGGGTCGTAGCGCTCGGCGACGCGCGGGTTCCCCCGGTCGGCGGCGAACAGGTACTGCATCAGGTCGTTGGTGCCGACGCTGACGAAGTCGGTCATCGGCAGCAGGGCGTCCAGGTGCCAGATCAGCGACGGCGCCTCGACCATCGCGCCGACGTCCAGACGCGAGGGCGCCGGACGGCCGCGGCGCAGCGCCCAGGCGATCTCGGTGTCCACCAGCGCGCGGGCGGCGCGGAACTCGTCGCAGCTGGCCACCAGCGGGAACATGATCCTGAGCGGCCGGCCTTGCGCGGCCGCGATCAGCGCCCGCAGCTGCAGGCGCAGCAGGGCGGGGCGGTCCAGGCCCATGCGGATGGCCCGCCAGCCCAGGGCCGGGTTGTCCTCGCGCTCGGCCTCCAGGTACGGCAGCACCTTGTCGCCGCCGAGATCCAGGGTGCGGAAGGTGACCGGCTTGTCGCCGGCGGCGTCCATCACCCGGGCGTACAGCGCGGCCTGGGCGTTGAAGCGGGGCATCTCCTCCGAGACCATGAACTGGAACTCGGTGCGGAAGAGGCCGATGCCCTCGGCGCCCGCCTCGGCCATGCTCTCGAGGTCGACATCGAGGCCGGCGTTCATCAGCAGGGTGATCTTCACGCCGTCGCGGGTGAAGGCGGGCGTGTCGCGCAGCTTGGCGAACTCGGCCTGCCGCTGCCGGCGCACGTCCATCCGGGCCTGGATCGCCTTCACCACGTCCGTGCGCGGGCGCAGGTAGGCCTCGCCCGTCTCGGCGTCGACGACGACGCTGTCGCCTTCCGAGACGCGGTCGCGCAGCCCCTGCAGGCGGCCGACGCAGGGGATGTCCAGCGCGCGCGCCACGATCGCGGCGTGGCTGGCCGGCGAGCCTTCTTCCAAGAGCAGGCCGCGCAGCTTGGTGCGGTCGTATTCCAGGAGGTCGGCGGGGCCCAGGTTCCGCGCGATCAGGATGGCGTTCTCGGGCAGCTCGCGGGCCACGTGCCCATCGCCGGCGAGGTGGCGCAGCAGGCGGTCGTTGAGGTCCTCCAGGTCGTGCAGCCGCTCGCGCAGATAGGGGTCGCGGGCCTGGCCCAGGCGGGCGCGGTGCTCGGAGCGGACGCGCTCGACCGCGGCCTCGGCGGTCAGGCCGTTCTTCACCGCGTCCTCGAGGCTGCGGTTCCAGCCCCGGTCGTGGGCGAACATCCGGTAGGTCTCGAGCACCTCGTACGAGGCGTCGACCAGGCCGTGCTGGCCTTCCAGCATCTGGTCGATCTGCTGCTTCAGGGCGGCCAGCGCGGAGGCCAGGCGAGCCTCTTCGGCGGCCACGTCGTCGGAGAGCAGCTGGGAGGGCGCCACCGGCGGCTCGTGCAGGACGGCGACGCCGTAGGCCAGGCCGTCCGAGAACTTGGAGCCCTTCACCCGGTCGGGACGGCGGGGCGCGATCTCGACGCCCTTCATCTCCTCGACCCCGATCAGCTCGCCCGAGGCCACCATCTCGGCCAGGACCATGGCGATGATCTGCAGGTCCTCGACCTCGTCCTCGGTGTAGACGCGGGCGGTGCGGTTCTGGACGACGAGGACGCCGATGGCGCGGCCGCCGCGCAGCAGCGGCACGCCCAGGAAGGCGTGGTAGGGGTCTTCGCCGGTTTCCGGGCGATACGAGAACGCCGGGTGCTCGGGGGCGTCAGCCAGGTTCAGCGGTCGGCCGGCCTTCATGATCTCGCCGACCAGGCCTTCGCCCGGCTTCATGCGGGTGACGTGGACGGCGCTGGGGTCGAGGCCCTCGGTGGCGAACAGCTCCATCTCGCCCGTCGCCCGGCGCAGGTAGATCGAGCAGACCTCGGCCACCATCGAGCGGGCGATGATGCGCACGACCATGTCGAGGCGCGCCTGCGCCGGGCCGCCGCCCGCCAGCGCCTCGCGGATCTGCCGAAGCAGGCTCCGCTGTCCTCGTATGGCCACGCCAGAAACCGCCATCGCGGCGCTCGTCCTCCCTGTCCCAGAGGCGCTGACTAACAGCTTTATCTTTCCGTTCCGAGACGGGAAGAGCTGTTTGCGACGAGAGCGCGCCCTGCCGCCTAGATAGGCGCCCGGACGGCGAAGCGTAGCCGCCGCGGTCGACAAAGCCTATGTGAGGCGCCCGTTTTCCTGTCGAACCGAGGGCGCTGTGGCTGCAGCCGAACAGACCGACGAGGGCCGCACCGGCTGGGCCGACCTGCTGGGCGGGGGCCGGCTGCCGCAGTTCGCGCTGATCTGCCTGGGTGTCTGGCTGAACGCGGCCGACGCGCTGGTGACCGCCACCATCATGCCGAGCGTCGGCGCTGACCTCGGCGGCTACGCTTATTTCAGCTGGGCGACGGCGGGTTTCCTGGTGGGCGCCATCATGGCCGGCGCCAGCGCCGGACGCCTCTCTGAACTGTTCGGCCTGCGCAGCGCCACCGCGCTGGCGGGGCTGGTGATGCTGGTCGGCTGCGTGATGAGCGCCGCGGCGCCGAACGTGGCGGTCTTCCTGGCCGGACGGCTGGTGCAGGGCCTGGGCTCGGGCTGGATCTCGGGCTTCGCCATGGTCGCCATCGCGCTGCTGTTCCCCGAGCGCCACCTGGCCCGCGTGTTCGCCAGCGTCACCTTCATCTGGGGCGTCGCCACCCTGCTGGGCCCGCTGTTCGGCGGCGTGGTGGTCGAGCACGGCCACTGGCGCGACGTGTTCTGGCTGTTCGTGGCCCAGTCGGCGGTGTTCAGCGTGGCCGCCCTCGTGCTCTTGAAGAAGCAGGGCGCGGCCGCCGGCGGGCCCGGCATCCCGTGGGCGCAGCTGGGCGTGCTCGGCCTGGGCGTCGCCGCCATCGCAGTGGCCGACGTGGTGCACGTCCCGTCGATGTCCGTCGGCCTGGTGATCGTCGGGCTGGCGATCCTGGCGCTTGTCGTAAAGATCGATCACCGGGCGAGGGTCCGGCTGCTGCCGCATCGCGCCGGAGACCTGCGGACCGTCTGCGGCTCGGGCTATTTCGCCATGTTCGCGCTCACCGCCGCCTCCATGGGCTATGCGATCTATGGTCCGCCGATCCTGCAGCAGCTCTGGGGCTTCTCGCCCCTGTGGGCCGGCTACGCCATCGGGGCGGAGTCGCTGGCCTGGACGTTGTCGGCGCTGGCGGTGGCCGGCGCGACCGGCGTGTGGGACGCCCGCTGGACGCGGTTCGGCGCCGTGCTTCTGGTGGTGAGCCTGGCGATCCTGCCGCTGACGCTGGCCGACGGGCCGCTGGTCCTCGCCATCTTTGGCGGGGCGCTGATGGGCGCGGCCTTCGGCTTCTCCTGGGCGTTCATGAGTCGCCGTGTGCTGGCGGCGCTGTCGGAGGAG
Organism: Phenylobacterium sp.; assembly: GCF_031181185.1. GTDB lineage: Bacteria > Pseudomonadota > Alphaproteobacteria > Caulobacterales > Caulobacteraceae > Phenylobacterium. The sequence goes on along the minus strand of NZ_JAPSKZ010000007.1, from coordinate 28,184 downwards.
GACCGGGCGATCGGCTCCTCGGCGATCATGGCCGTGCGGCAGGCCGGCGCCGCGGCGGGCGCCACGATCTCGGGCGTCGCGGCCAACCTCTCGGGGTTCTCGGCAGGCCTGAGCGACGCAAGCGCGCGGGCCGCCTCCGTCTGGGTGTTCGTCGCGGTGATCCCGTTGGCGGTGGCCGGCGCCTGGGCGGCGTTCCGGCTGACCGGATCGGCTAGAGCCGCTTCGCCATCATGATGTCGGGCCGGCCCGGGCCGTTGGCGTCCGGGATCAAGCCCACAACCTCGTAGCCGAGCCGGCGGTAGAAGCCGCTGGCGTGGTCGCCTGTCGATCTCAGCGTCGCGATCTTGCCGGCGACATCGGGGAACAGCGCCTGGCCGAAGAGGTTAGTGCCGCCGTAGTCGTCGTCGGTTCCGAGGTAGAGGGTCAGCACGCCCTGGGCCTTCACCCGCGCCTCGAGCGCGGCGGTCAGGGCGGCGCCCACGCCCCGCCGCTGGTGCGCCGGATCGACCACCAGCGGGTGCAGCTCCCAGGCGTGGGAATAGCTCTCGATCACGCCGATCCAGCCCAGCACGACCTCACCGTCGACGGCCGCCAGCGCGGCCCGCTCGGGATCGTCGAGGAAGGTCTGCACCTCGGCTTCGGCTTCGCCAGGTTCGTTGTAGGCGCTGGGCATGTGCGCCAGCGCCTCGCGCAGGATACGGGCGGCGTCCGCCCGTTGGGCGGTCGTGAGTTCCTTGACGTCGACGATGCGCGGAGCCATGGCCCCGCTAGATAGTCAGAGCTGGTCGAGACCGTAAGCGGCGTGCAGGGCGCGGACGGCGAGTTCCGTGTAGGCGGCGTCGATCAGCACGCTGATCTTGATCTCGGACGTCGAGATCACCTGGATGTTCACGCCCTTGTCGGCCAGCGCCTTGAACATCGACTTCGCCACGCCCGCGTGGCTGCGCATGCCGACCCCAATGACCGAGACCTTGGCCACGTCCTCGTCGACGCGGACATCCTCGAAGCCCACCTGCGGCTGCACCGCACGGATGATCTCCACCGCGCGCTGGGCGTCCCGGCGGCCGACGGTGAACTCCATGTTGGCGGTGTCGGCGGTGCGCGCGTGGCTTTGGACGATCATGTCCACGTTCACGTTCGCATCGGCAAGCGCGCCGAAGATGGTGGACGACACGCCGGGATGGTCCGGCAGGCCGAAGAGGCTGATCTTCGCCTCGTCGCGGCTGTAGGCCACGCCGCTCACGATCCGCTTCTCCACGATCTCCTCCTCGTCGCACACGATGGTGCCCTGGCCGGGCGCCTCGCCAGGCTCGACAAAACTGGAAAGCACCCGGACGGGCACATGGTAGGCCATGGCGAGCTCGACCGAGCGGGTCTGCAGGACCTTGGCGCCCAGCGAGGCCATCTCGAGCATCTCCTCGTAGGAGATCTTCGCGAGCTTTCTGGCCTTGGCTTCGATGCGCGGATCGGTGGTGTAGACCCCGTCCACGTCGGTGTAGATGTCGCAGGCGGCGCCGAGCGCGGCGGCCACGGCCACGGCGCTGGTGTCCGAGCCGCCGCGGCCCAGGGTGGCGATGCGGCCGTCGCGGGTCACGCCCTGGAAGCCCGCGATCACCGCCACCTGGCCGTCGTCGAGGGCGGCCGCCAGCTTCTCGGGCGGGATCTCGTCGATGCGGGCCTTGCCGTGGGCGTCGTCGGCGATGATCGGCACCTGCCAGCCAAGCCACGACTGGGCGCGCACGCCCATGTTGCGCAGCGTCATGGCCAGGAGCCCGGCGGTCACCTGTTCGCCCGAGGCCACCACCACGTCGTATTCGTCGTCCGAGGCTTCGATGCCCTGGGCGGCCGCGCCGGCCCCGTCGGTCCAGGCGACCAGCTCGTTGGTCTTGCCCGCCATGGCCGAGACCACGACGGCCACCTGGTGGCCCGCTTCCACCTCGGCGGCCACCAGCCGCGCCACGCGCCGGATGCGCTCCAGGTCGGCCACCGACGTGCCGCCGAATTTCATGACCAGCCGGGACATGCGCCTGCGCCCGTCGCCCCCGTTTGTGCGCTGCGGAATGGAGGGGCCTTCTAGCGGCGGTTCCGGGGCCTCGCAACGGCAAGAGTCTTCCGCTGGACCCGGCGGCGGCGGTAGAAGGGGGCATGACTTCCCAAACCGGCGCCCGTTCGAGCATCGATCCTGCCGAGGTCGAGCGGTTCTCGCGCATCGCCGCCGAGTGGTGGGACCCGAACGGGAAATTTGCGCCGCTGCACAAATTCAACCCGGTGCGGCTGGCCTTCATCCGCGACCATGCGCTCTACCGCTTCGGCCGCGACGGAAGCCTCAGGCGGCCGTTCGAAGGCCTGCGCCTGCTGGACATCGGCTGCGGCGGCGGCCTGCTGTCCGAGCCCATGGCTCGGCTGGGCTTCTCGGTCACCGCCGTGGACGCCTCCGAGCGCAACATCGCCACGGCCAGCACGCACGCGGCCGAGCAGGGGCTTTCCATCGACTATCGCTGCTCGACGGCCGAGGCCCTGCTCGAGGCGGGCGAGCCGCCCTTCGACGTGATCCTCAACATGGAGGTGATCGAGCACGTCGCCGATCCCGGCGAGTACCTGCGCAGCTGCGCGAGGCTGCTGAAGCCCGGCGGGCTGATGATCGTCGCCACCCTGAACCGCACGCTGAAGGCCATGGCCCTGGCGGTGGTCGGCGCCGAATACATCCTGCGCTGGCTGCCGCCCGGCACCCACGACTGGAAGAAGTTCCTGAAGCCAGACGAGATCCGCGGCTTCCTGGCCGGCGAGCCGGTGACCGTGGACGGACCCTATGGGGTGGTGTTCAATCCCCTGACCGGCCGATGGAGCGAGTCTGTCGACACGGACGTGAACTACATGATGACGGTGGTCCGCCAATAGCCTGGGCGGGCGGCCTCACGGCGGTCGGGGGACCGCCCTAGGAGTTGGGATGCCATCGTTCCGCGTGCTGGGTCACGCCTTTCGGGCCTGGCGGCGCAACCTGCGCTGGGCCAAGCACGAGCCCGAGACGCCTTACCTGGCCGACCTCCTGTCCGGCTCGCCGGTGTGCCTGCACGTGGGCGCGAGCGACGGACGGCACTCGTACGTCATGACCCAGGTGGCGCCGAAGGCCCGGATCTACGCCTTCGAGCCGTCGGCCTTCGCCTATGAGGTGCTGAAGGTCACCACCGCCTGGCACGGCATCCGCCGCCAGGTGACGCCGATCCACGCCGCGGTGGCGGACAAGCCGGGCGAGCTGCTGCTAGTCACGCCGAAGAAGACCTCGGGCCGGATGGGCCGCGCCTATGCCTATGTCGCCGAGAGCGCGCCCGAGGGCGCAGCGCGGCCCGACCTGCAGGACCAGGGCTCCGAGTGCCAGCTGACGCCGGTGGTCACCCTGGACGGCTTCTGCGCCGAGCATGGCGTCGCCCACGTGGACTTCATCCGCATGGATATTGAGGGGGCCGAGCTGAAGGCGTTGTGCGGGGCCGTGACCATCCTCGACCGGGACCGCCCGCACGTGCTGATCGAAATCCACCCGCCGATGCTGGCGGCCCGCTTCGGCGGTTCGGGCGAAGAGGTGCTGGAGGTGTTCAGGAGCCGCGGCTACCGCATGTTCGCGCTGAACGGCGACCGGCTGGAGGAGCGTTCGGATCTCGTGCCGGACATGCCTTGGAAGGACTATTTCTTCATCCATCCCAGCCGCGCCGCCCGCCTGCCGGACGGCGTGTTCAAGGCGCGGATGGGGGCGTGAGGGGAGCTGCCGACGAGCTGGACGGCATCTAGCCGTCGACGGCCTTTGCGCCGTCTGTTTGGGATCGATGCAGATGGCGCTGCGGCTGGACCGTAGAGGCGGCGTCCGGTTCACGCCGCTGCCGTCGCCGTTTGGGCGCGCCATCGCCGAACGGCGCCGTCTGGACTTAGAGAACCCGGACGCTTTCCTGTTTCTTTCGATCGCCGCCGAGCACTGAGCACGTCCGATGCGGAGCTGTCGCTGGCCTGCCGGCTTGGATGGCGGCCGAGGGCCAGACGGCGAACGCCGGGGAACCTACGGCCAAGCCTTGTGGTTCTTGCGACGCGCGGCCGCGAGGACTAGACCGGTCCGCCCCGCCGCTCAGGGGCGTCGCGTGTGGGACCCATGACAGCTGCAAACACGGCCGAGCTTGTCCACCGTGCGCAGGGGCTGGCGCGCGGAGTCTTGGCGCAGCATGCCGAGAAGGTGGACGCCGAAGCCTTATGGCCGGCCGAGTCCCTGCGGGCGATTGCGGACGCAGGGCTCCTGGGCCTGCACGTGCCCGAGCGGCTCGGGGGCCATGCGCAAGGGCTCGGCGCCCTGCTCCGGATTACGGAGGAACTCGCCCTCGGCTGCAGCTCGACGGCGATGTGTTACGGAATGCATTGTGTCGCCTCGGCGGTCATCGTCGCACGCGCCACGCCGTACCAGGAACAGCGGTATCTCGCGCCTATCGCGCAGGGCCGTCACTTCACGACGCTGTCGCTCAGCGAGCCAGGCACTGGAGTCCACTTCTACCTCCCGCGGGTCACCTTCCGGGCCACCGGTCGCGGCTTCGTCCTGAAGGGCGAGAAGAGTTTCATCACGAACGGCGGCTACGCAGACTCGTACGTGGTCTCGGCCGTGGCTGATGGCGACGACCTGGATCCCGGCACGTTCAGCTGCCTGCTGGTCGACGCGGAAACCACCGGCCTTGAGTGGGGGCCGCCGTGGAGCGGCTTCGGGATGCGGGGCAACGCCTCGCGCGGTCTGAGGCTCAACCTCTCCAGCGTGCCGAGCGTGAACCTCCTCGGTTCGGAGGGAGACCAGGTCTGGTACGTGTTCGAGGTGATCGCTCCGTACTTCCTTGCCGCCATGACCGGCGTCTATCTCGGCGTGGCGCAGGGCGCTCTTGAACTTGCCACGGCGCACCTCAAGAGCCGGATCCATGACCACACGGGGCAGAGGCTGAGCCATCACGCGGTCCTGGTGGAGCAGATCGCTGACATGTGGCGCAAGATCGAGAGGACCCGCCAACTTGCGCACCATGCTGCCCGCCTCGGAGACGAAGGCGCGCCGAACGCAGGGCCGGCGCTCTTCGCAGCCAAGATCGACGTCGCCGAGACTGCGGTGGAGGTGACCACCGCCGCCATGTCGCTGATGGGCGGCCGGGGATTCCAGCAGGGCGGGACTCTCGCGCGGCTCCTTCGCGACGCTCAGGCGGCCCACGTCATGGCGCCCACGACCCACCTGCTCAAGACATGGCTTGGCCGCTCCGCGCTCGGTGAGCCGCTCCTGTAGATGGCCGCACCCGCCAATATCCTGATGGTGACCGCGGGTGACCCCGCGACCGCCCGACGCCGCATCCCGCATGGTCGCGCCACGGACGTCCTGGGCCTTCAGACCCTGCAGGGCGAGCCGCCGAGCGTGGTGGTGGTCGATGCGGCTGTGGAGCGGCAGTCGGCGGTTGGGCGGGAAGCCGTGCGCCGGTGGCCGGGCGTCAAGATCGTGTTCCTGGCGCCACCGGAAAGGCTGCAACGGCTACAGTCGAGCCTGCCCTTTATGCCGGAGCTCGCAGGGGCGCTTGCGGTGTCCGACGAGCTCACCGACGCCAACCTGCTGGAAGTTGTGAACCAGCTGGCCCAGACGGCCGAACATGATCGGGCGATCAGCGGACTCTACCAGCGGCTCAACAGCGAAGTGGAGAGGTTCGGCGCCGCGAAATCGGTGCTGCACGAGCGACACAGACAGCTCGTCCTGGCCGAGCGATACCTGGCCACGGTGCTGGATCATGCGCCTCAGGCCTTGATCTCCACCGACCTGGAGGGCGTCGTGGTCACCTGCAACCAGGTCGCTGCCGACGTTTTCGGGGCCGCGGCCGGCGACTGCGCAGGCCTGCTGCTCACCGAACAGTTCGCGGAAGCTTCGCGCGCCACCGTTCAGGACGCCATCCGCACGGCGAGCGAAGGGCGGAGCGCGCGTCGGGAAGTGCGCATCGCGCGAGCGGCGGGCGACATGATCGTCGACTTCGGCGTGGCGCCGGTGTTGGGAACCGATGGGCGCGTGGCGGCTCTGTCCATCGCCCTGCTCGACGTCACCGATCGGCGACGGATCGAAGCCGAACTTGCCGAGACCAACCGACGGCTTAACGCAGTGCTTAACAACGCGTCCGTCTCCATCTTCCTGATGGATGAGCGGCAGCACTGCGCCTACATGAACGAGGCGGCCGAAAAGCTCACCGGCTATACCTGGGCCGAGACCCAGGGGCGGCCGCTGCACGACGTGATCCACCACACGCACCCTGACGGGCGCCATTATCCAATCGAGGACTGCCCGATCGACCGCGCGTTCCCGGAAAATCACCAGCAGCAGGGCGAGGACGTCTTCATCCACAAGGACGGCCACTTCTATCACGTGGCCTTCACCGCCAGCCCGATCCGCGACGAGGACTCCCGGACCATCGGGACGATCATCGAAGTGCGCGACATCTCCGAAGAGAAGCGCAACGAGCAGGCTCGAGAGCTGCTGATGCGCGAGGTGGACCACCGGGCGCGCAACGTGCTCACCGTCGCTCAGTCGATGGTGCAGCTGACCCAGGCGCCGGACCTCGATGCCTTTCGAGAGGCGTTGTTGGGCCGCATCAGCGCCCTGGCGCGGGCGCAGTCCTCCCTCTCGAAGACCTCGTGGCAGGGGGCGCGGATCAAGGACGTCGTCTGCGAAGAGCTGGAAACCTTTGGTCGCGAGGGCGCCTACGACGCAAGCGGTCCGGAGATCCTGCTGCCCGCGGAGCAGGTGCAGCCGCTCAGCATGATCGTCCACGAGCTGGCGACGAACGCCGCGAAGTACGGCGCGTTCTCGCATCCTTCGGGGCACATCGCGATCACCTGGTCGCAGGACCCGGCGCAGCACATCCGGCTGGATTGGCGCGAGACCGGCGGCGCAGGGGTGCGGCCGCCGACCCGGGAGGGCTTCGGCTCCCGCCTCATCACCCAACTGGCCAAGCAGCTGAGCGGCGAGGTGGAGTTCGATTGGCGTCCCGAGGGACTGCGCCTCACGCTGCACGCGGACGGGCGGCACGCCAAACCATCGGCCTAGCGGAGCTTTCGCCCGCGCCGCAGAACCACCCCTTGAACCGTGCGTTTGCCCTCCACAGGTGACGTGCAGAGCTGCTTGAGGAGGTCGGACGTGCCGCGCAAACGGCCTAAGGGCGTGTTGGCTATGGGATGGGCTTGCATCGAAGCGGCCGCGACCGGCCGAACCGAGCACGCGCCCACCTCCGCCGACTATCCCGACACGGTCGTGCGGCGCACGAGCTTCACCGCCGGCGGCGGGCACGGCTGGCGCATCTCGGCCCTGGAGACCCCGCGCGAAACCCCGGCGCCGTGGAAGATCGTGGTGATCACCGGCGCGCCCTCGTGGGCCGAATACTGGGCAGAGACGCTGGCCGAGCTGCCGCAGGACCGCGAGATGATCGTGGTGGACCGCCCGGGCTATGCCGGCTCGGAGCCGCTGCATCCGGTAACGGACATCCGCGTCCAGGCCGAGGCGCTGGCGCCGGTGCTGAACGCCGCCCGCGGGCAGAAGGTGCTGCTCGTGGGCCAGAGCTACGGCGCGGCGATCGCGACGATCATGGCCGACCAGAACCCCGGCAAGGTGGCGGGCCTGGTGCTGCTGTCGGGCTTCTTCGGCGAGCCCGGACCCACCGCCAAGTGGCTGCTGGACATGGGCCTGAAGGCGCTGAAGGTCATCCCACGCGACCTGCGCAACGCGGTGATCGAGGTGACCGGGCAGCGGCCGCAACTGCGCCACGCCAAGCGCGCGCTGGCCCGGCTGAACATCCCGATCCACATCATCCACGGCGACAAGGACGACTTCGCGCCCCTGGAAACCGCAGAGCGGCTGGCGGCCGAGACGGTCACGCGCCGACCGATCCGGGTGGTGCGCACGCCGGGCGCCAACCACTTCCTGAACGACGGTCCCGCCGAGCAGCTGATCACGGCGCTGGAGTCGTGCATTCCCGAAAAGACCGCCTGGACCTTCCGCTGGCCGAAGCTGCCGGCGCTGTGGCCGACCAGGTTGCCGAAAACGCAGGCGGCGCCCGCCTCGGCCGTGGCCGCCTAGCCGAGCAGCAGCCCGGTCGCGACGGCGAAGCCGATCACCACGAGCCACGGGGGCAGCCGCGCGACGGTCAGGAAGACGAAGGCCGCCGCCAGCAGCGCCCAGTCGGACGGCCGGCCGATGGTCGTGCCAAGCACCGGATCCCAGAGCGCGGCGGCCAGCAAGCCCACCACGACTGCGCCGACCCCCGCCAGCGCGCCCCGCGCCCAGGCCTCGCGCTTCAGCCGGTCCCAGAACGGCAGCACGCCCACGATCAGGAGCAGGGAGGGCAGGAAGATCGCGAAGAGCGCGATCAGGCCGCCCACGACCCCGCGGGGGCCGAAGGTCTGGGCCGCGCCGACGAAGCCCGCGAAGCTGAACAGCGGTCCCGGCAGCGCCTGGACCACGCCGTAGCCCGCGAGGAAGGTGTCGGCGTCGAGCCAGCCGCGGTCGACGACCTCGCGCTCCAGCAGCGGAAGGACAACGTGGCCGCCGCCGAAGACCAGGGCGCCGGTGCGATAGAAGACCGCGCTGAGGCCCAGGCCCGGGTTCTGCAGCAGCGTGGCCAGCAGTGGCAGGGCCAGCAGCAGGCCGCCGAAGATGGTCAGCGCGATGATGGCGCTGCCGGTGTCCACCGGCGGAAGCGCGTCGGGCTCGTCGGCGGCGGGCGCGTCTCGCAGCAGGGCCAGGCCGAAGAGAGCGCCGGCGACGATGGCGCCCACCTGGGCGACGGGCCCTTGGGCGACGACAAGGCCCGCGGCCGCGCCGATGGCCATGCCGGCGCGCACCGGACCGCGCGCCAGGGTGCGGGCCATCTGCACCAGGGCCTGAAGGACGACGGCGGCGGCGGCGATCTTCAGGCCGTGGATCCAGCCCGAGCCGAAGCGCAGCTCCAGGTCGGGAGCCAGCGCGGCGAAGGCGATCATCGCCGTGGCGGCGGGAAGGGTGAAGCCGGCGAAGGCGGCCAGGGCGCCGGCCAGGCCCGCCTGCCGCAGGCCTATGGCCATGCCGACCTGGCTCGAGGCCGGGCCGGGCAGGAAGTGGCAGAGCGCCAGGAGGTCGGCGTAGGCGGCTTCCGAGATCCAGCCGCGGCGCTCGACGAACTCGCGGCGGAAGTAGGCGAGGTGCGCCACCGGTCCGCCGAACGCGGTCAGGCCCTGCTTCAGGAAGGCCAGAAAAACATCGAGCGGGGTGACGGCCTTCAGCGGCTGGGCGGCGTCCATCGTGCCCCTAGATGGAAGGACGCAGCCGGCCTGTCGACCCGTTTCGCGGAGAAGGCCCTTCCCTAGCGCCGCTGAACGGCGATAAGGCTGTCTGAAACGCCTGTATGAAAAAGGGGAGACGCCATGAAGGCCGCCGTGCTGCGCGAAGTGGGCAAGCCGCTTCAGATCGAGGACGTGCAGATCAGCAAGCCCGGCCCGCACGAGGTGCTGATCCGCACCGCGGCCGCCGGCGTCTGCCACTCGGACCTGCACTTCGTTGAGGGCTCGTACCCGCACCCGCTGCCCGCCGTCTTGGGCCACGAGAGCGCGGGCGTCGTGGAGGCGGTGGGCTCCGAAGTGCGCACGGTGAAGCCGGGCGACCACGTGATCACTTGCCTGTCGGCCTTCTGCGGCCACTGCAACCACTGCCTGACGGGCCACATGAGCCTGTGCGTTTCTCCCGACACCAAGCGGGGCAAGGACGACGAGCCGCGCCTGTCGGCTCCGAACGGGCCGATGATGCAGTACCTGAACCTGTCGTCCTTCGCCGAGCAGATGCTGATCCACGAGCACGCCTGCGTGGCGATCCGGCCCGACATGCCGCTGGACCGCGCCGCCCTGATCGGCTGCTCGGTGATGACCGGCGTCGGCGCGGTGATGCACACCTCGAACGTGCGGCCCGGCGACACGGTCGCGGTCATCGGCTGCGGCGGCGTAGGCCTGTCGGCGATCAACGGCGCGGCGATCGCCGGCGCCGGCCGGATCATCGCCATCGACGTTGTGGCGGGTAAGGAGAACTACGCCCGGGCGTTCGGCGCGACCGACTTCGTCAACGCCTCGGAAGTCGATCCCGTGAAGGCGGTGATCGAGATGACCAAAGGCGGCGTCGAGCACAGCTTCGAAGCCCTGGGCATGGTCAAGACGGCCGAGCAGGCCTTCAACATGCTGGCGCGCGGCGGCACCGCCAACATCATCGGCATGATCCCGGTCGGCCAGTCGATCAGCCTGATGGGCGCGGCCTTCCTGGGCGAGAAGCGCATCCAGGGCTCGCTGATGGGCTCGAACCGGTTCCCGGTCGACATGCCGCGCCTGGTGGACATGTACATGTCCGGCAAGCTGAAGCTGGACGAGATGATCTCGCAGCGGCTGAAGCTGGAGCAGGTGAACGAGGCGTTCGCCGAGATGAAAACGGGCTCGATCGCCCGCTCGGTCATCGTCTTCGACGCCTAGCGGCCCCGCGGACGCATCACCAGCCACGGCGTGGGGATTCCGCGCCATTCCCAGACGGCGAGGAGCTGGTCCAGATGGCCCAGCTCTCTCAGCCAGGGCGGCAGGTCGGCGACCTTGCCCTCGATGTCGATCCGCTGGACGTGGTGCGTGGGCTCGAAGCGCTCCCGCACCGCCAGCAGCTTGCCGGCGCTGTGGGTCTCGACCACGAGGCGCATGCCGGCCAGCGCCGGCGCCAGGTCGGGCCGCAGCAGCTCGGTCTCGGCGCCCTCGACGTCCATGATCACCAGCACGCGCTGGTTCGCGAAGGTCTGGAAATCCTGGGGCCGGAACAGTTCGCGGATCACGATGCGGTCGGCGACGCCGTTGCGCCGGGCCAGCTCGCCGCAGGCCTCCCGGGCGTTCGGGTCGAGATCGTAGGCATAGACCACCACCTCGGGCATCAACCGCGCCAGACCCACGGCGTAGTAGCCCTCGGCGCATCCCACATCGACGATGCAGTCGACGCCTTCCTGCCGGAAGGCCTCGAGATGGGGATGCAGCTCGGCCTCGTAGGTCCCGAGCAGACGGGGCAGCAGCGCGCCCTCGGTGGCCCGGGCGACGTACTCCATGCCCTCGAATGGGCCGCCGATGATGCGGGGGCCGTGATGGACGAGGTAGGTGTTCACCAGCATCTGCTGGCGCCAGAATCCGAGCAGCCGGAGCAGTTCGTTCAGATCTTGCGGGCCCGGATCCTGCCAGGCAGCGACCGTGTCGCGGACGCGCTGGAGCGCCGCAGCCGTGAGCTGGCCCATCGACGTCCTCCCCCATCTCTTTTGGGGAATCAACGCCTTAAGCTTGGCTGTGGTTCCTGGCGAGGATCAGTCGGCGGACGCGAGCTGGCGCGAAGGCTCCTGGCCGCCGTTCGCCAGCAGGCGCTGGATGCGTTCCTTCTGGGCGCGGAACTGGGCGAGCTCGGCGCCCGCAAGCACCGTGCCCTGAGGCACCTTGGCGCCCACCGGGTTGACGCGCCGGCCGCGTTGCCAGACCTCGTAGTGCAGGTGCGGGCCGGTCGAGAGGCCGGTGGAACCCACATAGGCCACCACCTGCCCCTGGCGGACGCGCGCGCCGGGGCGAATCCCCTTGGCGTAGCGCGAAACGTGGGCGTAGCCGGTCTCCCAGCCGCCCGAATGCCGGATCTGCACATAGTTGCCGTAGCCGCCCCAGCGGCTGGCCCGGACGACGACGCCGTCGCCGGCCGCCAGGATCGGTGTGCCGTGGCCGGCTCCGAAGTCGACGCCCTGGTGCGCGCGAGCGTAGCCCAGCACCGGATGCCGCCGCAGTCCGAAGCGCGAGGTCATCCGCGCGCCGTCGATCGGCGTGCGTAGCAGGAAGCCTTTGATGTTCTTGCCGTTCTCGTCGAAGTACTCGACGCCGCCGCCAGGCCGCTCGAAGCGGTAGAACTTCACGCCCTTGAGCTCGGCGTATTCGAGGTCGCCGACCTCGACAGTGCGTCCGCTCTCGGTGACCTTGCGATCGAAGACGAGCTTGAAGTCGTCGCCCGCCTGCATCTCGCGGAAGTCGATCTTGTGGGCGAAGAGCTTGGCGACCTGGCTGACGATCTCGGGCGTGGCGCCCAGCTTGGACGCGCTCTCGTAGAGCGAGCCGCGGATCTCGCCGTCGGCGACGGTGACTTCTTCCTTGATCTCTTCTTCCAGCGCCCGCAGCCGCAGCGCGCCGTCGAAGCTGCGCGACAGGGTGATGGCGGTGGCCGGGCCGGTGCGCATGGACAGCCCGATCAGCCGGGCCGGGCCGCGCTCGGCGCGGGGCCGGGCGATGGCGGCGTCAAAGGCCATCCCGGCCTTGATGTGGACCGTGTCCATGGCCTGGCCCAGCACGGCGACGGCCTGGCGGGCTTCTTCCGGGGCGACGCCGGCGCGCAGGACGGCCTCTTCCAGGGTCTCGCCGCGCAGCACCTTGACGGGCACGTTCTCGGCCCGGCTCCAGCCGGGCTGGGCGGCGGCCTGGGTGAAGGCGGCGTGCTGCAGGGCGGCCACGGCCTCAGGCGCCAGCGGCGGCGCCGACGGCGCGGCCGTGGTGTCGGTGAACTTCCACGCCACGAACAGCGCCATCAAGGCGCCGCCGCCCGCGAGCGCGCGCGGGGCAATCCGGAACGAGAACCGTCGCGGGTCGAATTCTGCCATTACGCCCCCGTACTAGCCGATGCAGGGTTAAGGCATCGGCTACGCAAAGCCAAAAACTGTCAGCGTCCCCCGCGGAGGCCCTCCTGGAGGGCTGCTCCCCAACGCCACCATGGCCGGAAACGCGGCGCGCCGCCACCGGCCGAATTGTCACGCACCCCTTTCGAGATGGGCCTCCAGGTTCAGAGCAGTCCCAGGACCAGCTCGGGCGGCCGGCAGAGCGCGGCCCCCTTTGGCGTCACCACGATAGGGCGATTCACCAGGACGGGCTCGATGATCATGGCCGCGATCAGTGCGTCGTCCGAAGCGGCCGGATCGGTCAGGCCGAGTTCGTCGGCGTTGGTGCCGCGGACCCGCAGGATGTCGTGCGCCGAGACGTCCATCCGCTTCAGGAGGTCCTTGAGCTGATCCTTGGTCCAGCCCTCCTTGAGGTACTCGACGACCTTCGGCTCGACGCCCTTCTCGCGCAGCAGCGCCAGCGTGTTCCGCGACGTGCCGCAGGTCGGGTTGTGGTAGATCGTGACGTCGTTCATGGCCGCTTCGGATAGCCGCCTCCGCTCACCAAGTGAAGCGGCGCGTCCCCGTCACCACCGTGGAATCCGAAAGGTGCAAGGGCATGACCTCGGCCGGTCGCGGAGGCAGGGGCGCGGCGCCGGCGGGCCAGCGCTCGAGCGTCGCGGCGTAGCGGACCTCCAGCACCCCGCCGGGCGGGCCGCGCAAGGCGATCTCCACGCCCGCTGGTTCGGCCTCCCACCAGATGCGGCTCCACTTGCCGGCGTTCAGCGCCCGGCCGACGGGCAGACCGGCGATGCTCTCCACCCGAAGGGCGGCGGAGGGACGAAGCTGCAGGGCAAGCAGGCGCGCGCCCGGCGGCGGGACGACGCGCAGGCTGACGCGGCCGTCGAGACCGGCGGCCAACGTGGCGTGGGCCGGCGCCTCCTGGACCATACGGGCGGGCGCGGCGTCGGAGGGCTCCCGCTCGATCCAGTGCTCGCGCTCGGTGATCTGGCCGCCGTCGGCGCGCAGGACCGCGCGCGCCCAGTCGCCGCCGGTCGAAGGCTGGCTGATGCGCCACGCGCGGCCGGCGTCCTGGTCGACGTGGTAGCGGACGTAGGAGAGCTGCGGGTGGCGGGCGCTCCAGGGCTCGTCGAAGCGAACCCACAGGGTCACCGCCGCGCCAGCCACCAGCAGGGCGGGCCCGATCAGCCGGGCGGGCGGCGCGCCCTCGGCCGGCTGGGCCAGCGGCCAGAGCACGAGGGCGGTCATCAGGAGCGGCAGCGCCTGCAGCGCCATCACGTCGAGGCTGAGGTAGGCGGTGTGGGCATAGCCGCCGGCGAAGCCCAGCGCCACCGCGGCGAGCAGCGTCAGCAGGATGAACGAGGCCACGCCCCGGCGCGTCGCCATGTCGGTCGCCGCCGCGCCCACCGCGCCCAGCAGCAGCGGCCAGGCGAGGACGTAGGCGATGGTGGGCGCGAGCGCCTGCAGCGCGAGGGCGATCACGAGGCCGACCAGCAGCACGCCCGTCCAGACGCCGGGTCGGGCCGCAGGCGCCCAGTAGGCGAAGAGGCCGACGGTTCCGGCCACCGCGCCGGCGACCAGCGAGACGAGGTCGCTGCGGTCAATGAGGTAGGCGACGACGCCCGCGGCCGCGGGCAGGGCCGCCACAAGCCAGCGGCCGCGCGCCGCCGTCGCCGTCGCCAGGATCAGGAAGCCCAGCCCCAGCAGCAGCACCGCTGCCTCCCACCGGCTCGCCTGGGCGAGGAGGTAGCTCTGTTCGAAGTAGCCGGAGCCGGCGCCGGTGACTTTGCGCGCCAGGCCGAGGATGGCGACGGCGCCCAGGACGGCGAACAGCAGGGCCGCGGCGCCGCGGGCCACGTCCATCCACCGCAGCTCGTCGGCGCGCCGCGCCCGCCAGGCGCCCAGCGCGACAAGGCCGGCCGCCAGGGCCAGCAGGACCCAGCCGACGAGCGGCGGATAGCCGACCATCAGGCCGCCAGGGATTTGGCTGTAGACGAGGTCGGGCGCGCGGGCCGGCAGGGTTTCGGACGCGGCCAGGGCGGCGGCGGCGGCCAGCACCTGGTCGCCCATCTCCTGCACCGACCCTTGCTCCAGGTTCTGCGGCGTGGAGGTGGGCGAATGGTAGTCGAACTGCCGGCCGACGAAGGCGAAGTTCAGCCCCTGGAGGCCGGCCTCCTTCGGCACGGTGAAGTCGGTGCCGTTCGGCATCTGCTCGTAGATGAAGGTGGAAAGCGACGAGGCGCTGGGAGCGGGAGCCACCGCGTGGAAGAGCCGGACGCTCTCGCCGTTGCCGCGGCCGGTCTCGAACATCTGCACCCGGCCGCCGTTGCCGCGGGCCTCCATGTTGAGGACGAACCCGACCCGCTTCGCGAGTGGATCCTGGCCGAAGAAGGCGCGGGCGCCATGCAGGCCCACCTCCTCGCCGTCGGTGATCAACAGCATGACGTCCCGCGCCGGCGTCCCGCGGGCCTTGATCGCCCGGGCGATCTCGAGGGCTGCGGCGACGCCGGTGGCGTCGTCGGCCGCGCCGGGCGAGTGCGGCACGCTGTCGTAGTGGGCCATCAGGGCCACCGCAGGGAGGCTGCGGTCGCGACCGGGCAGGACGCCGATGACGTTTTCGACGGTGGCGCCCGAAATCCGCAGCTCGCCGTCGCGCTCGCGGCTGCTGAAGGCGGGCATGCGGCGGACGTGCGCCTCTAGGCCCAGGGCCTGCATGCGGCGCACCAGATAGTCCCGGACCTGGCGGTTCTCAGGCGAGCCCACCGGGTGCGGGCGGGCGGCGATCATGCCGATGTCGACCATGGCCCGGCCGGCGGAGAAGTCCGTCGCCGGCGCGCCGGCGGGCCTGGGGTCGGGGAGGCGCTCCCCATGCCAGGCCAGCAAAGCGCCCACCACAAGCGCCACCACGAGCGCGATCAGCCTGCCCATGAACGTCCCTCCCGACGCACGTTTGCGCGAAGCTAGCCGGCGCCGACGCAAACGAAAACGCCCGCCGGTGAGGGCGGGCGCTCGGTAACTCTCCTCGGAACTCTTACGCCTTAGGCGGCGATGACGCCTTCCTGCGGGTCGCGTAGCACGTACCCGCGGCCCCAAACCGTCTCGATGTGGTGCTTGCCGTCGGCGGCGGCGGCCAGCTTCTTGCGCAGCTTGCAGATGAAGACGTCGATGATCTTCAGCTCGGGCTCGTCCATGCCGCCGTACAGGTGGTTCAGGAACATCTCCTTCGTCAGGGTCGTGCCCTTCCGAAGCGAGAGCAGCTCCAGCATCTGGTATTCCTTGCCGGTCAGGTGGACGCGGATGCCGTTCACTTCGACCGTCTTGGCGTCCAGGTTGACCGTGATGTCGCCGGTCTTGATGACCGACTGCGCATGGCCCTTGGAGCGGCGGACCACGGCGTGGATGCGGGCGACCAGCTCGTCCTTGTGGAAGGGCTTGGTCATGTAGTCGTCGGCGCCGCCCGAGAAGGTCTTCACCTTCGTCTCGATCTCGGCGGTGCCGGAGAGGATCATGATCGGGGTGTTGATCTTACCGACGCGCAGGGTGCGCAGCACGTCCATGCCGCTCATGTCGGGCAGGTTCAGATCGAGCAGGATCAGGTCGTAGTCGTAGATTTTGCCGAGATCGACGCCTTCTTCACCGAGGTCGGTGGTATAGACGTTAAAGCCCTCCGACTTCAGCATCAGCTCGATGCTTTGCGCGGTGGCGCTGTCGTCCTCGATCAACAGTACGCGCATTCGCCTCTCCTAACGACTACCCGCAAACCCCAGCGAACTCTTGGAATCCGCCCCGAACCTCGCCGTTAACTTGCCAGCGAGTTAATTTAAGACTGGTTAATAGGAAGTGGCCCGTCTGACCGAATCGTTAATCTGATTTGAGATTCCGACTCAAGGCCGCGTTCGCGGGCTACGAGTCGCACCCCGGTTGAATCTTTTGTGATTGGACAGCCGGGGCGAAGCGCCCGGCGGGAACGGCCCCGCTGGCTCGTCGGTTCTGGGGGCGGAACCGAGGTAAGGAATGATGCAAGACACGCCCCAGACCACCTTCGAGGAAGGCCGCGCGCCCCTCTGGAGCCGCGAGAACCTGAAGCGGGTGACGGCTGCCGCGCCCCTCGTCCGTTATGTCCCGAAGCACCCCGCCTTCCTGATCGGCGCGCTCGCCGTCGGCGTGGTGGGCACGCTCGCCTGGCGCAACCGCCAGAAGATCGCCGCGCGGGCCCGTCCGCTCCTCGACGACGCCGCTGCGCGCGCTCGCCCGATGCTGGAAGGCGCCGCGGCGAGGGGCGGCGCCCTGCGCGAGCGGTTGCCGTTGGGCCGCAGGAACGCCGCCGACCCGGCCGCAAACATCTAGAGGAACAGGCGCGGCGAGCGGGCTGTTGAGGGCCGAAACCCCCAACATCCGGAGAAAGCGCCATGCGCGTCCGACAGAAGCCGCTCGACCAGCAGGTCATCGTCATCACCGGCGCGAGCTCGGGCATCGGGCTCGCGACCGCCCGCCAGGCCGCCGCGGCCGGGGCCGCCGTGGTGCTGGTCGCCCGCAGCGAGGGGGCGCTGCGCCAGGTCTGCGCCGAGATCGAAGCGGACGGCGGCCAAGCGCTCGCCGTCGTGGCCGACGTGGGCGATCCCGACGACATGGCCCGCGTCACCCGTGAGGCGGTCGCCCGCTTCGGAGGTTTCGACACCTGGGTGAACGATGCCGGGGTGGGCGTCTATGGCGACAGCCTCGAGATCAACCTGGAGGACCACGAGCGGCTGTTTCGCACCAACTACTTCGGCGTCGTCCACGGCTCGCTGGAGGCGGCGCACCATCTCAAGGAGCGGCCGGGCGGCGGGACGATCATCAACATCGGCTCCATCCTGTCGGACATGGCCGCGCCGTTGATGGGGCCGTACGTCGCCTCGAAGCACGCGGTGAAGGGGTTCACCGACACCCTCCGGATCGATCTGCAGCGCCAGGGCGCGCCCGTGCAGGTGACCTTGATCAAGCCCGCCAGCATCGGCACGCCGTTCCCGGACCACGCGCGGAACTACATGGACGAGGCCGCCAGGGTGCCGCCGCCGGTCTATGCGCCCGAGGTGGTCGCGGATGCGATCCTGCATGCGGCCCGCCGCCCGGTCCGCACCATGACCGTCGGAGGCGCCGGGCGGCAGATGGTGCTGACCCATGCCGCCGCGCCGGCCCTGGCCGACCGGTTGTTCGGCGCCGTGATCCCGCCGCTCTCGCGCCGCGAGTCGCCGAAGCCCGCGCGGGACAGCCTGTACGAGGCGTCCGAGGGCGGCGAGGCGCGGATCGACGCCTATGGCAGCCGGCCGTTCTCGCTCTACACCCAGGCCCACAAGCGGCCCGGCGTGGTGGTGGGCGCGGCATTGCTCGGACTGGCCGCGGCGCTGGTCTGGCGCAACCGCGAGCAGATCCGCGAGCGGGCTGGACCTACGATGCGGCGCGGGGTGGAGCGGTTGCCGTGGAGCCGGGCGACCGGCACGCCGGCGGGCCTGGCGAGCACCCTGCACTAGCGGTCGCAGTAGGCAAATTCTTCACCCCCTCTTAACGGCGAAGCACCGACTCTCGGCCGGTTAGCTGAGGGGCGTTTGTGCAGAGCCTTGTCGCCGCCGTGGAGCGGCTCGATCCCCTGACCGTGTCGGGCCGCGTCGCCGCGGTGAACGGCCTGCTGATCGAGGCCCGCGGCGGCCTGACCCGCTTGGCGGTCGGCGCCCGCGCCGAGATCGCCCGACTGGGCCACGAACCGCTGTCGGCCGAGGTGGTGGGCTTCCGCGACACCCGGGCGCTGCTGATGCCGTTCGGCCCGGTCGAGGGCGTCGCGCCCGGCGCGGAAATCCGCATCGAGCCGCAGGGCTCGGCCGTGCGCCCGACCAAGGCCTGGCTGGGCCGCATCGTCGATGCGTTCGGCAATCCCATCGACGGCAAGGGCCCGCTGCCCCAGGGCCTCGCCAGCTATCCGCTGCGCGCGCCGCCGCCCGCCGCGCATGCTCGGGCGCGCGTGGGCGAGCGGCTGGACCTCGGCGTGCGCGCCATGAACGTCTTCACCACCTGCTGCCGCGGCCAGCGCCTGGGCGTGTTCGCAGGCTCGGGCGTCGGCAAATCGGTGCTGCTCTCGATGCTGGCCAAGAACGCCGATTGCGACGCGGTCGTCGTGGGCCTGATCGGCGAACGCGGCCGCGAAGTCCGCGAGTTCATCGAGGAGACTCTGGGCGAGGAGGGTCTCAAGCGCGCCGTCGTCGTGGTCGCCACCTCGGACGAGCCGGCGCTGAAGCGCCGCCAGGCCGCCTTCATGACCATGGCCATCGCCGAGTACCTGCGCGACCAGGACCTGGAAGTCCTGTGCCTGATGGACAGCGTCACCCGCTTCGCCATGGCCCAGCGGGAGATCGGCCTGGCTGCCGGCGAGCCGCCGACCACCAAGGGCTATACGCCCACCGTCTTCACCGAATTGCCCAAGCTGCTGGAGCGGGCGGGGCCGGGACCGATCCGCCCCGACGGCACGCGGGCGGGGCCGATCACCGGCCTCTTCACCGTGCTGGTCGACGGCGACGACCACAACGAGCCGATCGCCGACGCCGTGCGAGGCATCCTGGACGGCCACATCGTCATGGAGCGGGCGATCGCCGAGCGCGGCCGCTTCCCGGCCATCAACGTGCTGAAGTCGATCAGCCGGACCATGCCGGGCTGCCAGCAGCCGCACGAGCGGGAGGTCGTGAAACAGGCCCGCCAGGCCCTGTCGGCCTACGCGAATATGGAAGAGCTGATCCGCATCGGCGCCTACCGCGCCGGCGCCGATCCGCTAATCGACCGGGCGATCGAGCTGAACCCGTCGCTGGAGGCCTTCCTGAGCCAGGATCCGCACGACGCCACCGGCCTGGAGGAGAGCTTCGCGGGCCTGGCCATGATCCTGGGGTCCGTGGGCGGTGAAGGGATGGCGGCGTGAGCAGCTGGTCGAAGTCGCTGATCAAGCTCGCCTCCTATGAGGTCGAGACCTTGCAGAAGCGCCTCTCCGAGGTGGTGGACCGGCGCGTGGCCGCCCAGCAGCGGCTGGCGCGCCTGCTGGCGGAGGGCGACGCCGAGATCGCCAATGCCGCCGCCGACGAGGACGCGGCGATGAGCCTGTCGGCCTATCTGGATGGGCTGCGCCTGCGGAAGACCGCCATCCAGGCCGAGATCGAGACGATCCTGGCCGAAGAGGCCGGCGCCCGGGACGCCCTGGCCGAGGCCTTCGAGGCCCAGAAGAAGTACGAGCAGGTGGCCGAGTCCGCCAGGCTCTTCGAAGTGAAGGAGGCGGGCCGCCGGGAGACGGCCGCCCTGGACGAACTCGGCCTCAGGAAGGCCCGCTAGGAGATCCAGCCTTCCGGCAGCGACGACAGCTGCACGCCCTGCAGCAGCATCTGGCCGTCGTTCAGCTGGACCAGGACGCCCTGGTCGGTCTGGCTGACCCAGTAGGCGCCCAGCGCGTCCACGCGGTCGCCCTCCCAGTAGTTGAAGTCGAGCACCAGATCCTGGTTCGAGCCTTCGAAGACGTGGAAGACGTCGGCGCCCGAGCCGCCCGCGAGCGTGTCGGCGCCGCGGTCGCCTGAGAGGTAGTCGTTCCCCCAGCCGCCCTGGACGCTGTCGTCGCCCTGGCCGCCGCGGACCACGTCGTCGCCGCCGCCGCCGTCAACGAAGTCGACGCCCAGGTTGCCCAGCACCACGTCGCCGCCGTCCTCGCCGAACAGCCGGTCGTCGTCCTGGCCGCCCACGACCCAGTCGTCGCCGGCGCCGCCCACCACGGTGTCGTTGCCGGTGTTGCCGTGCAGGTCGTCGAATTGCCAGCCGCCCTGGAGGCTGTCGGCGCCCGCGCCACCGCGCAGGACGTTCTCACCGCCGCCACCCGTCAGGGTGTCCGCGCCGCCGGCGCCGGTGAGGTGATCGTTGGCGTCGGAGCCGTGGAGCGCCTGTCCCGCCGAGCCCGTGTCGGGTTGGGGCGCGGGGCTGGGGGCCGGAGTCGGAGGCGAGGTCGGGACAGGCCCTGGGCCGCCGCCGCCGCCGCCGCCCGTGAAGGGCGTGTCGTAGCCGGCGAACTTGCCCACGTACTGGGACACCGGCGTGCCGTAGGGATCGCGGGTGTCGATGGCGCCGCCGCTTTCGAGCCAGGACTTCAGATTCCAGACGCCCACCAGGTGCGCGCCTCCCAGGATGCCCGAAGGGGTGACCTGCACGCCGGCGACCCATTGGCCGATGTAGGATTGCAGGTTCAGCTGGGTGGCGTCCTGCCAGACCCGCTGGAACCAGGCGTCCTGGGCGGCGTCTTGCGCCCCCGGGCTGGCCAGGAAGCTGCTCTTGTCCCAGACGCCGAGGTTGCGGGCCTTGTCGGTCCACCCGCCGATGAAGTCCAGGGCGTGGGTGCTGTCTCCGTTGTAGAAGCCGATGGCCTGCAGGGCCTCTTCGCTGAACTGGAAGCGTCCCAGATAACCGACGCTGCTCACGAAGCTGTAGTTGTTGCCGGACTCGTTCTGACCCAGCGCGCGGAGCAAGTCCGCGTACGTACCAGCGCTCATATCGGAAGTCCCTCGTTCGGATGTCCCCAGCCGTCCGCCGCGCACAAGGCTTCACTCCCCTCTGGCAGAGGCGGAACCTTCTGTGCGGTGTCGGGCTTTGGGTGACGCCCCCGTTGCCGTTCCCGCGCTACCGATGACCTGCGTCGGAAGGCGAGAATGCGGCGTGTTTGGGGTTATCCGCGTTCAGCTGAGCCGTAGCGGTCAGCCCCCGGATTCCAGCTTGGCCAGCAGGGCGGACTCCCGCTCGGGCGTAAGGCCTGCCCGCATCTTCCCCTGGCGTTCGGCGGGTAGCGACCGGAACCAGGCCAGGGTGTCGGCGGCTGTGGTCGCCAGCGGACGGTGGGTCAGGCCGGCCTTCAGGGCGGACGAAATGTCGCGCCTGTGGAATCCGACGTTCTCACCTTCGGCCGGTATCCACACGGGCATGTCGCTCCAGGGACGCACGCCTTCGGCGGCCAGGAAGTCGGCGGGCGCCCAGGTGAGCTTGGCGTCGGATCGGACCGCACGTCCGACCTCGTCCAGCATGGTGCGCATGTTCATGAAAGCGGCGGGCCCGCTGGCGTTGAAGGTCCCGGTGCTTCGAGCCTCGCACAGCCGGATCATCCATTCGGCGAGGTCCCGCACGTCGATGAACTGGACGGGGTCCGAGCCGTCGCCGGGCGCCAGGACCTCGCCGCCGCGGGCCAGGCGCACCGGCCAATAGGTGAAGCGGTCGGTCTCGTCGCCGGGACCGCAGATCAGGCCGGGACGGACGATCGTGACGTTCGCGTCGCCGAACTGGCGGCGGGCCTCGGCCTCGCTCGCGGCCTTGAGCGGGCCGTAGAGCCGCCCGCCGCTGGCGCGCAGCGTCTCGGCGGTCTCGGCCAGGGGATCCTTGCCCTCGTAGGCCGCCAGGGCGTCGCTCTCGTCGGCGGCGCGACCGTTGGAGGCGTAGACCGAGATCGTGGAAACGAAGACGTAGTGCTTGACGCGCCCCTTCAGCGCGGCGCCGGCGTCACGAACCCAGAAGGGCAGGGTCGTGGGATTGTCGATGCAGACGTCCCACTCGCGGTCGGCCAGGGACTTCAGGTCGCCCGTGTTGCGGTCGCCGGTCAGCTCCTCGACCTCCGCCGGCCAGTCCTTCGGGTTACGCCCGCGGTTGAAGAGGGTGACCTTGTGACCGCGCGCCAGCGCATAGCGGACCTGGTGCGGACCGACGAAGCCGGTGCCGCCAAGGATCAGGATGCGGAGGGGTTTGCGCGCCTGGCCCAGCGCGCTGGGGGCGAGGCTCAGCGCCGGGGCGGCGACCGCGAGCTGCACCAGCTTGCGGCGGCCCCAGTCCATCTCAGGCGCGGCCCTGGCGGGCGCGCTCGTCCTCCACGTCACGACGCAGGACGGCCAGGTCTTCGCTGATCTTGAAGATGGTCACGTAGAACTCACAGAACGAGCGCCACAGTAGAACGGCGACGGCGACGCCCAGCAGACCCACGGCGAGCACGGCCAGCGCCAACAGGACGCCCAGGATGCTGCCCTCGCGGATCGCAACGCCGACGGTCGCGCCCAGCACGCCGAAGGCCATGACGGCGATGACGCCGAGGCCCGCCCAATAGACCAGGTGGATCACCTGGCTGGTCATCAGCCGCTCGAAGGAGAGCAGGTCCCAGAGGAACTGCGCGCCCGGGCCGTGGGGTCGTTCGAGAGGTCGCCGCATCCGAAACCTGAGAGAGACTGAACAAAGCGTGGGCTTGAGCCGCCCATCCGGTCCGAACGGCTATCAGCCGGCGGGGCCGCCTGCAACGGGCGAGAGGCCGCGGGTCAGATGACGCCCACCGTCTTGAGTCGCGCGCGGGCGTGGATTTCGTTCTGGCTCATGACCGGCGTCTGGCCGCGGAAGCGCTCGACGATGGAGCGGACGTAGGGGCGGATCGCCGGGCTGGTGAGCAGGACGGGCGAGTCGCCGGCGAGCGCCGCGCGTTCGAAGGCCTCGCGCACCCCCCGGATGAACTCCTGCAGTCGCGAGGGCGCGAGCGCCAGCTGCTTCTCCTCGCCCTGGCCGACCAGGGCCTCGGCGAAGGCGTTCTCCCACTCGCCCGACAGCGTGACGATCGGTAGCGCCCCGTCGTCGCCGCGGTAGGCGTAGCAGAGCTGGCGGGCGAGCCGGGCGCGGACCTGCTCGACCAGCAGGGTGATGGAGCTGGTGTGCGGCGCGGCCTCGCCGACGCCCTCCAGGATCGCCGCCAGGTCGCGAATCGAGATCCGCTCGCGCAGCAGGGCCTGCAGCACGCGCTGAATGGTCGTGACGCTGACGACCGACGGGACCAGGTCCTCGACCAACTTCTTCTGCTGACCGGGCAGATCGGCCAGCAGCTTCTGCACCTCGGCGTAGGAGAGCAGCTCGGGCATGTTCTCCTTGAGGATTTCGGTCAGGTGGGTGGTCAGCACCGTGGCGGGGTCGACGATGGTGTAGCCGCGGAAGGTCGCCTCCTCGCGCAGGCCGTCGTCGATCCAGGTGGCCGGCAGGCCGAACGCCGGCTCCTTCACGTGCTCGCCCGGCAACTCCACCTGGCCGCCGCGGGGATCCATGGCCATCAGCTGGCCCAGGCGGACCTCGCCCGAGCCGGCGTCCATCTCCTTGATGCGGATGCAGTAGCCCTGGGAGGGCAGGCGCATGTTGTCGAGGATGCGGACGCTGGGCATCACAAAGCCGAAGTCGGCGGCGAGCGTCTTGCGCAGGGCCTTGATCTGGTCGGTCAGACGGCGGCCTTCCAGGTCGTTGATCAGGCCGAGGAGGCCGTAACCCAGCTCGATCTTGATCTCGTCGATGGCCAGCGTCTGGGCGATCGGCTCCTCCTCGTCGGCGGGCAGGTCGGGAAGGATCTCGATGGGCGGCGGCTCGGCGGCCTTCTGCGAGCGGCGCCAGCCCAGGACACCCGCGCCCACGGAGATCAGGGCGAAGGGGATGATCGGCATGCCGGGGATCAGGGCGATCACGCCCGAGGCCGCCGAGACCATGCCGAGGCTCACCGGGTTCATGGCCAGCTGGGTGACCAGCGCCTTGTCGGCGGCGCCTTCGACGCCGGCCTTCGAGACCAGGAAACCGGCGGCGATCGAGATGATCAGCGCGGGGATCTGACTGACCAGGCCGTCGCCGATGGTCATGATGGTGTAGGTGGAGGCGGCCTGCCCGACCGGGATCTTGTGCTGGATCACGCCGATCAGGATGCCGCCGATCACGTTGATGGCGACGATGATCAGGCCGGCGACGGCGTCGCCGCGGACGAACTTGGAGGCGCCGTCCATGGCCCCGAAGAAGGTGCTTTCCTGCTCCAGCTCCTTGCGGCGCTTCTTGGCCTCCTCGGTGTCGATCAGGCCGGCGGACAGGTCCGCGTCGATGGCCATCTGCTTGCCGGGCAGCGAGTCCAGGGTGAAGCGGGCCGACACTTCCGCGATCCGCCCCGAACCCTTGGTGATGACGACGAAGTTCACCAGCACCAGGATCGCGAAGACGATCACCCCGATGACGAAGCTGCCGCCCATCATCAGCCGGCCGAACGTCTCGATGACGTGACCCGCGCCGTGCGCGCCCTCGTGGCCGTGGCTGAGGATCAGGCGCGTCGAGGCGATGTTGAGGCCCAGCCGGAACAGCGTGGTGACCAGCAGGACGGTGGGGAAGGCGGTGAACTCCAGCGGCTTCTTGATGAGCAGCGAGGTCATCAGGATCAGCACGGAGGAGGTGATCGACAGCGCCAGCAACAGGTCCAGCAGGAAGGCCGGGACCGGCAGGATCAGGAGCACGACGATGCCGACGACGCCCAGCGCCAGGCCGACCTCGCCGCGCGCGATCCAGCCCCACATCTCCTTGGCGGAGGGGGCGGACCCAAGCCTGCCGGAGACGCCGGTGTCGGCCATCAGACGAGCCTCTTACGCACGAACGCTTGACCTTCCGCCGCTCACGCGGCGCTCGCGCCCATCTGGGGGGCGGGCACCGAAACGCCGGCTTCGGAATATTCCTTCAGCTTGTTGCGCAGGGTGCGGATCGAGATGCCCAGGATGTTGGCTGCGTGGGTGCGGTTGCCCAGGCAGTGCTCCAGCGTGTCCAGGATCAGCTGCTGCTCCATTTCGGCCACGGTCTGGCCCACGAACGAGCGCGTCGCGGTCTCCGCGGCCAGGGAGGCGGCCTGGGCGGCGCGAGCGTGCGGATCGGCGGGCGCGAGCGGCTGGCCGTCGGGGAGGCGGATGGCGAGTTCGTCGATCTCGGGCCCGCTCGCCAGCAGCACCGCGCGGTGCATGGCGTTCTCCAGCTCGCGGACGTTGCCCGGCCAGCGGTGGGCGGCCAGGCGGCGCTTGGCCTCGGCCGACAGCGGCTTGTCGGCCATGCCGTTGGCGGCGGCGTACTTCTTCACGAAGAATTCGGCCAGCGCGACCACGTCGCCCGGCCGTTCGCGCAGGGGCGGCAGGCGCAGGTTCACGACGTTCAGGCGGTAGAGCAGGTCCTCGCGGAAGGTCCCGTCCTTCACTGCCTGGACCAGGTCGCGGTTCGACGTGGCCAGGATGCGGATGTCGACCTTGACAGGCTTGGTCCCGCCGACGCGGTCGATCTCCCGCTCCTGCAGGGCGCGCAGCAGCTTGGCCTGAAGCCGGGCGTCCATCTCCGAGATTTCGTCCAGCAGAAGGGTGCCTCCGTTGGCCTCCTCGAACTTGCCGATCCGGCGGGCCACGGCGCCGGTGAAGGCGCCCTTCTCGTGGCCGAAGAGTTCGCTCTCCAGGAGGTTCTCGGGGATGGCCGCGCAGTTGACCGAGATGAACGGCCGGCTCGCGCGGCGGGACTTCTGGTGCACGTAGCGGGCGATGACTTCCTTACCCGAGCCGCTCTCCCCGGTGATGAGGATCGAGGCGTCCGAGCCCGCCACCTGGTCCGCCAGCTTGATGACCTGCTCCATGGCCGGGTCGCGGACGACCATCGGGCGGTTGTCGTCCGAGACGGCGGCCAGCACGGCGGCGATCAGCTCGGCTTCGGGCGGCAGCGGGATGAACTCCTTGGCCCCCGCGCGGATGGCGTCGGCCGCCCGCCTGGGATCGGCGCCCACGCCGCAGGCCACCACCGGCACCCGGATGCGCTCGGCCTCGTTGGCCTGGATCAGCCCCTCGATGTCGAGGTCGTAGTCGACCATCAGGAGGTCGGCGCCCTGGCCGGCGCGCAGGGCGTGCGTCGCCGCGGCGATGCTCTCCACGTGGCTGACCTTGGCGCCCGCGCTCATCGCCATCTTCACGGCGGTGGAGAGCTGTCCGCTCAGTTTTCCGACGACCAGAAGCCGCATGGGGATGTCTCCTTACGCACACCGGACCCTCAGGCCGCGGTGTCACCGTCCTTGATGATTTCCGTCATGGTCACGCCCAGGCGCTCGTCGACGATGACGACCTCGCCACGCGCCACCAGGCGATTGTTCACATAGATGTCGATCGCCTCGCCGACCTTGCGGTCGAGCTCGAGCACGCTGCCCTGGCCCAGCTGCAGCAGCTGGGCGACCGACATGGTCGAGCGGCCGAGGACGGCCGAGATGTTGACCGGCACGTCGAAGACCGGCGCGAGGTCGCCCGCGGTCTTGTCTTCGTCGAGCACCGCCTCGGGCAGGCCGCCCTCCTCGGGTCCGAATTCGTCCAGCTTCAGGTCGTCGTCCGCCATGTCAGCTTCCTGGGGCTCTAGCTTTCGCTGCCGGGGATGAGGGGTTCGGCGTGGAGGCCTTCCGCGGCGAGCGCGGCCTCCAGGGCTTCGGTGACGCGCAGCGCCGCCTCGGCGGGGTCGTAGGTCGCGGCGCCGTCGCCGAAGTCGAGGGTGAAGGCGTGCCGGCCGAAGCCCGGCTCGGGCTTCACGACGATGGCGCCTTCGAAGCCGACGGCGCGGGCGGCGTCGTCCAGGACGCCCTGGACGGCCTCGCACAGCGCGGGCTCCGCGGTGACGACCAGGCGCGGCTGGGCCTCGACCTCCCGGGCCAAGGCGGCGAGGGCGGCCTGCAACGGCGCCTCGGGAAAGCGGTCGAGGGCGGCGTCGGCGATGGCGCGCGCGCAGGCCAGCGCCAGCACCGCCGAGCCGGTGCGGTGCTCGTGGGCCACCTCGGCCAGCTTCGGCAGGGCCTGGGCGCAGGCCTGCTGGATCATCGCCAACGCCTGGGCCTGGTGCGCGGCGATGCTGGCCATGGCCTGGGCCTGGCCGTCGGCGAAGGCCGCCGCGCGGATCTGCTCGACCTCGTCGGCGGTGTAGGTGCGTTTCGGCCGCGGCGCGGCGAAGGCGACGCCGCCGCGGGCGTCGAATTCGGTGTCGAAGGTGAATTTCTCGGGCGCGCCGGACATCAGTAGACGAGCTCGTCGTCGCCGCCGGCGCCGGCCAGCATGATTTCGCCCTTGTTGGCGAGGTCCTTGGCCACCTGGACGATGGCCATCTGCGCCTGGTCGACGTCGCGCAGGCGGACCGGGCCCATGGTCTCCATGTCCTCGCGCATGATCTTGGCGGCGCGTTCGGACATGTTGGAGAAGAACATCTCGCGCAGGCTGTCCGAGGCGCCCTTCAGCGCGAGGGCCAACTGGTCCTTCTCGACCGAGCGCAGCAGCGTCTGGACGCCGCCGGGATCCAGCTTGGACAGGTCCTCGAAGACGAACATCAGCGCGCGGATGCGCTCGGCCGCCTCGCGGTTGCGCTCTTCCAGGGCGGTGATGAAGCGGGCCTCGGTCTGGCGGTCGAAGGCGTTGAAGATGTCAGCCATCATCTCGTGGCTGTCGCGCTTGGACGTGCGCGCGAGGTTCGACATGAACTCGGTCCGCAGGGTCTGCTCGATCTTGTCGAGGATCTCGCGCTGCACCGGCTCCATGCGGAGCATCCGCATGACGCATTCCAGGGCGAAGTCCTCGGGCAGCGCCGCCAGCACCCGGGCGGCGTGCTCGGACTTGATCTTGG
>NZ_JAPSKZ010000183.1 GCF_031181185.1 Phenylobacterium sp. | reverse complement strand
GCCGCGCGCCACGAGGCCCTGCTGGCGTTCGCCCGCCTGATCGCGCCGTTCACCCCGCACTTGGCGGAGGAATGCTGGGCCCGCATCGGGGGCCAGGGCATGGTCGTGGAGGCGCCCTGGCCCGAGTTCGACCCGGCGCTCACCGAAGACGCGATAAAGGTCCTGCCCGTTCAGGTGAACGGCAAGCGCCGCGGCGAGATCACGGCGCCGGCGGGGGCCGAGCCGGCCGACGTCGAGAAGATCGTGCTGGCCGACGCCGAGATCGCATCGCGCCTCGAGGGCCTGACGATCCGCAAGATCATTGTGGTCAAGGACCGGATCGTGAATATCGTGGCCGCATGACGAAGGCAGCGCTTTTCGCCCTCACGCTCGCCGGCCTGGCGCTTTCCGGCTGCGCCGGTTTCCAGCCGCTGTACGCCGAGCCCGGCGTGGCCTCGAACCTGGCCGCCATCGAGGTGGACGCCCCCGACGGGCGAACCGGCTACCTGATCCGGCAGCACCTCGACGACGCGTTCGCCAAGAACCGCAACGCGCCGCGCGCCTACGTGATGCAGCTGTCTCTGGGCGAGGCGCGCTATCCCCGCGGCGTGCGGATCGACAACGTGGCCACCCGCTACGAATACATCCTGACCGCCGACTATGTGCTCCGCTCGCGGCCCTCGGGTGCGGTGGCCAAGCGCGGCCGCGTGCGGGTCGAGCTGACCTACGATTCCGCCGACCAGCCCTACGCCTCGATCTCGGCGCAGCAGGACGCCCAGGACCGCGCGGCCGAGGAAGCAGCGCGGCGGATCGAGCTGGAGCTGGCCGTCTGGCTCGCCAACGGCGCGCCGCAACCCGGCGCCAAGCCCGCCAAGGGCTGAGCCCGTGATCCTCAGCCGCCGACCCGACATCGAGCGGTTCCTCTCCAGGCCCGACCCGGCGGTGCGCGCGGCGCTGATCTATGGCCGCGATCTGGGCGTCGTGCGCGACCGCGGCCACCAGCTGGCGGCCAAGACCGTCCCGAACCCCGACGACCCGTTCGACGTGGCGATCCTCACCGAGGTGGACGTCGCCGACGATCCGCCCCGCCTGGAAGGCGAGCTCGCGGCGCAGTCGCTGATGGGCGGCCGCCGTCTCGTGCGGCTGCGGCTGTCGTCTGAGAAGCCGGCCATCGACAAGGCTGTCGCCGAGGCGCTGGAACGGCACGCGAAGGGCGAGCTCAACCCCGACGCCTTTTTCCTGATCGAGGCGGGCAATCTCGACCGCAGCTCGGCGCTCCGGAAGGCCGGGGAGAAGGCTGACGCCTGCGCCACCATCCCCTGCTACGAGGACGAGCCGGGCGACGTGGCGCGCCTGGTGCGCGAGACGCTGGCGCGAGACCAGGTCGGTTTGAATCCCGACGCCCTGCAGCTGTTCGTCCAGCGGATGCCCAAGGAGCGCGGCGTCGCCAAGCAGGAGATCGAGCGGCTGGCGCTGTTCCTGGGCCCCGGCAGCGGCGTCACGGCGACGCCCGCCGACCTCGAGGCCTTCTTAGGCGTCGAGCCTGAGGCCAGCCTGTTCGACGCCGCTTCCGACGCCTTCGGTGGCCGCCTCGCCGAGGCCCAGGCGGGCCTGCGCCGGGCCGCCCAGGAGGGCGAGAGCGGACCCGCTGCCGTCCGAGCCATCGGCATGCACCTGGGCAAGCTCCGCCGCACGCTCACGCTCGCCAAGGCCGGCGCCGGCCTGCAGGAGGCCGCCAAGGCGTCTGGCGTCTTCTGGAAGCAGGAGCGCGAGTTCCTCCGCCAGGCCCGCGCCTGGAGCCTGGACGAGCTCGACCGGATCCAGCCCGAGGTGCTGGCCGCCGACAAGGCCTGCAAGACCGCCGGCTCGCCCGACCGCCTGATCGCCGAACGCCTGGCCCTGACGGTCGCCGGGCGGGCGCGAAGGCTGGGGCTCTAATCATCACTCCCCTTCATGGGGAGGGTGGATGCCGCTAAGCGGCAGCCGGGTGGGGAATAGCGCCCTCCCCGGCCGTTAGCGCTCTACCGCCGCGTCAGACGCCGGCAGATCTCGTCCAGCTGTTCCAGGCTGGCGTAGCGGATCTTCAGCTCGCCGGCTCCGCCGCGGTCGGCGATGTCGACGCTCAGGCCCAGCGCGTCTTCCAGGTCGGCTTCGAGCGCGGCGGTATCGGCATCCTTGGCCCGCTTGGGGCCGCTCGCCTTCTTGGGCTCCGCGCCGGGCGCTTGCGGCTTGGCCAGCGCCTCGGCGTCGCGCACGGATAGGCCGCGGTCGATGATCTGCGCCGCCAGCGCCTCGGGGTCCGCGGCCGTCAGCAGGGCGCGGGCGTGGCCGGCGGTCAGCTTCCCCGTGACCACGTGCTGCTGGACGTTCTCGGGCAACTGCAGCAGGCGCATGGTGTTGGCCACGTGGCTGCGGCTCTTGCCGACGCGCTCGGCCGCCTGCTCCTGGGTGTAGCCCATGCGGCCCATCAGCGCCTGGTACGCCCTCGCCTCTTCCATGGCGTTCAGGTCGGCGCGCTGGACGTTCTCGATGACGGCGATCTCGTAGCTGAGATTGTCGTCGACGTTCCGCACCAGCGCGGGGATCGCCCGTAGGCCGGCGCGCTGGCTGGCGCGCCAGCGGCGCTCGCCGGCGACGATCTCGTACTCGCCCGGCGTCTTCGGCGACGGCCGGACCAGGATCGGCTGCAGCACGCCCTTGTCGCGGATCGAGGCTGCCAGTTCGGCGATCTCGGCGTCCGAGAAGTGCTGCCGCGGCTGGTCCGGATTGCGGTGGATCAACTCGATCGGGATCTCGCGCACGCCCGCCTGCGGATCGGCCGCATGCTCGATCTCCTCGGCCTCGCCCAGCAGCGCCGAGAGGCCCCGGCCCAGTCCCCGCTTCTCCGCCATGGTCTTCTAGCTCACCGCTTCCGCTTGCGCCTTCTTGCGGCGCTCCCGCTCGCGCAGCACCACCTCGCGCGCGAGCTTCAGATAGGCTTGGCTTCCGGCGCACTTCAGGTCGTAGACCAGCGCCGGCTTGCCGAACGACGGCGCCTCCGAGACCCGCACGTTCCGCGGGATCACCGTCTGGTAGACCGTCTCGCCGAAGTGGCCGCGAACGTCGCGCGCCACCTGTTCCGACAGCGAATTGCGCCGGTCGTACATCGTGAGGATGACGCCCTGGATCTCCAGCGCCGGATTGAGGCTGCCGCGCACCAGGTCGATGGTCCGCATCAGCTGGGTCAGGCCCTCCAGGGCGAAGAACTCGCACTGCAGCGGCACCAGCACCGCATCCGCCGCGGCCATGGCGTTGACGGTCAGCAGGTTGAGCGACGGCGGACAGTCGATCAGCACATAGGTGTAGGCCCGGGTCTCCCGCAGCGGCGACAGCGCATCCCGCAGCTTGAACGAGCGGCGGGCCTGCTGGCCGAGCTCCAGCTCGACCCCTGAGAGGTCCGGATCGGCCGGCACCAGGTCGAGGCCGGGCACCGAGGTCTTCACGACCGCGTCCAGGACGGGCTTCTCGCCCATCAGCACGTCGTAGAGGGTGTTCTTGCGCTGGGCCCGGCCGACGCCCAGGCCCGTCGAGGCGTTGCCCTGCGGATCGGAGTCGATCAGCAGCACCTTCTCGCCGACGGCGGCGAGCGCGGTGCCCAGGTTGATGGCGGTCGTGGTCTTGCCCACCCCGCCCTTCTGGTTGGCCACCACGAGGACACGTAGGGCTCGGTCAGACTTTACGGCCACGCCCCCGCTCCCTTCCCAATCGCTTCACCCGCACGATGCGGCCCCGCTCGTCACTCTTGGACGGTATGACATCCGCCTCGAATTCCCAAGATTTAGCGGCCTCGGTCATCTCGGCTGCTACATCTTGTCCCTTCAGGAAAAGGCCCGTTGCGCCGTCCTGAAGGTAGGGCCGGGCGTACCCGAGCAGGCGGACCAGCGGGGCGCAAGCCCGGGCCGTGACGATGTCCACAGCCAACTGGAGGTTTTCCGCCCTCTCGTTATGCACGGTGGCCGGCAGGTCCAAGGTCTCGACGACTTCCGTCAGGAATCGGCAGCGCTTAGCCATGCTCTCGACGAGGTGGACATGGAAGCCGTCGCGCTCCTTGCCGAGGATCGCCAGCACCAGGCCCGGGAAGCCGGCGCCGGCGCCGAGATCGGCCCAGACCAGCGCGTCCGGCGCGAACTTCAGTAGCTGGGCCGAATCCCAAGCGTGCCGATTCCAGAAGTCGGGGATCGTCTTCGGACCGACGAGGTTCATCACCTCGTTGCCGGCGGCGAGCCGGTCCAGGAAGCGGCTCAGATCGGCGATCTGGGCGTCGGTCGCGCCGGTGGCGGCGGCGAAACTCGCGGAGTCGGTGACCTGCATCGCCAAGTCAGGCGGCGCGGCGGCGGACGTGGGCGAGCAGCGCCGTCAGCGCGCCCGGCGTGACGCCCTCGATGCGGGCCGCCTGGCCCAGGGTCAACGGCCGCACGGCGGCGAGCTTCTCGCGCACCTCGTTGGAGAGCCCGCCGATGGCGGCATAGTCGAGATCCGCCGGCAGTCGCAGGTCCTCGTCGCGGCGGAAGGCCTCGGCGTCCGCCGCCTGACGGTCGAGGTAACCGGCGTACGAGGCGTCGATCTCGATCTGCTCGCGCACGGCCGGCGCCCACTCGGTGATCTGCGGCCAGATGCGCGCCAGGTCCTCGAAGGTGATGGTCGGATACGCCAGCAGCTGCAGCAGATTGCGGCGGTGGCCGTCGGCCTTCACCGGCAGGCCCGCGCGCTGGGCTTCGGCGGGCGTCAGCGTGGACAGCTGCGACATCGTCCGCGCAGCGGCGAGCGCCCGCTGTTTCACGTGAAACACCCCGGCCCGGGTGGCCCCAACAACCCCCAGGTCGATGCCCTTCCCCGTCAGCCGCTGGTCGGCGTTGTCGGCGCGCAGGGTCAGCCGGAACTCGGCGCGGCTGGTGAACATGCGATAGGGTTCGGTGACGCCGCGCGTGACGAGATCGTCGATCAGCACGCCGATGTAGGCCTCGTCGCGCGCGAACTGCGCCGGCTCGGCGCCCGAGGCGGCGCGGGCGGCGTTGAGTCCAGCGACCAGGCCCTGGGCGCCGGCCTCCTCATAGCCCGTGGTGCCGTTGATCTGTCCGGCGAGGTAGAGGCCCGGCAGGCGCTTCACCTCGAGGGTCGGATAGAGCTCCCGCGGGTCGACGTAGTCGTATTCGATGGCGTAGCCGTGCCGCTTCACGACCACCTGCTCCAGGCCCGGGATGGTGCGCAGGAACAGGTCCTGGGTCTCGGTCGACACCGAGGTCGAGATGCCGTTCGGATAAACCGTCGTATCGTCCAGGCCTTCCGGCTCCAGGAAGATCTGGTGGCTGGTCTTGTCCCGGAAGCGGACGACCTTGTCCTCGATGGACGGGCAGTAGCGCGGGCCGCGGCCCGAGACCCGGCCGCCGTAGACGGCGCTCTCTTCGAGCCGCTCGGCGATGATCCGGTGGGTCTCTTCGGTCGTATAGGTGATGCCGCACTGGATCTGCGGGACCGTGATCCGGTCGGTCAGGAACGAGAACGGGATCGGCTCGTCGTCGGCCGACTGCATCTCCAGCCGGTCCCAGGCGATGGTCGAGCCGTCCAGGCGGGCCGGCGTGCCGGTCTTCAGCCGACCCATGGAGACGCCCAGGCTATAGAGACGGTCCGACAGGCCGATCGCCGGCGCATCGCCGATGCGGCCAGCCGGGATGCGGGTCTCGCCCTGGTGGATGACGCCCTTCAGGAAGGTGCCGGTCGTCAGCACGACGCGGCCGGCGGCATAGGTCTCCCCGCTCGCGCCCACCACGCCGGTCACTCGCCCATCGTCAACCAGGAGGTCCTCGACCGCCTCAGCCCTGATGGTCAGGTTCGCCGTGGCGGCAAGTTCGGCCTGCATCGCCTCGCGATAGAGCTTCCGGTCGATCTGCGAGCGCGGGCCGCGGACCGCCGCGCCCTTCGACCGGTTGAGCATGCGGAACTGGATGCCGGCCTGGTCGGCCAAGCGGCCCATCAGCCCGTCCAGAGCGTCGATCTCACGGACGAGGTGGCCCTTGCCCAGGCCGCCAATGGCCGGGTTGCAGCTCATCTCGCCGATCGTCTCGATCTTGTGGGTGAGCAGCAGGGTGCGCGCGCCGAACCGCGCCGAGGCCGCCGCAGCCTCGCATCCGGCGTGCCCGCCGCCAATGACAATGACATCCCAGGTCGTCATGAGGCGGCTGATATAGGCGAAGAGCCGCCGTGTTTCACGTGAAACGTCGCCGCGCCCGTCAGGCCGTGTTTCACGTGAAACGCTACTTGCCGATGCAGAAGGTCGAGAAGATCCGGCCCAGCACCGCCTCGGGGTCGATGCGGCCGGTGATCCGGTCCAGCGCGCGCGCGGCCAGGCGCACGTCCTCGGCGGCCAGTTCCAAGGCGTCCTCTTGCGCCAGGGCTTGGCGCAGGCGCTCGGCCGCCTCTCCCAGCAGTTCGCGGTGACGCAGGCGGGTGGCGGCCGGCGGCTCGGCGCCGCCGAGGGCGTCCACCACCCGCTGCCCAAGAGTCTGCTTCACCCAGGCCATGTCGCTGGGGCCCTTGGCGGTGACCTCGGCCGAGGGGATGCCCATACGGCTGGCCACCTCGGCGGCCCAGACGCCGGCGGGGCCGATGGCGAGGTCGCGCTTGGTGATGAGGCACAGGTCGTCGGGCCCCACCTCGTCCGGCAGGCCCGGGATCTGGTCGGACGAGCCGTCCACCAGCCACAGGCGAAGGTCGGCGCCTTCCGCCCAGGCCCGCGCCCGCCGCACGCCCTCGGCCTCGATCTCCTCCTCGGTGTCGCGGAGGCCGGCGGTGTCAGCCAGCAGCACCTTGTAGCCCTCCAGCACCATGGGGACCTCGATGACGTCCCGCGTCGTGCCCGCATGCGGGGTGACGATGGCCGCCTCGCGCCCGACGATGGCGTTCAGCAAGGTGCTCTTCCCGGCGTTCGGCGCGCCCACCAGCGCGATCCGGAAGCCTTCGCGGACGCGCTCGCCGCGCGCCGCGTCGGCGATGTTCTTCTCGATGTCGCGGATCAGGTCCTCCAGGACCGGCCGAGCGCGCGCCGCGACGTCCGCCGGCACCTCCTCGTCCGGGAAGT
>NZ_JAPSKZ010000182.1 GCF_031181185.1 Phenylobacterium sp. | reverse complement strand
AGAGAACGCCTTCCGACATGGCGCCCTTGTGCCGGGAGCGCCGGGCGTTGTCACCTCAGGTTTGGTCCTCGGCCGACGAATGGCCGGGGCCCCCACCAAGGCGAGAGGCTGGTGCGGATGAGAGGACTCGAACCTCCACGCCTCGCGGCGCTGGAACCTAAATCCAGTGCGTCTACCAATTCCGCCACATCCGCGTGACCGGGTGGCAATCGCGGGCGGAAGCGCTCGCGTCAAGGCTCTTGGAGGCGCGGGCCTGCCATGACATAAGGGCGCGCCGCGCCGCCGGGCGATTTCGGCGGCGCTCCCTATTCCACCTGAAGGCGGACCTGCAGGCGTGCTTTCGGCGCGCTGTCCGGAAGTTGAGAATGTCGATGCAAGTCGTTGAGAAGTCTGGCGAAGGCCTGAGCCGCGTTTACGGCGTGACGGTTCCGCAGAAGGACCTGAGCGAGCGGCTGGAGGCGCGGATCGCCGAGATCGCGCCGACCCTCAACGTGAAGGGCTTCCGGCCCGGCAAGGTGCCGGTCGCGCACGTGAAGCGCCTGTACGGCAAGCAGCTGATGAGCGAGGTGCTGGAGCAGACCCTGTCCGAGACCACCCAGAAGGTGCTCGAGGACAACAAGCTGCGTCCGGCGGGCGACCCCGAGCTGAAGCCGGAAGGCGACATCCAGGGCGTGCTGGACGGCAAGGCGGACTTGGCGTTCGAGGTGGCCGTCGACCTGATGCCGGAGTTTGAGCCGGTCGATGCGTCGACCCTGTCGCTGACCCGCCCGGTCTATGAGCCGACCGAAGCGGAGGTCGAAGAGGCCGTCAACGAACTGGCCGGCCAGAACAAGACGTACGAGGCCAAGACCGGCAAGACGGTGAAGGCCAAGGACGGCGACATGGTCGTCATCGACTTCATCGGCCGCATCGACGGCGAGGCGTTCGAGGGCGGCACGGCCCAGGACGTGGAGCTGGTGCTGGGCTCGGGCCAGTTCATCCCGGGCTTCGAGGACCAGCTGGTCGGCGCCAAGCCGGACAGCGACGTCGAGGTGAAGGTGACCTTCCCCGCGGACTACCAGGCCGCCAACCTGGCCGGCAAGGAAGCCGTCTTCGAGACCAAGGTGAAGGAAGTGAAGGCGCCGGTGGACACCGTCGCCGACGACGCCTTCGCCGAGCGCCTGGGCGTCGAGAACCTCGAGAAGCTCAAGGAGCTGATCAAGACCAACCTCGAGCAGCAGTACCAGGGCGCGAGCCGCTTCAAGCTGAAGCGGGCGCTGCTGGACGAGCTGGACTCCAAGCACGACTTCCCGCTGCCGCCGAAGATGGTGGACGCGGAGTTCGCCTCCATCTGGCAGCAGGTCCAGCAGGACAAGGCCGCCGGCAACCTGCCGGAGGACGACGCCAAGAAGACGGACGAGCAGCTCGAGTCCGAATACCGCAAGATCGCCGAGCGCCGGGTGCGCCTGGGCCTGGTGCTGGCCGAGATCGGCCGGGCCAACAACGTCCAGGTGACCGACCAGGAGCTGGCCGAGGCCATGCGTCGCGAGGCCATGCGCTATGGCCCGCAGGCCCAGCAGATCTTCGACCTGTTCCGCCAGAACCCGAACGCCCAGGCCCAGCTGCGCGCGCCGATCTTCGAGGACAAGGTCGTCGACCTGATCATCGAAAAGGCCAAGGTCGAGGACAAGAAGGTCTCGAAGGACGAGCTCCTGAAGGAAGACGACCTGCCGGAAGGCTACTGAGACCGATCGGCTCCGAGCCGAGGAGAGTTCGAAGCGGCGTCGCCTGAGAGGGCGGCGCCGTTTTCGTTTCAGGTCAGGCGTCGGCGAGGCGGGCTTCGCGGGGGCTCATGCCCGTCCACCGCTTGAAGGCGCGGGAGAAGGCGGCGGGATCGGAGAAGCCCACGAGGTAGGCCGTCTCGTTGACCGAGACCTTGCGGCCCTTGAGGTAGCGGAGCGCCAGCTTCTCGCGCAGCTGCTCCAGCACCTGTTCGAAGGTGACGCCCTCGGCCTTGAGCTTGCGGTAGAGGGTCTGGCGGCTGACGGCCATTCGCTCGGCCACCGCGTCGACGCTGACTTCGCCGGTGTGCAGCATGGCGGCTAGGTGCTTCTCCACCGCGCCGCGCACCGAGTTGGTGCTGGCGAGGCTGGCCAGCAGGCCCTCCGCGTGGCCCGACAGGACGTCGAAGGCGTAGCGGGGCAGGTGCTGCAGCCGGGCGTCGGGCCAGGACGGATCGATCAAGAAGGCGTTGCGGTCGGCCTCGAACACGACCGGACAGCCGAACACCTCCTCGTAGACGTGCCGGTAGCCCGGGTCCGGGTGGGTGACGTGAACGGCTTTGACGACCAGGTCGTGGCCGTGCTGGCGCGGGGAGCAGACGATGTGGGCGAACGCCGACTCCGTCAGCTCCGGGAAGTCGTTGGGGTGCAGGCGGGCGTCGACGATCCAGAGGCCGCGGCAGTCCATCTGCATGCGGAAGCGGTCGCCGCCGCCCTCGTTCTCGGTCTCGACGATCAGCGGCACGTAGCGGTTGAGCTGGACAAACGCCTCTAGCGCATTGGTCGAGGCCTGGCCGATCAGGCCAACGATCGAGATCTCGGCGACGTTGACGTCGGCGCCGTAGCGCAGCGACAGGGCCGGGTCGCCCGTCATGGCCTGGGC
This sequence comes from Phenylobacterium sp., assembly GCF_031181185.1. Taxonomy (GTDB): domain Bacteria; phylum Pseudomonadota; class Alphaproteobacteria; order Caulobacterales; family Caulobacteraceae; genus Phenylobacterium. Next base: position 4,453 of record NZ_JAPSKZ010000182.1, on the reverse strand, counting down.
GGCCTTCATGAGAGCGACGTAGGCCGAGAAGGGCAGGCGGGCGTCCTCGTCGCGCAGGGCGGCGAGATCGAGGCCGGCGCGCGCAGCCAGCGCCTGGCGATCCACGCCGCGGCGGACGGCGAACTCCAGCAGGCCGCGCACAAAGCCGGCTCCGACCGTCGGCTCGGTCATGCTCCACCCCTCAAGACCTGGCGGCCCCGCGCAGGATAGAGGCGCCGGCGTCGCGGTTTGGATGCAGCCGGTCGCCGCAGCCTAGAGCGAGCGGATGTGGCGCAGAAGTTCGGAGTTCTCGAGCTGCGCACGGCGGGTGTTGATCTCGCGGTGCAGGTCGAACGCGTCTGTCTGGTCGAGCGCCAGGATTTCCGGCGGCGGGACGTCGCGGTCGTAAGCGGGGGACGCGGACTCGGGAACGCGGTCGCTGGGCACGTTCATCGGCATTCTCCCTCAAGGTCCAGTGTCCCGGACCATCTCCCGCGATTAAGGTATCATTTACCCCAAGCCCGGCGCTACGGGCCTGCTCCCCAGAAAAGCTCACGATGTGGTCAAGCCGGCTGACGACGCCGCTACGGCCAAGCTTGAAGAACATCAATCGCAGAACGTGGTTGGCGGATCGGCCTAAGCGGGCGTAGCCTTGCCCATCAACGCCGCGCCGGAGCCGCGGAGCCCACCTGCCAGCCGCAGGTTCGACTTCGCCGCCTCGGGAGTAGAGCGTCGCGGGAAGGAAACCTGTTTTGCAGCGCACGCGTAACGAGGGGCCCGACTACTTCCACAAGGTCGTGGATTGCCAGTGGGCCTGTCCGGCGCACACGCCGGTGCCCGAGTATATCCGCCTGATCGCTGAGGGCCGGTACGCCGACGCCTACATGATCAACTGGCGGTCCAACGTCTTCCCGGGCGTGCTGGGCCGAACGTGCGACCGGCCGTGCGAGCCCGCCTGCCGGCGCGGCCGGGTGGAGGAGGAGCCGGTGGCGATCTGCCGGCTCAAGCGGGTGGCGGCCGACAACAAGGGCGACGTGCTGGCGCGCATGCCAACCCCGGCCGCAGCGCGGAACGGCCGGCGCGTGGCGCTGGTGGGGGCGGGACCCGCCTCGCTGACGGTGGCGCGGGATTTGGCGCCGCTGGGCTACGACCTGTTGCTGTTCGATCAGGACCCCAAGGCCGGCGGCTTCATCCGCAGCCAGATCCCCCGATTCCGCCTGCCCGAAGAGGTGATCGACGAGGAGGTGGGCTTCGTCACCCGGCTCAGCGCCATGGAACTCAGGCTGGGCCAGCGGGTGGACAGCCTGAAGGCCCTGCTCGATGAGGGGTTCGACGCGATCTTCGTGGGCTCGGGCGCGCCGCGGGCGCGGGACCTGGACCTGCCTGGCCGGCAGGAGGCGGCGGCCAACATCCACCTAGGCATCGACTGGCTGGCCTCGGTCTCGTTCGGCCATATCGAGAAGGTCGGCCGGCGCGTGATCGTGCTGGGCGGCGGCAATACGGCCATGGACTGCTGCCGCACCTCGCGCCGTCTGGGCGGCGAGGACGTGAAAGTGATCGTCCGCTCGGGTTTCGAGGAGATGAAGGCGTCCCCCTGGGAGAAGGAGGACGCCATGCACGAGGACATCCCGATCCTCAACTACCGCGTCCCGAAGGCCTTCACCCATGAGGGGGGCCGGCTGACCGGGGTGCTCTTCGAGGTGGTGGAAGCGGTCTATGACGAGAAAGGCCGGCGCAAGCTGGTCGCCTCGGGGCAGCCGGACGAGCACTACGAATGCGACGACGTGCTGATCGCCGTCGGGCAGGAGAACGCCTTCCCCTGGATCGAGCGCGACATCGGCCTCGACTTCGACGAGTGGGGGCTGCCGAAGGTCGATCCGCTCACCATGCAGTCGACGATCCCCAACGTCTTCTTCGGCGGGGACGCGGCTTTCGGCCCGAAGAACATCATCTGGGCGGTGGCGCACGGCCACGAGGCGGCCGTGTCGATCCACCGGTTCTGTGAGGGCCAGGACGTGGCCGAGCGGCCGCCGCCGGGCGCCAGCCTCGTCAGCCAGAAGATGGGCATCCACGAGTGGAGCTACGACAACGACGTCTCCAACGACCGCCGCTACCGGGTGCCGCTGCGCGAAAAGGCCCAGGCGCTGAAGGACGTGCGGCTGGAGGTGGAGCTGGGCTTCGACCGGGAGCTGGCGCTGGCCGAGTCGCAGCGGTGCCTGAACTGCGACGTGCAGACCGTCTTCACCGACAAGCTGTGCATCGAGTGCGACGCCTGCGTCGACATCTGCCCGATGGACTGCATCACCTTCACCGAGGAGGCGGAGGAGCCTGAGCTGCGGACCCGCCTGAAGGCGCCGGCGCTGAACCTGGCCCAGGACCTCTATGCGTCGGGAACGCTGGCGACCGGGCGGATCATGGTCAAGGACGAGGACGTCTGCCTGCACTGCGGGCTCTGCGCCGAGAGATGCCCGACGGGGGCGTGGGACATGCAGAAGTTCTACCTGGAAACCACGCAGGCGGAGGCGGCATGCCGGACCCGCTGAAGAACCCGGCCATGAAGCCCAAGGTGAACGACTTCGTCGTCAAGTTCGCCAATGTGAACGGCTCGGGCTCGGCCAGCGCCAACGGCCTGTTCGCCCGGTCCATCCTGCGGATGGGCGTGCCGGTGGCGGCGCGGAACATCTTCCCGTCGAACATCCAGGGCCTGCCGACCTGGTACGAGGTGCGGATCACGGAAGCCGGGCACTTGGGAAGGCGCGGCGGCGTCGACGTGATGGTCGCCATGAACCCGCAGACCTGGGACCGCGACCTGGCCGAGATCGAGAGCGGCGGGTTCCTGTTCTACGACTCCACGCGGGCGGTCCCGGCCTCGAAGTTCCGCGACGACATCACCGTGCTGGGCGTGCCGCTGACGGCCATGTGCAACGCCCGCTACGAGCTGCCGCGCGAACGGCAGTTGTTCAAGAACATCATATATGTCGGGGCCTTGGCGGCGCTTCTTGGCATCGAGACAGAGGCGATCGAGGCGCTGCTGGCCGAGGACTTCGCCGGCCGCGACAAGCTGATTGCCGCGAACGTCGAGGCCCTGCACATGGGCGTCGACTATGTGAGGGAGAATTTGGCCATCCTGCCGCTGCAGGTCCGCCGGGCGGACAAGGTGGGCGACCGGATCTATGTCGAGGGCAACCAGGCCGCCGCGCTGGGAGCGGTCTATGGCGGGGCCACCGTCTGCGCCTGGTATCCGATCACGCCGTCCACCTCGCTGGCCGAGGCGTTCACGGCCTATTGCCAGGAGCTGCGCACCGATCCCGAGACCGGCAAGGCGCGGTACGCGATCATCCAGGGCGAGGACGAGATCGCCTCGATCGGCATGGTGGTGGGCGCGGGCTGGAACGGCTGCCGGGCGTTCACGGCCACGTCGGGTCCCGGCATCTCGCTGATGACGGAGTTCATCGGCCTGTCCTACTTCGCCGAGATCCCGGCGGTGATCTTCGACGTGCAGCGGGGCGGGCCCTCGACAGGGATGCCGACGCGGACGCAGCAGGCCGACCTGCTGGCGGCGGCCTACGCCAGCCACGGCGACACCAAGCATCCGCTGCTGCTGCCGGCGGACCCCGGCGAATGCTTCGAGATGGGCGCCCAGGCCTTCGATCTCGCCGACCGGCTGCAGACGACGGTCTTCGTCATGCTGGACCTCGACATCGGCATGAACGAGTGGCTGACCAAGCCCTTCGCCTGGGACGACACCCGCAAGCTCGACCGCGGCAAGGTGATGACGGCCGAGGCGCTGGAGGCGGGCGCGGACTTCGGCCGCTACAAGGAGGTCGACGGCGACGGCATCCCGTACCGCACCTATCCCGGCACGCACCCCAGCAAGGGCGGCTATTTCACGCGCGGGACCTCGCGGAACCCCTATGCGCGCTACTCGGAGGAGGGGGCGGTCTACGTCGACAACATGCAGCGGCTGCTGCGGAAGTTCGAGACGGCCAAGACCCTGGTCCCGGCGCCGATCCTTAAGCCCGCCCGCGGCAAGACCAAGGACGGGGTGATCTATTTCGGCTCGACCAGCGTGGCCATGGACGAAGCGCTGGAGATGCTGGAGGCGCAGGGCCGCCGGCTGGACGCCCTGCGCGTCCGCGGCTTCCCCTTCGCACACGCGGTGGACGACTTCATCGCCGCACATGAGCGGGTGTTCGTCGTCGAGCAGAACCGCGACGCCCAGCTCCGGACCCTGCTGATGACCGAGATCGGCGTCGATCCGGCCAAGCTCGTGCCGGTGCTGCACTTCGACGGCACGCCGATCACCGCGCGCTTCATCGCAGGCGAAATCGGCCAGCTGATGTCCCTAGGCCAGATCGAGGCGGCGGAATGACCTACATCACCAAGCCGCAGCTGCACCATCCGAAGCTGCCGACCAACAGCCTGGGCTATACGCGGCGGGACTACGAGGGCTCGGTCTCGACGCTGTGCGCCG
>NZ_JAPSKZ010000181.1 GCF_031181185.1 Phenylobacterium sp. | reverse complement strand
CTGCGAGACGTGGACGAGGCCGTCCTTGGCGCCGAAGAAGTTCACGAAGGCGCCGAAGTCGACGACCTTCACGACCTTGCCGGTGTAGATCATGCCGACCTCGGGTTCCGAGGCGATCGACTTGATCCAGTCCTTGGCCGCGTCGATCTTCGCCTGGTCGGCGGCCGCGATCTTGATCGTGCCGTCTTCGCCGATGTCGATCTTGGCGCCCGTCTTCTCGACGATCTCGCGGATCACCTTGCCGCCCGAGCCGATCACTTCGCGGATCTTGTCGACCGGGATCTTGATGGACTCGATCTTCGGCGCGAACTCGCCCAGCTCGGCGCGCGGCGCCTGCATGGCCTTGTTCATCTCGCCGAGGATGTGGTCACGGCCGCCCTTCGCCTGCTCGAGGGCCTTCTTCATGATCTCCTCGGTGATGCCGGCGATCTTGATGTCCATCTGCAGGGACGTGATGCCGTCGGCGGTGCCCGCCACCTTGAAGTCCATGTCGCCGAGGTGGTCCTCGTCGCCCAGGATGTCCGAGAGGACCGCGAAGCCGTCGCTCTCGAGGATCAGGCCCATGGCGATGCCCGAAACCGGCTTCTTCAGCGGAACGCCCGCGTCCATCAGCGCCAGCGACGAGCCACAGACCGTGGCCATCGAGGACGAGCCGTTGGACTCGAAGATCTCCGAGACTAGGCGGATCGTGTACGGGAACTCCTCGTACGACGGCAGCATCGGGCGGATGGCCCGCCACGCCAGCTTGCCGTGACCCACTTCCCGCCGGCCCGGCGCGCCCATGCGGCCCGTCTCGCCCACCGAGAACGGCGGGAAGTTGTAGTGCAGCATGAACTTCTCGAAGTACTTGCCTTCGAGGGCGTCGATCAGCTGCTCGTCGTCGCCGGTGCCGAGCGTGGCCACGCACAGCGCCTGGGTCTCGCCGCGGGTGAACAGCGCCGAGCCGTGGGCCCGGGGCAGCACGCCCACTTCCGAGACGATCGGACGGACCTGGTCCACCGAACGGCCGTCGATGCGCTTGCCCGTCTCGAGGATCGAGCGGCGGACGATGTCGGCTTCCAGCTCCTTGAAGACGCCGATCAGCTTCAGCGGATCGATGCCTTCGGGGTTCGCTTCCGACTTGGCGAAGGTGGCGACCGCCTTTTCCTTCGCGGCCGTCAGGGCCGCGTGGCGATCCGACTTCTTCATGATCTGGTAGGCGGCCCGCAGGTCGTCCCCGATCACGTCCTTCACCTTGGCCTTCAGGGCCTCCGTGTCTTCCGGCTGGAAGTCGAACGGCTCCTTGGCCGCGTGTTCGGCCAGTTCGATGATCGCATCGATCACCGGCTGCATGCCCTTGTGGGCGAAGGTCACGCCGCCCAGGACCACTTCTTCGGTGAGCTCCTTGATCTCGGACTCGACCATCATCACCGCTTCGGCCGTGCCGGCGACGACGAGGTCCATGGCGCTGTCCTTCATCTCGTCGAGAGTCGGGTTCAGCACGTACTCGCCGTTGATGTAGCCGACGCGCGCGGCGCCGATCGGGCCCATGAAGGGCGCGCCCGACAGCACGAGCGCCGCCGAGGCCGCCACCATGGCGACGACGTCGGGATCGTTCTCGAGGTCGTGGGCCAGCACCGTGGTCACGACTTGGACTTCGTTCTTGAAGCCCTTCACGAACAGCGGGCGGATCGGACGGTCGATCAGGCGGCTGGTGAGGGTTTCCTTCTGCGAGGGCGCGCCCTCACGGCGGGGGAAGCTGCCGGGGATCTTGCCCGCGGCGTAGAACTTCTCCTGGTAGTTCACGGTCAGGGGGAAGAAGTCCTGCCCCGGCTTGGCGCTCTTGGCGAACACCGCGGTGGCCAGCACCATGGTCTCGCCGTAGGTGGCGAGGACCGCGCCGTCGGCCTGGCGGGCCATGCGGCCGGTTTCGAGCGTGAGGGTCTTGCCTCCCCACTCGATCGTCTTGCGCTTGATATCGAACATTCTAGCTTCTTTCTCATCCCGCGGGCGTATTCCCGGCGGGGGCGGACAGGGCGTCGGACTTCCGAAATCCTCTCCAGTCAAACAGGCAAGGCGAGGATTTCGTTCGAACCCTCACGGATGAAAAGGAACCCTGGCGTCCAGGCGTCCCTGGCCCGCCGCTTGGCCCTCCGGCCTGTCGCGGAGGAGCGGCGGAATACGTCGAGGGCCCGCCGGCGGCGCCGGGGGCCCTCGGAAAACCAACTAGCGGCGCAGACCCAGCTTCTCGATCAGGTCCTGATAGCGAGCCACGTCGGACTTCTTCAGGTGATCCAGCAGCGAGCGGCGCTGGGAGACCAGCTTCAGCAGGCCCCGGCGCGAGTGATTGTCCTTCTTGTGCGTCTTGAAGTGCTCGGTGAGGTTCGCAATCCGCTCGGAAAGGATCGCCACCTGGACTTCGGCGCTGCCCGTGTCCGCGTCGCCGCGGGCATGGGTCTTGATGAGTTCGGCTTTACGTTCGGCCGTAATCGACATCGGGTTTCTCCGCTCTTCAAAGATTGAAGACGCGCGAGGGTTCGAGCCGGCCCGCACGCATCTCGCAGAGCGCGACCACCGACCCGCCCGCCATCGCCGAAACGGTGCGTTCGCCCGGCCTGAGCCTGGCTTTCACCGCTTCAACCTGTCGGGGAACGAGAACGATCGACCGTCCCTGCTTCAATCGAAAGGCGTCTTCGTCGGTCACGGCCAGCGCCGGGATGTCGTCCAGCGCGGTCTCGACCGGAAGCAGGGCCTCCGATTGGCGGGCCTTATGCCCTAAATCCTCAAGGATATCCAGCGTCACAGCGTTCGCCTCGGTAAACGCGCCCACGCGCGTCCGACGCAGGTCGCTGACGTGGCCGCACGCGCCCAGCATCTCGGCCAGGTCGCGGACGATGGCGCGGACGTAGGTGCCCTTGCCGCATTCCACCTCGACCGTCACGTGGTCCGGGTCGGGGACGGCGGCGATGCGGGCCGTGTGGATGGTCACCGGCCGCGGCTGCAGCTCGACCGTCTCGCCGGCCCGGGCCAAGTCGTAGGCGCGCTCGCCGTCGACCTTGATCGCCGAGAACGCGGGCGGGACCTGCAGTATTTCCCCCAGGAACCTCGGCAGCACGGCTTCAACCTGCTCGGGCGTCGGCCGCACGTCCGAGCTCGCCAGCGTCGCGCCCTCGCGGTCGTAGGTGGCGGTCGTGCGCCCCCATTCGACCGTGAAGCGGTAGGCCTTGTCGGCGTCCATCAGGAACGGGACGGTTTTGGTCGCCTCGCCCAGGGCGATCGGCAGGACGCCGGTGGCCAGGGGGTCCAGGGTGCCGGCGTGGCCGGCCTTCTGGGCGTCGAAGATCCGGCGCACGCGGCTGACGGCCGTGGTCGAGCCCAGGTCGTAGGGCTTGTCGAGGTTCAGCCAGCCCGACACCGCCTGGCCGCGCTTGCGCCGGCCCATCAGTCCTCGTCCTTCCAGGAGTCCGATGGCGGCTGGGGCGTCAGGTCCTGGCGCACGCGGGGATCGTCGAACAGCTTCGCCATCCGCGCGGCCTCGTTGAAGCTCTCGTCGTGGCGGAAGTGCAGCTCGGGCGTGAAGCGCAGCTCGATCATCCGGCCGAGGTGGCCGCGGATGAAGCGCGCGTGCTTGTTCAGCGCCTTGACCACCTCGTCGGCGTTCTCGCCGCCCAGCGGCTCGACGAACACCATGGCGTGGCGCAGGTCGGGGCCGACGCGCACCTCCGTGACGGTGACCGAGACGCCGGCCAGGACCGGGTCGTTGATCTCCTCCTCCCGGAAGATCTCGACCAGGGCGTGGCGCACCAGCTCGCCGGCGCGCAGCTGGCGCTGGGACGGGCCCGTGGGCGCCCGACGGCCGGTGGATTGGGGACGTTTCATATCGCGGACCTCTCGAGCCTGAGGGGCGGATCGGACGCCCCCTGCAGGGAAGGGCGCGCTTCTAGGCGCGTGGGGCGTGCAAGTCCAGCGTCAGACCCGGACCTCGAAGTCCTTCACCTGGCCCTCGAACCCGGACAGCCGCCAGCGGTCGTCGACCCCCTGGGTGAAGTAGAGCAGGCAGGGGCCGCTCTTGCTCTTCGTCGCGCACATCCGGCCGTCCGGCAGCGGCTTCAACGCCTGGGAAATGGCGAGCGGCCCGGGGATCTTGGTCTGCGGCGTGTAGCCATAGTGCTCGGCCACGGCGCGGAACACCGAGGGCTGCACCAGGGTCTCGCCGGCGAGCTCCGCCAGGCCCGGCGCAAGGATCGCCGCCAGCGCGCCGAGGCGCTCGTCCTTGGCCCCTTCCGCCCGCAGCCGCCGCTCGATCTCGCGCTTCAGGGCGGACCGGTCGACATGGGCGTCGAAGGCCGCCTGGTCGTTGTCGCGGATGGAGATCAGCAGGGCGTGGACGTCGTTCGCGGCGTCCAGCTTGCGGATCGAGGCGCAACTGGCCAGCGCGATCGCCAGCAGGCTCATGAGCAGAATGCGCAAGGCGGAGGTCTCCTGGTGTCGAGCCACCTGACATAACTCGCGGGCGCGCTACAAGACGCTCCTATGGCTGAACCGATCCTGACGACCGAGCGCCTCGCCTTCCGGCCCTTCACGCCGGACGACTTCGACCTGATGGCGCAGCTCCATCGCGATCCGCAGGTGGGCCGGTACTTCGGCGGCGCCTGGTCGGACGAGAAGGTCCGCGAGGCGGTGGCGGAGTTCGCCGCCGAACACGCGGAACGCGGCCATTCCAAGTGGCTCGCGTTCACGCACGATGGCGCATTCGTCGGGCGCGCGGGCGTCAGCGTCTGGGACCACACGGGCGAGCTCGAGCTCGGCTACGCGCTGTTGCCGGCGTACTGGGGCCGGGGCCTCGCGACCGAAGCCGCTCGCGCCGTGGCCGCCTACGCCTTCCGCGTAACCGAGGTGGATCACCTGATCGGTTTCACCCACCTGCAGAACGTCGCCTCCCAGCGGGTGCTGGAGCGCATCGGCATGGTTCGACAGCCTGACGCCGACATCGGTGCGGGCGAGCCCGGCGAGCTCAGCGCGCTGTATCGGCTGGATCGGCCCTGAAACGAAGAAGCCCCGAGGCAGGCCTCGGGGCTTCGCATCGCTTGTCGCGAACGCCTAGAGCGACCGCTTCACCTCTTCGAGGTTGAAGCACTCGATGACGTCGCCGGGCTTGATGTCCTGGAAGCCCGCGAAGGCCATGCCGCACTCCTGGCCGGCCGGCACTTCGTTGACCTCGTCCTTGAACCGCTTGAGCGTCTGCAGGACGCCCAGTTCGAGGATGACGACGTCCTGGCGGATGATCCGGACGCGCGCGCCCTTGCGGACAACACCCTCGGTGACCCGGCAACCGGCCACCCGCCCGACCTTCGTGATGTCGAAAGCCTGCAGCACCTCGGCGTTGCCGAGGAAGGTTTCGCGCTGGATCGGCGCCAGCATGCCCGAGAGCACGCCTTTGATGTCGTCGATCAGGTCGTAGATGATCGCGTAGTAGCGGATCTCGACGCCTTCACGCTCGGCCAGGTCGCGGGCCTGCTTCGAGGCGCGGACGTTGAAGCCGAGGATCGGAGCGCCGGCGCCCTTGGCCAGCAGCACGTCGCTCTCGTTGATCGCGCCCGCCCCCGACAGGATGATCCGCGCGCGGACCTCGTCGGTGGCCAGCTTGTCCAGCGAGCCCACGATGGCTTCGGCCGAGCCCTGCACGTCGGCCTTGATGATGACCGGCAGCTCCGAGACCTTCTTGTCGGCCAGCTTGGCCATCATGTCGGCCAGCGAAGCCGAGGCGACCGGCGCGCCGGCCTTCTCACGCTTCACGCGCTGACGGTACTCGGTGAGCTCGCGGGCCCGGGCTTCGTTCTCCACGACCGCGAACGGCTCGCCGGGATCGGGCGTGCCGTCGAGACCCAGGATCTCGACAGGCGTCGAAGGCGTGGCCTCCTGCAGCTGCTCGCCGCGCTCGTTGAGCAGGGCGCGCACCCGGCCCCAGTTGGAGCCCGCCACCACGATGTCGCCGCGCTTCAGCGTGCCGCGCTTCACCAGCACGGTGGCCACCGCGCCGCGGCCCTTGTCCAGCTTGGCCTCGATGACCGAGCCGTCCGCAGTGCGGTCGGGATTGGCCTTCAGGTCGAGGATTTCGGCCTGCACCAGGATGTTCTCGATCAGGTCGTCGAGACCCATCTTCTGGGTCGCCGAGACCTCGACCGCCTGGGTGTCGCCGCCCAGGCTTTCGACGACGATCTCGTGCTGCAGCAGCTCGTTGATCACGCGGGTCGGATCGGCGTCGGGCTTATCGATCTTGTTGATCGCCACGATGATCGGGGCGCCGGCCGCCTTGGCGTGCTGGATGGCCTCGACCGTCTGGGGCATGACGCCGTCGTCGGCGGCCACCACCAGGATGACGATGTCGGTGACGTTGGCCCCGCGCATCCGCATGGCCGAGAACGCGGCGTGGCCGGGCGTGTCCAGGAAGGTCACGCGCTGGCCGCTCTCCAGGCGGACCTGGTAGGCGCCGATGTGCTGGGTGATGCCGCCGTGCTCGCCCGACACCACGTCGGTGCTGCGAAGCGCATCCAGAAGGCTGGTCTTGCCGTGGTCGACGTGGCCCATGACGGCTACCACCGGCGGGCGGCCGACCATGTGATCGTCGATGTCCTCGGCGCCGATGAAGCCCTCTTCGACGTCGGCTTCCGACACGCGCTTCACGGTGTGGCCGAACTCGGTGGCCACCAGCTCGGCGGTGTCGTTGTCGATGACGTCGTTGATCTTCAGCATCACGCCCTGACGCATCAGGAACTTGATGATCTCCACGCCGCGAGTGGCCATCCGGTTGGCGAGTTCGCCCACCGTGATGACGTCGGGGATGATGACCTCGCGGGCGACGCGCGCCTGCTCCTGGGCCCCACCCTTGCGCTTCTCGCGCTCGCGTTCGCGCGCCCGGCGGACCGAGGCCAGCGAGCGCATCCGCTCGGCGCCGTCGGCGTCTCCGGCCACGGCCTGGATGGTCAGACGGCCTTCGCGGCGGTTCGGCGCGCCCTTGGCGCGGCTGATCGCCTTGCCGTCGGCGCGGCGGCGCTCGTCCTCGTCGGGACGGCGGTCGAGATTGGCCGAGCCCGGACGCGGCGCCTGGCGGGCGGCGCGCTGGACCTCAGGGGTGGCCGGCGGAGCCGCGCCGGGGCCGCCCGGACGCGGGCCGCGGGGACCGCCAGGGCCGCCCGGACCAC
>NZ_JAPSKZ010000180.1 GCF_031181185.1 Phenylobacterium sp. | reverse complement strand
GAAGGTGACGGATGAGGGGTCTCTCAGAACCGTCCGCAACAACCCATCCACGCCGCCGGCGGCGCCGGGAAACCCCTCATCCGACCTGCTCCGCAGGCCACCTTCTCCCGCAAGGGGAGAAGGATGAGGTCTCACTCTCAGGCCGGCGGCAGCAGGTCCTGCGTGGCCAGGAACTCGTGCAGGTTCCCGCCTTCGAACAGCACGCCCTTGATCCCCGCCCGGGTCGCCGCCTCGATGTCCGAGCCCTTGTCGCCGACCAGGAACGAGCGCTCCCGGTCGATGGGCCATTCGGACAGCGCCTGCAGGATCATCCCCGGGTTCGGCTTGCGCCCCGGCGGGTCGGGATGGCGGTACCGCGCCAGTGGCGCCTCGGGATGATGCGGACAGAAGTAGATGGCGTCCACCCGCGCCCCCGCCTGCGCCAGGTCGGCGTTCATCCGCGCATGCAGCGCCTGCATGTCGTCTTCGGTGTAGTAGCCGCGGCCGATGCCCGACTGGTTGGTCACCACCACCACGATCCAGCCGGCGCGGTTGAACGCGGCGATCGCCTCGCGGGCGCCCGGGACCCAGGTGAAGTCCTCCCAGCGATGCACATAGCCGCGGTCCTCGTTCAGCACGCCGTCGCGGTCGAGGAACAGCGCCGGCCGCTGCTGGGGATCCGGTAAGGACTGGGACACGGCCGGCCTTATAGCCGAACCGCGGCCTGGCTCGATTTCATTTTGCCTGAAAGCCGCAATAGGCTGCGCCGCGCCTTTCCGCGGAGCTCCCCTTGGCCGAACCGACCGCCGTCCTGACGCTGAAGGACCTCAGGGTCGCTTTCGACACCCACGACGGCGTGGTCGAGGCGGTTCGCGGCGTCTCGCTGGAGATCCGGGCCGGCGAGACCCTGGGCGTGGTCGGCGAAAGCGGCTCGGGCAAGAGCCAGACCTTCATGGCGGTCATGGGCCTCCTGGCCCGCAACGGCCGGGCGACAGGCTCGGCGACGCTGCACGGCCAGGAGCTGCTGGGCCTGAAGCCCCGCGCGCTGAACCGGGTCCGCGGCTCGAAGATGACCATGATCTTCCAGGACCCGCTGACGGCGCTCACGCCCCACGTCCGCATCGGCGACCAGATCGCCGAACCGCTGCGCCTGCACCTGGGCCTCTCGGATGCCGACGCCAGGCGCCGCGCCCGCGAATGGCTCGACCGGGTGCGCATCCCCGACGCCGCCCGGCGCCTGCGCCAGTACCCACACGAGCTTTCGGGCGGCATGCGCCAGCGGGTGATGATCGCCGCCGCCCTGGCGCCCGGGCCCGAGCTGCTGATCGCCGACGAGCCCACCACGGCGCTCGACGTCACGGTCCAGGCCGAAATCCTCGACCTGATGGCCGAGCTGCAGCGTGAGACCGGGACCGCGCTTGCCCTCATCACCCACGACATGGGCGTGATCGCCCGCCTGGCCGACCGGGTCTGCGTGATGAAGGACGGCGCCTATGTGGAGCAGGGCCCGGTCGCCGAGGTCTTCGAGCGGCCGCGCACCGACTACGCCCGCGCCCTCTTGGCCGCCGTGCCGCGCCTCGACCGTGAAGGCCGCGGCGGCCGACCCGTCACCGCGCCTGTGCCGCCCGACGCCCCGGTGGTGGTCGAGGGCCGTGACATGAAGGTCTGGTTCCCGGTCCGTCACGGCCTCTTCGGCAAGCCCCGCATGCTGCGGGCGGTGGACGGCGTCTCCTTCCAGGTGCGCCAGGGCGAGACGCTGGGCGTCGTGGGCGAAAGCGGCTCGGGCAAGTCGACGCTCGCCCGCGCCGTCCTCAACCTGATCCCCGCCACCGAGGGCGCCGTGGCGCTCCTGGGCCGCAACCTCTCGCCCGAGGACCGTGACGCCTGGCGCAAGGCCCGCGCCGAGCTGCAGATCGTCTTCCAGGACCCGCTGGCCAGCCTCGACCCCCGCATGACCGTTGGCGACTCCGTCGGCCAGCCGTTGCGCGTCTTCCGCCCGGGCCTCGACAGGGCCGCCCGGGAGGCCGAGGTCCGCGCCATGATGGCCAAGGTCGAGCTCGATCCGGCGCTCATCAACCGGTACCCGCACGAGCTGTCCGGCGGCCAGAACCAGCGGGTCGGCATCGCCCGGGCCATGATCCTGAAGCCCAAGCTCGTCATCTGCGACGAGGCGGTCTCGGCCCTGGACGTCTCGATCCGCGCCCAGATCATCGACCTCCTGATCCAGCTGCAGAAGGACATGGGCCTGGCCATGATCTTCATCAGCCACGACCTGGCCGTCGTGCGCGAGATCAGTCACCGGGTGCTGGTGCTCTACCTCGGCCGGGTCATGGAGCTTGCCGACCGCGACCGGATCTACAGCGCGCCGCAGCACCCCTACACCAAGGCCCTGCTGTCCGCCGCGCCGATCCCGGACCCCGCCGTCGAGCGGACCCGCCAGCGACTCAAGCTCCCGGGCGAGCCGCCCAGCCCGCTCGACCCCGCCGCCGCCTTCCGCTTCGCCCCGTCGCGGCTGCCGGTCGATCCCGGCGCTCCGATCCTTGGGCCCGAGCTGAAGGAAGTCGCCCCCGGACACTTGGTCGCCGAGTTTGATCCCTAGGCTCGGCTGCATTGCGGCCCCGCCGTCCCGTCGTTAGGTTGCGCGCCTTTCCGACAGACCGGCTTCCCCTATGACCCTGAGCTTCGACGACATCCTGGCGGCCAAAGAGCGGCTGCAGGGTCACATCGAGCGCACGCCGTGCCGCCACTCCCGGACGCTGTCCGAGATCACCGGCGCCGAGGTCTGGGTGAAGTTCGAGAACCTGCAGTTCACCGCCGCCTACAAGGAGCGCGGCGCGCTGAACAAGCTGCTGCTGCTGGACGAGCAGGTGCGCAAGCGCGGCGTGATCGCCGCCTCCGCCGGCAACCACAGCCAGGGCCTCAGCTACCACGCCGCCCGCCTGGGCATCCCCGTCACCATCGTCATGCCAAAGGGCACCCCCTTCGTGAAGGTGCAGCAGACCCGCGCCCACGGCGCCGAGGTGGTGATCGACGGCGAGGGCTACGACGAGGCCTCGGCCACGGCCCGCCGGCTGTGCGCCGAGCGCGACCTCACCTTCGTCCATCCCTTCGACGACCTCGACGTCATGGCGGGGCAGGGCACGGTGGCGCTCGAGATGCTGGAGGACGCGCCCGACCTTGAGGTCCTGCCGATCCCGATCGGCGGCGGCGGCCTGATCGCCGGCATGGCCACAGTCGCCAAGCACCTCAAGAAGGACATCGAGGTGGTGGGCCTGGAGCCCGCCATGTTCCCCTCGTTCACCGCCAAGATGCGCGGCGTGCGCACCGCCAAGAACGGCGCCGGCTCCACCATCGCCGAGGGTATCGCGGTGCGCGAGGTGGGCGACACCAGCTACGCCGTCGCCCGGCCGCTCATCGACGAGGTGCTGCTGATCGAGGAGCCCTACTTCGAGCGCGGCATCGCCCTCTACACCAATGTCGAGAAGACCGTGACCGAGGGCGCGGGCGCGGCCTCGCTGGCCGCGCTCCTGGCCTATCCCGAGCGCTTCCGCGGCCGGAAGTGCGGCCTGGTGATCACCGGCGGCAACATCGACACCCGCCTGCTAGCCTCGGTGCTCACCCGAGAGCTGGTCCGCGAAAGCCGCATCGTCTCCCTGCGCATCATCGGCGACGACCGCCCCGGCCTGCTCGCCAACGTCTCGGCCGTCATCGGCCAGATGGGCGCCAACATCATCGAGGTGGCCCACAACCGCCTCGCCCTGGACGTGCCGGCCAAGGGCGCGGAGTTCGACGTCATGATCGAGACCCGCGACGCCCAGCACACCCAGGAAGTCATGGATGCGCTCCGCGAGCGCGGCTACCCGCCCCGTGTGGTCTGACGGGCGTGGTCTAACCAGAGTGGTGTGAAGATGAAGCGTGCTCTGATCGTGATCGCGGCCGCCCTGGCGCTCGCCGCCTGCCAGCCGAAGGAGAAGGCTGCCGACCAGTCCGCCGCCTCCAAGGTCTTCATGGAGAAGACGGTCAAGGAGCCGGGCGTGCAGGTGCTGCCCTCGGGCGTCGCCTACAAGGTCGTCCGCTCCGGCCCCGCCACCGGCCTGAAGCCCACCCTCGCCGACGAGGTGAAGGTCCACTACGAGGGCAAGCTGGTGAACGGCCGGGTGTTCGACAGCTCTTACGAGCGCGGCGCGCCGGCGGCCATGCCGCTGAGGGGCCTGATCCCCGCCTGGCAGGAGGCGCTGGTGCAGATGCGCCCCGGCGACGAATGGATCCTCTACGTCCCGCCCGAGCAGGGCTATGGCGCGGAAGGCGCCGGCGGCGGTGAGATTCCGCCCAACGCCGCCCTGATCTTCCGCATCGAGCTCATCGACGTGCTTCCGGGCCCCGGCCGGGTGCTGCAGGGGTAGCTATTCCCCGCCCAAGGCCTAAGGCTCCGGTCATGACCGCAGACCTCTATCCCTCCGCCCGCGACCTGCTGGCCAAGCTGGTGGGCTTCGACACCACCTCGCGCGGCTCGAACCTCGCGCTGATCGAGTGGGTCGAGAGCTATCTCGACGGCCTGGGCGTGGCCCACCGCCGCGTGCCGAACGCCGACGGCACGAAGTCGAACCTGATCGCCACCATCGGCCCGTCGGACCCCGGCGGCGTCGTGCTCTCGGGCCATACCGACGTGGTGCCGGTCGACGGGCAGCCGTGGAGCACCGACCCCTGGACCGTGGTCGAGAGGGACGGCCGTCTCTACGGGCGCGGGACCTGCGACATGAAAGGCTTCCTGGCGCTCGCGCTCGCCGCCGCGCCCGAGCTTTCGCAGACGGCCCGCCGGCCCGTCCACCTGGCCTTCTCGTTCGACGAGGAGATCGGCTGCCTGGGCGCGCCCCTGATGATCGACGTCATCAAGCGCGAGCTGCCGCCGCCGGCCCTCGTGGTGGTGGGCGAGCCCACCGACATGGTCGCGGTGAACGGCCACAAGGGCATCGCCACCTTCAAGGTCACCGTCACCGGCCGCGAGTCCCACTCCAGCCAGACCCAGCAGGGTGTCTCGGCGGTGATGGCCGCCGCCCGGCTGATGAACTCGCTGACCGATCTCTCCGAGCGGCTGGAGCGCGAGGCCGATCCCGCCTCGCCGTTCACGCCCAAGGGCGCGACGCTGACCATCGGCATGGTCGAGGGCGGGACGGCCCACAACATCATCGCCCGCCACTGCGCCTTCGTCTTCGACCTGCGCTGCCCGCCGGGCCTCAGCGCCGAGGGCGTGCTGAAGGACTTCCGCGCCGAGGTCGCCGCCATGGACGCCGCGCTCAAGGCCCGCGCGCCCGAGGCCGGCGTGGTCCTGGAGAAGCGGACCGACGTCCCGCCCTTCGCGCCCGAGCCGGGCGGCACGGCCGAGGCCTTCGCCCGCCGCCTCGCCGGCGACAATGGTCCGCCGCGGGTGGTCGCCTTCGCAGCGGAAGCCGGCCAGTTCCAGCAGGCGGGATTCTCGACCGTGATCTGCGGCCCGGGATCCATCGCCCAGGCTCACCAGCCGGACGAATACGTCGAGGTCAGCCAGATGCAGCGCGGCGCCAGCTTCATGCGCCGGCTGATCGAGTGGGCCGAAGCGGCCTGATCACGGCGCGGCGGCCGGACAGGTCCCGCGGGTCCCAGGTCATGGCCCGGGCGATGCCGAGGATCGAGCGCCGCCGTGCGCGCTGCACGGTCCGGCGGCGCTTCAGCACCTCCCCCAGGCCCGCCAGCGCCGCCCGGTACGCCCTGAGCGTCACGCCCAGGTAGGGGCGGTTCGGCTTGCGCGTGGCGATATAGGCCGCCGTCAGCAGGTGGGCCGGCAGCACCAGCGGCAGCAGCAGGGCCGGCGTGTCCTTCACCAGCACCCAGAACCGGTTGCGATAGCCGTGGAAGAGGGCGAACTCCGACTTCGATCCGCCCGACGACGCCGAGCCCACGTGGCGGACGACCGCCGAGGGGACCAGCACCGTCGGCTCGCCGGCCAGCTGCAGCCGATAGCCCAGGTCCACGTCCTCGCAGTAGCAGAAGAAGCTCTCGTCGAAGCCGCCCAGCTCGAGGAACAGCGCCCGGTCGATCAGCATGGCCGCGCCACAGGGGCTGAACACCTGGCCCTCGGGCGTGTCGCCGGGATCGCGCTGCAGATAGCCGCCGCGGTAGGGGATGCAGGGCAGGCTCATGACGTCGCCCAGGCCGTCGAGGACCTCCGGGTCCTCGTCCATCACCTGGCGCGAGGTGAAGCTCTTCACGCCGGGCCACCGGGAGGACGCCGCCAGCAGCTGCTCCAGCCAGTCGGGCTGCGGGTAGGCGTCGGGGTTGAGCAGCGCCAGCCAGCGCCCGCGGCCCGCCCTTGCCGCCTGGTTGCAGGCGGCCGCGAAGCCCAGGTTCTCGGCGTTCTCGATCAGCCGCGCGCCCGGGACGATACCCGCCGCCGCCTGCGCTTCCCGATCTGGCGAGGCGTTGTCGACCAGCACGACCTCGAAGTCGCGGCAGGTCTGCGCCGCCAGCCGCTCCAGGCAGCGCGCCAGCGTGGCGCCGCTGCGATAGGCGACCACCGCCACCGTCACCGACGGGACTTGCGGCTTGTCTTCGTCTTTCCGCTGGGCCATGCGGGGCCTGTTCGAACTCCCTGACAGTGACATGACCGCGATTACGCCGCTCGCCCTGCCCGACGTCCTGCTTATCACGCCCAAGCGCTTCGGCGATGTGCGCGGCTGGTTCTCGGAAACCTGGAGCCGCAAGGCCATGGCCGCGGCGGGCGTCGAGACCGACTTCGTGCAGGACAACCAGGCCTTCAACGCCCGCAAGGGCACGCTGCGCGGCCTGCACTTCCAGAAGGCGCCGCACGCGCAGGGCAAGCTGGTGCGCGTGCTGCAGGGTGCGATCTTCGACGTGGCCGTCGATATCCGGCCGGGCTCGCCCACCCACGGCCAGTGGGTCGGCGCGACGCTGACCGCCGACGGCGGCGAACAGCTGTGGGTGCCCCGCGGCTTCGCCCACGGCTACGTCACGCTCACCGACGACACGATGCTGTTCTACAAGGTCGACGGCCTCTATGCGCCTGAGACCGAGGGCGGGCTGGCCTGGGACGATCCCGACCTGGGCATCGCCTGGCCGCTCGAGGGTGAGCCGGTTCTGTCCGACAAGGACAAGGTGCTGCCCCGCCTGAAGGACCTGGGGCCGGTCAGCTTCTAGGCCGCCAGCCACTC
>NZ_JAPSKZ010000179.1 GCF_031181185.1 Phenylobacterium sp. | reverse complement strand
CCAGTTCGCCGGCGCGGTCGGCTACGCCGGCGAGAGCCTCGATGCGCTGGAGACCGTCCAGGCCTTCGGGCGCGAGAAGGCGGCGGCCGCGGTGTTCGGCCAGGCGGTGGAGCAGGCCTTCCGTCTGTCCGTGCGGCGGATGACCGCGCGCGCGATCATGACGGCCCTGGTCATCGCCCTGGTCTTCGGCGGCATCGTCGGTGTCTTCTGGCTGGGCGTGAACGCCGGCCTGCGCGGGGAGATGAGCTGGGGCGCGCTCTTCCAGTTCGCCTTCCTCTCGGTGATGGCTGCGGGCTCCGTCGGCGCGCTCGGCGAGACCTGGGGCGACGTGCAGAAGGCGGCCGGGGCCATGGAGCGCGTGGGCGAGCTCATGGACGCCCGTCCCGGCGTCGCCGCCCCGGCAAACCCGCGTCCGCTGCCGACGCCGGCGCGCGGCGAGTTGGCCTTCGAGAACGTCAGTTTCGCCTATCCGGGGCGCGAGGACCTGCCGGCGCTGAAGGGTTTCTCCCTGCACGTGCGCCCCGGCGAGCTGGTGGCCCTGGTCGGCCCCTCGGGCGCCGGCAAGAGCACCGTCTTCCGCCTGCTGCTGCGCTTCTACGATCCGCAAGCGGGCCGTGTACTGCTCGACGGAGTCGACCTGCGGGACGCCGATCCCGCCGCGGTTCGCGCCCGCATGGCGCTCGTCGCTCAGGAGTCGCCGCTGTTCTCGGGCTCGGCGTTGGAGAACGTCCGCTTCGGCCGTGCGGACGCCTCGGACGAGGATGTGCGCGCCGCCATCGCCGCCGCCCATGCCGAAGGCTTCATCGCCGCCCTGCCGCAGGGCTTCGACACCCCGGTCGGCGAGCGCGCCCGCAGCCTGTCGGGCGGCCAGCGCCAGCGCCTGGCCATCGCCCGCGCCCTGGTCCGGGAAGCGCCGGTCCTGCTGCTCGATGAGGCGACCAGCGCGCTGGACGCCGAGAACGAGCGCCTGGTGCAGCAAGCCCTCGACCAGGCCATGGAGGGCCATACCACCCTGGTGATCGCCCATCGCCTCGCCACCGTGCTGAAGGCCGACCGGATCGTCGTGATGGACGAAGGCCGGGTGGTGGAAGAGGGCACGCACGACCAGCTCGTGGCTCGAAAGGGCCTCTACGCCCGGCTCGCCTCGCTCCAGTTCGGTGCGGCGGCCTAGGGCCTCGCCGCCACCGCCAGCGCCGGGAAGTCGCTGAACACACCATCGACGCCGGCGGCGTAGAGCGCCTTCACGAGCGCCGCGGCGTGGCCGTGAGCCGCCGGTCCCCCTGGGCGCTGCAGGCTCTTCGGCAGGAAGTGGTTTTCGGCCCGCACCGTCCAGGGGTGCACCTGCAGGCCGGCGGCCTGCGCCCAGCCCACCAGGCCGGTGGGTGCGCCAAGCGCTCCATCGTTCACGGGCAGCACCAGCGGCCACTCCGGACCTAGCCCCTCGGCGAACGCGGCGATCGCCTTCACGCCCGCCTCGCTGCGCGCGTCCACCGGCGCCGGGCCCTGGCCGACCAGCATCACGCGGCGGGCCTTCGAAAGCTTGCCGAACGCCTTCAGCGGCTCGGGCTCGAAACACTGGACGAAGACCTTGGCCGAGCGACTGTTCAGTCCGGCGCGCTTCAGCGCGTCCGCCAGCCGCGGCTCCAGCGACAGCCCCAGGCCCGAGAAGTAGGTCGGATGCTTCATCTCCGGGTAGACGCCGACGCCCTTGGCCCTGGCGAGTTTCACCACCTCCTCGAACGTCGGGATGGCGTCCCGGCCGTCGAACTTGGCGCTGCCCGGCCGAAGGTGCGGCAGCCGCTCGCGGGCCCTCAGCGTCTTAAGCTCGGCCAGCGTGAAATCTTCGGTGAACCAGCCGGTCACCTGCTCGCCGTCGATGGTCTTCGTCGCCTTGCGGCCGGCGAACTCGGGCCGGTTGGCCACGTCGGTCGTGCCGCCAATCTCGTTCTCGTGACGGGCGACCAGATGGCCGTCCTTGGTGGGAACGAGGTCCGGCTCGATGAAGTCGGCGCCCTGTTCGATGGCCAGTTCATAGGCCATCAGCGTGTGCTCGGGCCGCTCGCCGCTTGCGCCGCGGTGGGCGATGACGATCGGGCGCTTCGGCTTGGCGAAGGCCGGCCCCGTGATCGAGGCAGCCAGTCCGGAAAGGGCGATGGTGCGGCGGGTGATCATGCCCGCCAGCTTGGCCCTTATTTCGCAGCCTGCAACCGTTCGAGCAGCAGGGGGTGGATGTCGAGGTTGCCGGCCACGATCGAACCGGCCTTCAGGATGTCCTCACCGCCTTCGGCGTCGGTCACCTTGCCGCCCGCCTCCGTGACCAGCAGCATCCCGGCCGCCAGGTCCCAGGCCTTCAGGTCGCGCTCCCAGTAGCCGTCGTAGCGCCCCGCCGCGACCCAGGCGAGATCGAGCGCCGCCGAGCCGAAGCGGCGAACACCCGCAACGCGCTGGGTGATCTGGTGCAGCTCCTTCAGGAACCGGGCGTGCTGGCCGTGGCCCAGGAACGGGATGCCGGTCGCCAGGACCGACTCGTCCAGCCGCTGGCGGGCGGCGACGCGCAGGCGCTTGTCGTTGACGTAGCAGCCCTTACCCTTCTCGGCCCAGAACAGCTCGTTGGTGGCGGGATTGTAGGTGACGGCCGCCACGACGCCCGCGCCTTCGCGCTCGAGCGCGATGTTGATGGCGAAGTGCGGGATCGCGTGCAGGAAGTTCGTCGTGCCGTCCAGCGGGTCGACGATCCAGGTGTGGGTCTTGTCGGTCCCCTCGATCATGCCGCGCTCTTCGCCCCAGAAGCTGTAGCCGGGGCGGGCCTTCGTGAGGGCTTCGAACAGCACCTGCTCGGCCTTCAGGTCGGCGGCGGAGACGAAGTCGGCGGGCGCCTTCTTGGCCACCTGCAGCTCGGCGATTTCGCCGAAGTCACGGTTGAGCCCGCGCGCGGCCTTGCGCGCAGCGTCGCTCATCACTTTCAGGAGGGCCGATTGGGCGATCACGTGTCAAAGATCTCGGAGGGTCTTAAGGGCGCCGGAACCTAGAGGCGCGGCCCCGGCAAGGCAAGGACAGCGGCGATGAGTGCGGCGAAGGTGCGGGAAGCGGCGTGCGCCTGCGGAGGGCTGAAGGTCGTCGTGCGAGGTGATCCGGCGCTGGTGTCCACCTGCTGCTGCCAGCAGTGTCAGAGGCGCACGGGGAGCTTCTACGGCGTCACCCTCTTCTTCGAGGCGGACCAGGTGGTCGAGCGGCAGGGCGCCGAGAGCGTCTTCCGGCGGACCGGCGAGAGCGGCAAGCCGCTGGACTTCCGCTTCTGCCCCAGCTGCGGCGCCACGGTCTGGTGGACGGCCGGGGCGCGTCCCGGACGGGTGATGGTGGCCGGCGGCGCGTTCGCCGATCCCACCCTCCCGCCGCCGGAACGGGTCATCTGGACCGAGCACCGGCACCCCTCGGTGTGCGTGCCCGACGGCATCCCGGAATATCCGAGAGCGCCGACCTAGCCCCGCTCGGCCACGCCCGCTTCGATCTCGCGGTTGAAGGCGGCGACGGCGGCCGCGGGACCGTCGCCGTAGCTCCACACTCCGGCCGAGACGGCCAGGAAGTCCGCGCCTGCGCGGGCGAGCTCGCGGGCGGTTTCGACCGTGATGCCGCCGATCGCCACGCACGGGACCTCCATCGTCTCTTGCCAGATCGACAGGATCTCGGGTTCGGCGCGGGTCTTTGGGTCCTTCGTCGTGGTAGGGAAGAACGCGCCGAAGGCGACATAGTCGGCCCCGGCCTCCGCGGCTTCCATGGCGAGGTGCCGGCTGTCGTGACAGGTGACGCCCACGATCTTGTCCCGGCCCACCGCTCGGCGCGCCTCGGCGTAGGACGCGTCCTCTTGGCCGACGTGCACCCCGTCGCAGCCTAGGCGGGCGGCGAGGTCGGGTCGGTCGTTCAGGATCAGGGCCACGCCGCGCGCAGCGGCGATCGGCAGCAGGGCGTCGACGGCGCCCGCGATAATCTCGTCGGGAACGTCCTTCAGCCGGACCTGCAGGGCGGCGACGTCGCCGGCGTCCAGCGCATGCGCCAGGCTGCGCCCGAAGCCGGCCAGATCGTCCAGCCTGGGCGGTGTGATCAGGTAAAGGCGGCAGAGCGGTTCGGCCATGGCGCCCTAGAGCCTACTTCAGCAGCGCCTTCAAGATGTAGGCGACGCCTCCGCTCGGAAGCGATTTCGTGCGATCTGCGTTGGAAGCGTGAGCGCGGCCGTTGTTGCAGAAACCGAACGGCCAGGCCCTGCGAATGACTTGCAAAAGCGTTCGCATGTGGTTAGATCGAAGTCAGGCAGAAGCCAAGTCGGCAGGAGCGTGCGCGCCCACATGTACGTGTGCAATTGCAACGGCATCCGCGAGCGTGACGTGCGTGCGGCCATCGCGGCCGGCGCCACCCGGCCCGCCCAGATCTTCAAGGCGTGCGATTCCACCGCCCAGTGCGCGCGCTGCGTCTGCGACATGCGCAAGATGCTGGACGAGGAGCGCGAGGTCCTGCGCTACGCCGCCGAATAGGCCGGATTCCGCCGCTTTTTCAGCGACCGAAAGTCATTCGCAGCGAAAACTGCAGATTTCTCGGCAACCGCAAATCACTTGCAGACATAGGCTTTGACCGCGTGCGCCGGCGCGGGCATTTCCGCCTGCATTGACCTGGACGGAGGCTCAGCGATGCAAGGCGACAAGGCGATCATCCGGCTCTTGAACGCGGTGCTCACCAATGAGCTGACGGCGATCAACCAGTACTACCTGCACGCCCGCATGTACGAGAACTGGGGCTTCGCCAAGCTGGGCAAGATCACCTACGAAGAGTCGATCGGCGAGATGAAGCACGCCGACAAGCTCATCAAGCGCATCCTCTTCCTCGACGGCCTGCCGAACCTCCAGGACCTGCACAAGCTGTCGATCGGCGAGACGGTGGCCGAGAGCCTGACGGCCGACCTGGCGCTGGAGACCGGCGGCCGGGTGACCCTGATCGAGGGGATCAAGCAGTGCGAGGCCGCGGCCGACTTCATCTCGCGCGAGGTGCTGACCGAGATCCTGTCCGACACCGAGGAGCACATCGACTTCCTCGAGACCGAGCTCTCCCTGCTGAAGAGCCTGGGCGAGGCGAACTACCTCCAGCGCGCCACGGGCGAACTCGGCGAAAAGGACTGACGAGGCAGGCGTTGCCAGCCTGACCATTCCGCCCCTACGGTCCTGCCCAACAAGATTTCGGGAGGGCGAGGATGGCGACGGCGGAGGCGGCTCCGGCGCGGGGCGGCAATGCGATGGTGATCGCGGGCGCGTCCGTGGGCACCGTGTTCGAGTGGTACGACTTCTACCTCTACGGCTCGCTCGCCACCTTCATCACCGCGCACTTCTTCTCCGGCGTGAACGAGGTCACGGGCTACATCTTCGCCCTCCTGGCCTTCGCCGCGGGTTTCGCGGTTCGGCCGTTCGGGGCCATCGTGTTCGGGCGGCTGGGAGACCTCTGGGGACGTAAGAACACCTTTCTGGTCACCATGCTGCTCATGGGGCTGTCGACCTTCGTCGTGGGCCTGCTGCCCAGCTACGCGACGATCGGCGTCGCCGCTCCCATCCTGCTGATCGTCATGCGCCTGGTGCAGGGCCTGGCGCTTGGCGGCGAGTACGGCGGCGCCGCCACCTATGTCGCGGAGCATTCGCCGCCGGGCAAGCGCGGCCTCTACACCAGCTGGATCCAGATCACCGCCACGGCCGGGCTCTTCCTCAGCCTCGTCGTCATCCTGCTGGTCCGCACGCAGCTGGGCGAGGAGGCCTTCCGCGCCTGGGGCTGGCGCATCCCGTTCCTGGTCTCGATCCTGCTCTTGGGCGTCTCGCTGTGGATCCGCCTGAAGCTGAACGAAAGCCCCGTGTTCCAGAAGATGGTGGACGAGGGGAAGACCACGAAGAAGCCCCTGGCCGAGAGCTTCGGCCGCTGGAGCAACCTGAAGCTCATCATCCTGGCGCTGGTCGGCCTCACCGCCGGCCAGGCGGTGGTCTGGTACACCGGCCAGTTCTACGCCCTGTTCTTCCTCGAGCGGATGCTGAAGGTCGACGGCGCCCAGGCCAACACCCTGGTCGCCATATCGCTCGCGCTGGCCACACCGTTCTTCATCGTCTTCGGCTGGCTGTCCGACAAGGTGGGCCGCAAGCCGATCATCCTGGCGGGCTGCCTGCTGGCGGCGCTGACCTACTTCCCGATCTTCAAGGCGCTGACCGCCGCGGCCAATCCGCAGCTGGCGGCGGCCACGGCCAGCGCGCCGGTGACGGTGGTGGCCGACCCGGCCGACTGCTCGTTCCAGTTCGACCCGGTCGGCAAGACTGCCTTCACTAGCTCTTGCGACGTGGCCAAGTCGGCGCTCGCCAACGCCGGCGTTTCCTACGTCAACCAGGCGGCGCCCGCCGGCAGCCCGGCCAGCATCCGCATCGGCGGCGACACCTTCGCCAGCTTCGATGGCCGCGGGCTGGCGAAGGCCGAGTTCGACGCCCGCAAGAAGGCCTGGACCGCCGAACTGGGCGAACACCTGAAAGCCGCCGGCTATCCCGCCAAGGCCGACCCAGCCCGGGTGAACAAGCCCTTGGTCGTCGGCCTGCTGTGGCTGCTGGTGCTGTACGTGACCATGGTCTACGGCCCGATCGCCGCGGCCCTGGTGGAGATGTTCCCGGCCCGGATCCGCTACACCTCGATGTCGCTGCCCTATCACCTGGGCAACGGCTGGCTGGGCGGCTTCCTGCCCACGACCGCCTTCGCCATGGTCGCCGCAACCGGCAACATCTACTTCGGCCTCTGGTACCCCATCGCGGTGGCGGCGGTGACCTTCGTCGTCGGCCTGTTCTTCATCCGTGAGATGCGCGGGAACGACATCGAGGCCTGACGCGTCATGGCGGCATGGCGGAGTTCGAAGGCAAGGTAGCGCTCGTCACCGGCGCGGCGACGGGCATCGGCGAGGCTGTTGCAGAACGTCTTTCGGCGGGCGGCGCGGCAGTCGCGCTCGTCGGCCACGACCGCACCGGCCTGGAGGCGGTGGCCGCGCGCCTGGAACGTGCGCTGGCGATCGAGGCCGACGTTCGAGACGAGGCCGCGATGCGCGCGGCGGTCCAGGCCACGGTCGAGCGGTTCGGCGCCCTTCAGCTGGCGGTGAACAATGCAGGCCTCACCGGGCCCCACGGGGTCATGATCGAGGAT
>NZ_JAPSKZ010000178.1 GCF_031181185.1 Phenylobacterium sp. | reverse complement strand
TTCTGCGACACCGACTTCGTGGGCATGGACGGGCCGGGCGGCGGCCGCTTCGCCGACGCCGAGGCCCTGGCCGCGGCGGTCGAGGCGCAGTGGCGCGGTGGGCGCGAAAACCGCCTGGTGGTGCTGACCGGCGGCGAACCCTTGCTGCAGGTGAACGAGGCCCTGATCGGCGCGCTGCACGCCCGCGGCTTCTCCATCGCGCTCGAGACCAACGGCACCCTGCCCGTTCCGGATGGGATCGACTGGATCTGCGTCAGCCCCAAGGCCGACGCCCCGGTGGTGCAGACCCACGGCCAGGAGCTGAAGCTGGTCTTTCCGCAAACCAAGGCGCCGCCTGAGCGGTTCGAGCACCTGGATTTCGAGCGTTTCCTGCTGCAGCCGATGGACGGGCCGGACCGCGTGGCGAACACCGAGGCCGCCATCGCCTATTGCCTCGCACACCCCCGGTGGCGTTTAAGCGTCCAGACCCACAAATACCTCGGCATCGCCTAGCGCCGCCGCGCGCGGCGCCCAGACACGACTTCGATGAGCCAACCTGTTTTCGAGATCACCAAGGCGGCCACCTTCGACGCGGCCCACTACTTCGAGGACGGCCCGCAGAACCGGCCGTATTCGCGGCTGCACGGCCATTCGTTCAAGGTGGAAGCCACCGTGCGCGGCCAGGCCCAGGAGCCGGTGGGCTGGGTCGCCGACCTGGCCGACCTGGACGGGGCGCTCAAGGCGGTGGCGGCCGAGCTGGACCACGGCCTGCTCAATGAGAAGCCGGGGCTGGAGCGCCCGACGCTCGAGCACATCTGCATCTATTTCGCCGAGCGCCTGAAGCCGCAGTTCCCGGGCCTGTCGCGGATCGTCGTCTCGCGTCCGACCATCGGCGAGAGCTGCGCGATGGCGGTGGCGTAGGACCTAGTCCTCGTCCTTGTCGCCGCCGCCGGGGACGACGGCGCCCACGACGGCGCCGGTGGCCTTCACGCCCGTGCCGACGACCGCGCCCGTCACATCGACAGCGGCCTTGGTGGCGGCCACGGCGAGGCAGCCCTGCAGCAGGACGGCGACGGCGCACATCGTGGCGACGCGGAAGAGGGCGGCGTAGGTCATCTGGAACTCCCCGGACTTGCGCGGCCATCTAGCCGCAATCGCGGGTCGGGATTGAGGCGCCCGCCTGCGGCGGATCGTTGCGCCTACTTCTTCAGGGCGTCGGCCGCGCGGCGCAACGGACCCTTGTACTCAGGATCGGCGCGGCGGCGGCGGTCGGGGCCGAAGTAGCTGTCGGTCCGCACGTAGGGGCGGGGGTTCTCGACCACTTGATGGATGCGCTCCACGACGCCCCGGGCGGTGAGCGGCTTGGCGAGGAACTCGTTCACGCCGGCGTCGCGCGCCTCGTTCACCCGGGCGAAGGTGGAGTGCCCGGTGATCATGATCACCGGCGCCAGCTGGTTGGGGCTGTCCGGCGAATTGCGCAGCAGGCGGACGAAGTCGATGCCGTCGAGCGGCTGCATCGAGAGGTCGGTCATCACGATGTCGACAGCGTGCTTGCGCATCATCTGCAGACCCTCGGCCCCGTCGTTCGCCTCATAGATCTCCTTCACGCCGAGTGCGCGCAGGATCTCGGCCAACAGCACCCGCATGTGGTGGTTGTCGTCGACGAGCAGGATCTTCAGCAGGTCGTACCGCAACGGTGGCTCGAACGCCCCTCTCCGATGGCTCCGCGCGCGCAAACGGCGGAGGCGGAGCGCGCTGAATAGGTAGGCGCGTAACGCGGGTCAATGCTGTTGCCCGATTGAAACGCGCCTAAACCGCTGAGTTCAGTGGTCTATTGTTCTGTTTATACTGTCGCTAATGTCGGGTTTACGACCGGGGCCCAGGCGCGTGCGCGTCGCCCCCGGTCTGGGCGCGGTGGCGCAGCCAGGCGTCGGCCAGGACGCAGGCGGTCATCGCCTCGACGACGGGCACGGCGCGGATGCCGACGCAGGGGTCGTGGCGGCCCTTGGTGCGCAGCTCGATCTCTTCGCCGGCCTCGTTCAGGGTCCGCCGCGGGGTGAGGATCGACGAGGTGGGCTTGAAGGCGACGCGGGCGGTCACCGGCTGGCCGGTGGAGATGCCGCCCAGCACGCCGCCGGCCTTGTTGGACAGGAAGACCGGGCCGTCGTTCCCCATCCGCATCTCGTCGGCGTTCTCTTCGCCCGACAGCGCGGCCGAGGCGAAGCCCGCGCCGATCTCCACCCCCTTGGCGGCGTTGATCGACATGAGCGCGGCGGCGAGTTCCGCGTCGAGCTTGCCGTAGATCGGCGCGCCCCAGCCGGCGGGAACGCCCACGGCCTCGACGGCCACGACGGCGCCGGTGGACGAGCCCGACTTGCGGACCGTCTCCAGGTGCTGCTCCCACACCGGCACGATCGCGGGATCGGGGGCCCAGAAGGGATTGTCCCCGGTGACCGAGAAGTCGATCCGTTCGGGATCGACGGCATGCGGGCCGATCTGCACGACCGCGCCGCGGATCGTGACGCCCGGCAGCAGCTTGCGGGCGATGGCGCCGGCGGCCACCCGGGCGGCGGTCTCGCGGGCCGACTGGCGGCCGCCGCCGCGGTAGTCGCGGACGCCGTACTTGGCGAAATAGGCGTAGTCGGCGTGGCCCGGCCGGAAGGCGGTGGCGATCTCGGAATAGTCCTTGGACCGCTGGTCGGTGTTCTCGATCAGCATCGAGATCGGCGTGCCGGTGGTGACCTGGCCATCCGTGCGGTCGTCCTGGAACACGCCCGAGAGGATGCGGACGGCGTCCGGCTCCTGGCGCTGGGTGACGAACTTGCCCTGGCCGGGACGGCGGCGGTCCAGCCACGGCTGGATGTCGGCCTCGGTCAGGGGCACGCCGGGCGGGCAGCCGTCCACGACGCAGCCGAGCGCCGGCCCATGGCTCTCGCCCCAGGTGGTCACGCGGAACAGGTGGCCGAAGGTGTTGTGCGACATGGCGCGGCTTCTCTAGCCCGGCCGCAGCCGGTTCGCCAAACGGCTCACGCCGCCCAGGCGGCGGCGAAGCGGCGGAGCAGAGAGACGGCGGCGCTGTCCGTCGCGCCCTGGGTCTGGGCCAGGCGGATGAACAGGTGTCCCTTGGGATGTCGGCCGCGGGCGGGCAGGCCCTGGCCTTCCAGCCGCACCAGGCCGCGCTCGGAGGCCTTCTTGGTGATCCAGACGATGCGCTTGCCGAGCGGCGTCTCGAGGCTGATCCGGCCGCCCTTCTTGAGCGTCGCGGGCGACAGATGGGCGGTCATCCAGAGGTCGTGGCCGCGGACCAGGACGCCGCCTTCGGCCTTCACATAGACCTCGAGCCTGATCTCGCCGGCGCGGACCTTGTCGCCGCAGCGCAGGCCCGCGGGCAGGGTGATGCGGATCGTGCGGCCGTCGGGTAGGCGGTGCTCGGCGACGCCGCCCAGCAGGGCGGTGATCGGGGCAATGGTCAGGCGAGGATCGGCCGCGGGCGCGGCGGCGCGCCGGGCCGGCGGCGGAGCCAGGCCGTCGTCGATGATCGGATTGCGCAGCCGGCGGTAGGCGTCGACCACCTGGCGGAAGGCGCCGTCGCTGCCGCCGGCGTCGGGGTGGGCGCGCTTCGCCGCCTCACGGAAGGCGGCGCGGACCTCGGCCGGAGTGGAGAGCGAGCTTACGCCCAGCACCTCGCGCGCCATCCTCAGCGTCATCTCGGGGCGGGGCCGTGCCATCGAGCTTCAGCGTTGGCACACAGGGTTAAAGGCCCGGTTAAATCTCGCGGGCTCCGCGCGGGCCGCGTATATGCGGGGGCGTGACCGACAAGACCTTGATCCCGCCGTCGCCGTCCGAGGACGAGTACGTTCGCCAGGTGGCCGCCGCCGAGCCGCCGCCGCTGCTGGCCGAGACCGACCCCTACCAGCTCTTCGACTCCTGGCTGCAGGAGGCCCTGGCCAAGGAGCCGAACGACGCCAACGCCATGGCCGTGGCCACCGTCGACGAGACGGGGATGCCGGACGTCCGCATGGTGCTGCTGAAGGACGTCGATGCCCGGGGCTTCGTCTTCTACACCAACCTGGAGAGCGCCAAGGGGCGGCAGCTGGCCGGACAGCCCAAGGCGGCGCTCTTGTTCCACTGGAAGTCGCTGCGCCGCCAAGTGCGGGTGCGCGGGACAGTGACGCCGGTCAGCGCCGAAGAAGCGGACGCCTATTTCGCCACGCGCGCGCGGCCGACGCAGATCGGCGCCTGGGCCTCGGACCAGTCGCGGCCGCTGCCAGACCGCCTGGCCCTGGAGAAGCGGATCGCCGAGGCCGGCCTGCGGTTCGGCCTGGGCAAGGTGCCGCGGCCCCCGCACTGGTCGGGCTTCCGGGTCGCGCCCGAGACCATCGAGTTCTGGCGCGACCGGCCGTTCCGCCTGCACGAGCGGCTGGTGTTCGAGGCAGCCGAGGGCGGCTGGACCACCCACAGGCTGTTCCCTTGAGCGGCGCGACCGAGGCCGAGGTCATCGCCTTCCTGAAGGCGCGGGCGCCGCGCCAGATCGACACCGCCTGCGCCCATGTCTTCCTGGCCGACGAGACCGCCTGGAAGATCAAGCGGCACGTGGACCTGGGCTACGCCGACTTCTCGACGGCCGAGCGGCGGCTATGGGCGCTGGAGCGGGAGCTGGAGTTCAACCGCACCGCCGCGCCGGACATCTACCGCGCCGTGCGGCCGGTGACGCGCGAGGCCGACGGGTCGCTGGCGCTGGAGGGCCGCGGCGCGCCCGTCGAATACGTGCTGGAGATGCGCCGGTTCGACGAGCGCGAGGTGCTGGCCGCCAAGCCGGAGGCCGTCGACGGGGAGTTGGCCGAGGCCTTGGGCCGGACCATCGCAGGCTTTCATGCCGCCGCGCCGCTGAGGCCCGAGGGCGGGCTCTCGGCGCTGGCGTTCACCGTGGGCTCGAACGCCCAGCTGCTGCGGGAGACGTGTCCGGGGCTAGACCAGGGGCGGGTGGAGCGCCTCGTCGCCCTGACCGAGGCCGAGCTCGCGCGGCAGAGCCCGCTGCTGGCGAGGCGCACCGCGCAGGGGTTTTCCCGGCGCTGCCACGGCGACCTGCACCTGGGGAACATCCTGATGGAGGACGGCCGGCCCGTCCTCTTCGACTGCATCGAGTTCAACGACCTGCTGTCAGACCTGGACGTGCAGTACGACCTGGCCTTCCTGCTGATGGACCTGGACTTCCGGGACCGGCGCGATGCGGCGGTGCGCGTGCTGTCCGCCTACCTGGATGAGGCGGCGCGCAGCTTCTCGGAGGCCATTTGGGAGGGCCTGGCGGCCCTGCCGCTGATGCTGTCGGTGCGGGCGGGCGTGCGGGCGCATGTCGAGGCCCACAGCGGCCGGGACGAAACCGCGCGCGCCTATGTGGAGGCGGCGATCGCCCACCTGTCGCCGGGCGCGGCCTCGCTGGTGGCGGTGGGCGGACTTTCGGGCTCGGGCAAGTCGACGTTCGCGCGGGCCGCCGCGCCGGGGCTGGGCGCGTCGCCCGGGGCGGTGGTGCTGCGCACCGACGAGATCCGCAAGCGCATCCTGGGCGTCGCCCCGACGCAGGCTGTATCGCGCGAGGCCTATACGCCGGAGTTCTACGTCCAGACCTACGACACCCTGTTCGCCAACGCGCGGGCGTTGTTGCAGGCCGGGCGCGCGGTGGTGCTGGACGCCACCTTCACCAGTCCGCAGATGCGAGCCCGCGCCGAGGCGCTGGCGGCCGAGCTGGGCGCGCCCTTCGAGGGGGTCTGGCTGGAGGCGCCGCTGCCGGTGCTGGAAAGCCGGGTGGCGACCCGGACGGGGGACGCCTCGGACGCGACCGTCGAGGTGCTGCGCGAGCAGCTGGACGCCCTCGACCCGGCGATCCCCTGGACGCGGGTCGACACCTCGGGCTCGGTCCAGGCCGCCGCCAGGACGTGGAGCGCCGCCCGCTCGCGCTAAGCCGCTGACTCGCGTTGCCTAAACGCGGCCGGCTCTCTAAGCCTAGAGCCAACTAACAAGCGTTTAGTTGGGGAGAAGCGCGTGATGCTGGGCTTGATGCAGAACTGGCCGCTGACGGTCGACCGGATCATCGACCACGCCAGGAACTGGCACGGCGGGCGCGAGATCGTGAGCCGTTCGGTCGAGGGGCCGATCGTGCGCACCACCTACGCCCAGGTGCACGAGCGGGCGCGGCGGCTTTCGAACGCGCTGAAGGCGATGGGCGTGCAGCCGGGCGATCGCGTCGCGACCCTGGCCTGGAACACCGGCCGCCACATGGAGGCGTGGTACGGCATCATGGGCATCGGCGCGGTGTGCCACACGCTGAACCCCCGCCTGTTCGTCGAGCAGCTCTGCTACATCATCAACCACGCCGAGGATAAGGTCCTCTTCACCGACCTGACCTTCGTGCCCGTGATCGCGGCCGAGCGGGCCAACATGCCCACCGTGAAGCACATCGTGGTCATGACGGACCGCGAGGGCATGAAGGGCGTCGACCTGCCGGGCGCGCTCTGCTTCGAGGACCTGGTCGAGCAGAACTCGGCGGACGTGGTCTGGGGCGGCTTCGACGAGAACACCCCGGCCGGGCTCTGCTACACCTCGGGCACGACGGGCAATCCGAAGGGGGTGCTCTACACCCACCGCTCGAACTTCCTGCACACGCTGGTGACCATGAGCGTGGACGTGCTGAACCTGTCGGCCAAGGACGTGGTGCTGCCGGTGGTGCCGATGTTCCACGCCAACGCCTGGGGCCTGGCGTTCTCGTGCCCGGCGGTGGGCGCGAAGATGGTGATGCCGGGCGCCAAGCTGGACGGCGCCTCGGTCCACGAGCTGATCGAGAGCGAAGGCGTGACGTTCTCGGCCGCCGTGCCGACCGTCTGGCAGATGCTCTTGGCCCACCTGCGCGAGACCAAGGGCAAGGTCACGACCCTGAAGCGGGTGATGATCGGCGGCTCGGCGGTGCCCGAAGCCATAGTCCGCGGGTTCCGCGACGAATTCGGCGTCGACGTCATGCACGGCTGGGGCATGACCGAGATGTCGCCGCTGGGCACGGTCTCGTCGATGAACGCGGCGACCGCCGAACTGCCGCCGGAAGAGCAGATCCGCTACAAGCTGAAGCAGGGCCGCCCGCCGGTGGCCATGGAGATGAAGCTGGTCGACGACGCGGGCAAGCGCCTGCCGCACGACGGGACCACCTTCGGCCGGCTGATGGTCAAGGGCCCCTTCGTGGTGGGCCAGTACTTCAAGGGCGATGGCGGCGAGATCCTCGACGACGAGGGCTTCTTCGAC
>NZ_JAPSKZ010000177.1 GCF_031181185.1 Phenylobacterium sp. | reverse complement strand
TCACAGCGTAGAGACTGCAGTGGGCCGCCGGGGAAACCCGGCGGCCCTTTTGCTTACATCCGTGTCATGACCTCGAATTAAAGTGTCGTGGCTGAAAGCGGGTCTTAAGCCTCTCCTCGGGTTGTTCGAAGGAGAGGGCCATGAGCCTGAGGATCGCGTTTCTCACCGCCGCCGCGGCGCTGACCGCCGGCGCCGCCCAGGCCGCCACCGTCCAGTTCGACGACGCGGTCGCCCGCGTCACCGTCATCCCCGAGAACCGTTCCGACGTCCGCGTCGAGGTGATCCGGTCGAATCCGGAACTGCCGCTGCGGGTCAGCCAGTCGGGCGACCGCACGGTGATCTCCGGCGACCTCGGCTCCCGACTGCGCGACTGCAACGGCAAGGGCGAGAGCCGCAAGGTGCGGATCCGCGGCGTCGGCGTCGTGGACTGGAACGAGATGCCGCGCGTGGTCGTGCGCACGCCCCGCGACGTGAAGATCGAGGCCGATGGCGCCGTCTACGGCGCGATCGGCCGGGCCGGCAGCGTGGAGCTGAAGAGCTCGGGCTGCAGCGGCTGGACGGTCGCTGACATGAGCGGGGAGGCCCGCATCCGCGCCTCGGGCGCGGGCTCGGTGATGATGGGCCAGGCCGAGCGGCTGGACGTGCGGCTGTCGGGGGCGGGCAACGTCCACGCCACGCGCATCCGCCGCGGCCTGGATGCGCGTCTGTCCGGCGCAGGCGGCGTCAAGATCGAGGAGATCAGGGGGCCGGTGGCGGCGGACGTCTCGGGCGTGGGCCGCATCCGCCTGGCGAGCGGCCGGGCCAGCAGCCTTCGGGCCTCGGTCTCGGGAATCGGCGGCGTCGACTTCGATGGCGTGGCCGACAGCCTCGACGCGTCGATCTCGGGCCTGGGCTCGATCCACGTGGATCAGGTGAAGGGACCGGTCCGCAAAGCCGTTTCCGGCGCCGGCCGCGTTGTGGTGGGCGAGTAGGCTATTCGTCCGCGCCCGGCGGGGCCCGGCGGCGCACGCCGTCGGTCTGGTCGGCCTCGGCCTGGTTGGGCGCGTGGGCGCGGCCCTGGCTCTCGCCGGAGGCGGGGTCGGTGAAGGTCTTGGACGTGGCGGCGTCGCCCTCGGCGCCCTTGGGCTCGTAGGCGGTGCGCTGGGGGCGTCCGGGCTTCTGCTCGTCGTCGCGGTTGTAGGAGGGATCGTGCGGGTTTGGCATCGCGTGGAAACGGCCTGCGAGGGCATTCGATCCGCCCCATACGATCCCTTGCCCGGGCGGGCGCTCGCTGCTAGATGACCCGGCTCCGGCGATGAGCCGCGCGCGCCGAAGGCCCAAGCGGCTTCCGGCGCGCTGTTTCATTGCCCGGAAGGGTGGGCTCTGAAGGCTTCGCGCTTTAGGAGTGTAGCTCAGCTGGTAGAGCATCGGTCTCCAAAACCGAGGGCCGGGGGTTCGAGTCCCTCCACTCCTGCCACCCTATATGAGTGAGAACCGGGGCAGCGGCCGTCGCCGCCCCAAAACGAGTTTGAAGACGCCGCATGGCCAGGAAACCGGGATCGAACCCGCAAGCGATCAGGAACCGCGCCGCCAAGACGGCTGCGGCCATGGCCTCGCCTGCGGCCGTCGCCCAGGCTCCGAAGAAGAAGACCAGCCCGGCCCAGTTCGCCCGCGAGGTCCGCGCCGAGGCGCGCAAGATCACGTGGACGAGCCGCAAGGAGACCTGGATCACCTCGGTCATGGTGGCGATCATGGTGCTGCTGGCCGCCGGCTTCTTCTGGGTCGTCGACCTGGGGCTGAGCTTCGGCGTCAGCCAGGTGCTGAAGCTGGCGAACGCCGGGTGATTTGAAGATGTCCGAAGCCGCTGAAACGACGACCAAGAGCAACCCGCGCCACAAGTGGTACATCGTCCACGCCTACTCGAACTTCGAGAAGAAGGTGGCCGAGAGCATCCGCGAGCAGGCGCGCACCCAGGGGCTGGAAGAGAACTTCTCCGAAATCCTCGTGCCGACCGAGGACGTGGTCGAGATCCGCCGCGGGCGGAAGGTGAATTCCGAGCGCAAGTTCTTCCCCGGCTACGTGCTGGTGAAGATGGAGCTGACGGACGAGGCCTACCACCTCATCAAGAACACGCCCAAGGTCACGGGCTTCCTGGGCTCGGGCTCGAAGCCGATCCCGGTCTCCGAGAAGGAGGTCGAACGGATCGTCGGCGCGATCGAGGAGGGCGTCGAGCGTCCGAAGCCGACGATCACCTTTGAGATCGGCGAGCAGGTGCGGGTCACCGACGGGCCCTTCGCGAGCTTCAACGGCTCGGTGGAGCAGGTCGACGAGGAACGCGCCCGCCTGCGGGTCACGGTGTCGATCTTCGGCCGCGCCACGCCGGTCGAGCTGGAATACGGCCAGGTCGAAAAGATCGCGTAAGAGGTCAGCTTGGCGGAGCCATCCGAAAGAGGACCGCCAAGACGCCAAGAACGCCAAGAGCCGTCGGCCGCTGCAGACGCCGTAGCCCGACAGATCGTCGACGCAAGTCTCAAGGTTCACAAGGCGCTAGGACCAGGGCTTCTAGAGTCCGTCTACGAGGCATGCCTGCGGCATGAACTCACACTCCGTGGCCTCAGCGTCCGGCGCCAAGTTCCGCAACCCCTCGAGTACGAGGGGCTTCAACTCGACGCTGGCTACAGGCTCGATCTTTTGGTCGAGGATCTGGTCATCGTGGAGGTGAAGGCGGTCGAAGCGCTAACGCGCCTCCATAAAGCGCAGCTGATCACCTACCTGAAGCTTTCCGGCCTCAGGCTCGGCTTACTCATCAACTTCAATGTCGTCCTCTTGAAGGACGGGGTGCGCCGCCTGCTCGGCTGACTTGGCGCTCTTGGCGTCTTGGCGGTGATGTTCGAGCCTGCGGTTGTTTCGCGGGCGCTTCGCTGATATGAGCCGCCGCTTCGCGGGTTCGCCTGCGATTTCAAATCCGTGGGAGAGGGCGGCCACCGTAACCTCGGACCACGGCTCAAACCGGCCGGGCTTTCCGGCCTTTGGAGGCAAAGATGGCCAAGAAGATCTTGGGCTACATCAAGCTGCAGGTGCCTGCCGGCGCCGCCACGCCCTCGCCGCCCATCGGGCCGGCGCTGGGTCAGCGGGGCGTCAACATCATGGGCTTCTGCAAGGAGTTCAACGCCCGGACCGAGAAGGAACAGAAGGGCACGCCCCTTCCGACCGTCATCACGGTCTATCAGGACAAGTCGTTCACCTTCGTCACGAAGACCCCGCCCGCGACCTACTACATCAAGCAGGCCGTCGGCATTCAGTCGGGCTCGGGCAAGACCGGCCGCGAAACGGTCGGCAAGATCACCCGCACGCAGCTGCGCGAGATCGCCGAGAAGAAGATGAAGGACCTCAACGCCAACGACGTCGAGGCCGCCGCGCGCATCATCGAGGGCTCGGCCCGCTCGATGGGCCTTCAGATCGTGGAGGCCTAAGACATGGCGAAGCAACCGAAGCGCATGCAGAAGTGGACCGGCGATCGGACCGCGACCCTGCCGCTGGACGAAGCCGTCAAGCTGGTGAAGGCCAACGCCAACGCCAAGTTCGACGAGACCGTCGAAATCGCCGTCAACCTGGGCGTCGATCCGCGTCACGCCGACCAGCAGGTTCGCGGCGTGGTCAGCCTGCCGTCGGGCACCGGCCGTGACGTCCGCGTCGCGGTCATCGCCAAGGACGCCAAGGCCGATGAGGCCAAGGCCGCCGGCGCGGAGATCGTCGGCGCTGAAGACCTGGTGGAGCGCATCCAAGGCGGCTTCATGGACTTCGACCGCGTGATCGCCACGCCGGACATGATGGCCCTGGTGGGCCGTCTGGGTAAGGTTTTGGGTCCGCGCGGCCTGATGCCGAACCCGCGTGTCGGCACGGTGACCCCGAACGTCGGCCAAGCCGTGAAGGACGCCAAGGGCGGCTCGATCGAGTTCCGCGTCGAGAAGGCGGGCATCATTCACGCCGGCATCGGCAAGGCCTCGTTCACCGAGGAGCAGCTGACCGCCAACGTGAAGGCGCTGGTGGATGCGCTGAACCGGGCGAAGCCGTCGGGCGCCAAGGGCACCTACATCAAGAAGATCAGCCTCTCGTCCACGATGGGGCCCGGCTTCAAGATCGACGCCGGCTCGGTGGGCGTCTAAGCCCAGCCGACGTGCTAGAGACCAGGGGCGCAGCGGAAACGCTGCGCCCCTTTTTCTTTGGCTGGAGGACGCATGCAGGTGCGGCTCGAGTCCGCCGTGGATCGACGGGCGACCATCGAGAACCTGTTCCAGTTCTACGTCCACGACTTCGCGGAATTCTGGGAGAGCCGGCGCGTCGACTTGGACTCGGACGGGCGTTTCCCGGCGTACCCGCCGTTGAGCGCGTACTGGGTCGAACCCGGCGCCGAGCCGCTGCTGGTGACGGCGGACGGGCGACTGGCCGGCTTCGTCCTCGTCAACCGGCGCAGCCGTTCGGGGCGCCCTTGCGACTTCAACATGGATGACTTCTGGATCGCCCGGCATTACCGCCGTGAAGGGGTGGGCCGCGTGGCGGCCGGACTGGCGATGCGGGCGCGGCCAGGTCTATGGGAGATCGCCATCGCCCGCTGGAACCTGCCGGCGCAGGCGTTCTGGCGCCGCGTGGCCGACGAGCTGGCGAGCGGGCCTGTCGAGGCGCGGGAGCAGCAGGACGCCCACTGGGACGGGCCGGTTCTGCGGCTGACCGTTGCGGACGGGCTGCAGCGATGAGCCCGAGCGAACTGGAGGCGCTGGTGCGGCGCCTTGCGCCGGACCTGGCGCGGCTGGAGGAGCCCTGGACGGTGATCGGCAGCGGGGCGCTGATGATCCTGGGCCTGCCGGTGGCGGACTGCCCCGACCTGGACATCGTGACGACGGCAGATGGCGCTGCAGCGCTGGAACAGGCGTGGCGGGACTGGCGGCAGCCCGACTATGCGCCAGACTCGGCGGCGGGGTTCCGCTCGCGGTTCTCGCGCTACCTCGCGCCCGAGGGAGCCATCGAGGTGATGGGGGACCTGGAGCTGCGCACGGCCCAAGGCTGGCGGCCGGTGAGGGTGGGCGAGGTGCGGCCCCGCCGCTTCGCGGGCCTAGACCTGCCGCTGCCGACGGGATCCGAGCAGCTGCGCATCCTGCGCGAGTTCGGCCGTCCGAAGGACTTGGCCAAGGCCGAGCGGCTGGAGCGGTGGCTGGCGGCGGGTTGAACCGGCCGGCGGCTTCGTGTAAAGGCCCGCGCTTCGTCGATCCTCGTCAAGGGGATAGGCGAGGACGGATGGGCCTTCGGGTCTGTCCATCCTGTCCAAGAACTGCGCAGCCGCCGGGGCCACCGGAGGCCGTAACGCGGGGAAGAGCCCTTCCTCGGACGCAGGGAGACGGGAAGATGAAGTTTCGCCGCCGTCCGATCCGGACAAGCGCGAGGCTGCGGCTTCTCTCACAGGACAGGTTGCTTACCGGCGTGCGCACTCGCGCGTGCGTCGAACCTGAGTATGGAGACCGCAATGGACCGCGCTCAAAAGCAGGAAGCCATCGAGGCGCTCAAGGGCGTTTTCGACAGCTCCGGCGCCGTGGTCGTGACCCACTACATGGGTCTGACCGTTGCGGAAATGACCGATCTGCGGGGCAAGCTGCGTGAGCAGGGCGCCCAGCTGAAGGTGGTGAAGAACACCCTGGCTCAGAAGGCGCTGGCTGGCGCGGTCGGCGAAGCGGGCGACGCCCTCTTCAAGGGCCCCGTCGCGATCGCCTTCGCGCCGGACCCGGTGTCGGCCGCCAAGGTCGCGACCCAATACGCCAAGGACAATGACAAGTTCACGGTCATCGGCGGCCTGATGGGTCAGCAGGTTCTCGACCAGAAGGGTGTGAGCGCGCTCGCGACCCTGCCGTCGCTGGACCAGCTTCGCGGCAAGATCATCGGCCTCATCCAGGCGCCTGCGACCAAGATCGCCGGCGTGCTGCAGGCGCCGGCTGGTCAACTGGCTCGCGTCATGGGCGCCTATGCCGCCAAAGACGCCGCTTAAGATCGTCATCTTCCCCGACAAACCTCTACCATTAAGGATCGAACGAAATGGCTAATCTCGAAAAGCTGGTCGAAGACCTGTCCGCCCTGACCGTCCTGGAAGCCGCTGAGCTCTCCAAGATGCTCGAAGAAAAGTGGGGCGTTTCGGCCGCCGCGCCGGTGGCCGTGGCCGCCGCTCCGGCTGCTGGCGGCGGCGACGCCGGCCCGGCTGCTGAAGAGCAAACCGAATTCACCGTCGTGCTGACCGCCGGCGGCGACAAGAAGATCAACGTGATCAAGGAAGTTCGCGGCGTTCGTCCGGACCTCGGCCTGAAGGAAGCCAAGGACCTGGTCGAAGGCGCTCCGCAGAACGTCAAGGAAAACGTCTCGAAGCAAGAAGCCGAAGAGATCAAGAAGAAGCTCGAGGAAGCCGGCGCCTCCGTCCAGATCAAGTAGTCTGGCGGCGCTGCATCAGCGCTTCTGAAGTTGAAGGGCCGGGGGGAGACCTCCGGCCCTTTTCCTTTGGCCCGAGCCTCCCCGCGAGCCGGGGAGGGCCGCCCCGGCCGGGCCGGCATTTTCCTGGAATCGCACCCGGGAACTTCCGCGCCGCCTCCCTGGTTGGGGGATGCGCGACCAGCGCAATGATCGGAAGCTAGCACATCCCGGGATCTGCCCGGGTTGACCCCAAAGAGCGGCGTCGGACCCTCAGGTGCGGCGCCGCTCACTTTTTGTGCCTGCGGGGGCTTCCCAAGCCGGACGAAAGAGCTTATTTCCGCCCGTTCGCGAACACTTCCGATTCCGAAATCGCCGACGCGGATTTCTTCGCGCGTGATGTCCCGAGGCATGGTCCGCCGCCCTCCGACCATGCGAAGGGGCGCCCCTGACGACACAGGGGCATTCCAGCGTCCGGCTTCCCGCCCGGGAAGCTCGAGGGTGGACGCAGGATGAAAAGCTCGACGGCCGGACTCCGTTCCGCGTCGTCCTCAAGGGATCAAAATGGCGCAGTCCTTCACCGGTAAGAAGCGGATCCGGAAGTCTTTCGGCCGCATCCCCGAAGCCGTGCAGATGCCGAACCTGATCGAGGTTCAGCGCTCGTCCTACGAACAGTTCCTGCAGCGCGAAGTGCGTCCGGTGGAACGTCGGGACGAGGGCATCGAGGCCGTCTTCAAGTCGGTCTTCCCGATCAAGGACTTCAACGAGCGCGCGGTGCTCGAGTACGTCTCGTACGAGTTCGAAGAGCCGAAGTACGACGTCGAGGAATGCGTCCAGCGCGACATG
>NZ_JAPSKZ010000176.1 GCF_031181185.1 Phenylobacterium sp. | reverse complement strand
CAGTTCAGTCGGTCGGGTGGGGGGCTAAGGCGATGGCGAAGACCGTCCTCATCACCGGCGGCGCCGGCTTCATCGGCCGCCACGTCACCGACGCCCTGCTGGCCCGCGGCGATCGCGTCCGCATCCTGGACAGCCTTATCGAGCAGGTCCATCCGACCCGCACCCGACCGACTGAACTGGCTGCCGACGCCGAGCTGATCATCGGCGACGTGCGGGACGAGGCCGCCGTGCTGAAGGCGCTGTCGGGCGTGGACCAGGTGATCCACCTGGCCGCCGAGGTCGGCGTCGGCCAGAGCATGTATGCGGTCGACCGCTACACCTCGGTCAACGACTACGGCACGGCGGTGCTGTTCCAGCAGCTGATCGACAACCCGGTGGAGCGGGTCGTCGTGGCCTCGTCCATGTCGATCTACGGCGAAGGGCTCTACCGCACCGTCGACGGCGTGCTGAAGGAGGACGTGATCCGCGGGGGCCGCAACCCCGACGGATCGTGGGACCCGCTGGACGAGCAGGGCCGGCCGATGGTCCCGGTCCACACGCCCGAGACCAAGGCCAACGGCCTGAAGTCGGTCTATGCGATCGGCAAGTTCGTGCAGGAGCGGCTGACGCTGACGCTCACCCGCCAGTACGGCATGGCGGGCTCGGCGCTGCGCCTGTGGAACGCCTATGGCCCGGGCCAGGCGCTATCCAACCCCTACACCGGCGTGCTCGCCATCTTCGCCTCGCGGATTGCCAACGGCCAGTCGCCGATGGTGTTCGAGGACGGGCAGCAGCGGCGGGACTTCGTTCATGTCCGCGACGTGGCCCGCGCCTTCCTGCTGGCGCTGGATCGCGCCGAGGCGGACGGCGAGGTGTTCAACATCGGTTCGGGCGTCGACCGCACGGTCGAGGAGGTGGCGCTGCTGCAGGCCGAGGCCATGGGTCGGCCCGACCTCAAGCCCGAGATCGCCGGCAAGGCGCGGGCGGGCGACATCCGCCACTGCATCCCGGACCTGACCAAGGCCCGGACCGTGCTGGGCTACGAGGCGCAGGAGGACTTCGGCGAGGGCCTGGCCGAACTCGCCGAGTGGGTCGCGCGCCAGGAGGCGGAGGACCGCGTGGTCGAAGCTCGCCGCGAGCTCGAAATGCGCGGGCTGGTGGCATGAGGGCGCTGATCACCGGCGGGGCGGGCTTCATCGGCTCGAACCTGGCCGACCGGCTGGCGGGCGAGGGGCACGAGGTCGTGGTCTTCGACGCGGTGGCGCGGCCCGGGGTGGAGCGGAACCTCGCCTGGCTGCAGGGGCGCCACGGCGCCCGCATCATCGACATGCGCGCCGACGTGCGCGACGAGCGCGCCCTGGCCGAGGCCGGGCGCAAGGCCGACGTGATCTTCCACCTGGCCGCGCAGGTGGCGGTGACGACCAGCCTGGTCGATCCCGTCGACGACTTCGAGATCAATGTGCGCGGCGCGCTGAACGTGCTGGAGGTCGCCCGCCGGCGCTCGACTCCGGTGATCTTCGCCAGCACCAACAAGGTCTATGGCGACCTGGCCGACGTGCCGCTGGAGCTGGCCGGCGAGGCTTACCGGCCCCAGGAGGCGGGCCTGCGGGTGCGCGGCGTTTCCGAGAGCCGGCCGCTGGACTTCCACACGCCGTACGGCTGCTCGAAGGGCGCGGCCGACCAGTATGTGCTGGACTACGCCCGCAGCTACGGCCTGCCGACCTGCGTGCTGCGGATGAGCTG
Organism: Phenylobacterium sp.; assembly: GCF_031181185.1. Lineage (GTDB taxonomy): Bacteria > Pseudomonadota > Alphaproteobacteria > Caulobacterales > Caulobacteraceae > Phenylobacterium. The sequence goes on along the minus strand of NZ_JAPSKZ010000176.1, from coordinate 5,556 downwards.
CATCTATGGGCCCAGGCAGATGGGCACCGAGGATCAGGGGTGGGTCGCGCACTTCCTGATCCGGGCGCTCGAAGGCCAGCCGATCGTCATCTACGGCGACGGCCGGCAGGTGCGGGACATCCTGGACGTGGGCGACGCGGTCCAAGCCTATGTCTCCGCTTGGCGGCGCATCGACCAAGTGTCGGGCCGGGCCTTCAACCTGGGCGGCGGGCCGGCGAACGCCGTCAGCCTGCTGCAGCTGATCGGCTACATCGAGGAGGTCACGGGCCGGAAGGTCGAGGTGAGCTTCGCCGACTGGCGCGCCGGCGACCAGCGCTACTACGTCTCGGACCCCTCGGCCGCGCGCCGGGAGCTTGGCCTGGACGAGGCGCGGGACTGGCACTCGGGCGTGGCGGCGCTGGCCGAATGGCTGGCGGCCGAGCGCGGGCGCAGCGGAGCCAGCCGCCAGCCGGCGGAGGCCGTCTGATGCGGGTCCTCATGACCGCTGACGCCGTCGGCGGCGTGTGGACCTATGCGCTGGACCTGGCGGGCGGCCTCGCCCAGGCGGGCGTGCGCACGACCCTGGCCGTGCTGGGGCCCGCGCCCTCGCGCGACCAGACCCGGGCGGCCGAGGCGATCCCCGGCCTGGAGGTGATCGAGACCGGCCTGCCGCTGGACTGGACGGCCGAGGAGCCGGCCGAGATCCTGGAGGTGGCGGCCGCGATCCGGGGCCTGGCGCGCGGCGTGCGCGCCGACCTGATCCACCTGAACAGCCCGGCCTTCGCGGCCCTGGGCGGGTTCTCGGCGCCGGTGGTGGGCGCCTGCCATTCGTGCCTGGCCACCTGGTGGAGCGCGGTGAAGGACGGGCCGATGCCCGAGGACTTCCGCTGGCGGACCCAGGCGTTGTGGCAGGGGCTGCACGCCTGCGACGCCCTGGTGGCGCCGAGCCGGGCGTTCGCCGAGGAGACGGCGCGGACCTACGACCTGCTGGTCCCGCACGTGGTCTGGAACGGACGTGCGCCGGCGGCGGCGCCGCGCATCGAGCGGGAGGCAATGGTCTTCACCTCGGGCCGGCTGTGGGACGAGGGCAAGAACGTCGCCGTGCTGGACCGGGCGGCGGGGCGGATCTCGGCGCCGCTGTACGCCGCGGGGCCGCTTTCGGGACCCAACGGCGCGGCGGTGTCGCTGGAGCAGGCGCGGCCGCTGGGCCGGCTGGGCGCGGCCGAGGTGACCGACTGGCTGGCGCGCGCGCCGATCTTCGCGTCTTCCGCCCTCTATGAGCCGTTCGGCCTGGGCGTGCTGGAGGCGGCGCAGGCGGGCTGCGCGCTGGTGCTGTCCGACATCCCGACCTTCCGCGAGCTGTGGGACGGGGCGGCGATCCTGGTCGATCCACGCGATCCCGCCGGTTTCGCCGAGGCCATCGACCGGCTGCTGGGGGACGTCTCGCTGCGGGCGGCGCTTGGGCGCAAGGCGCGGACGCGGGCGACGCTCTATTCGGTGGAGGCCATGACGTCGGGGATGCTGGACGTCTATCGCCGGCTGACGCCCAGCGCGAACCTGCAGCCGCGGCGCGAGGCGGCGGCATGAGGGTCGTCTACTTCACCCATTCCCTAAGCTCGTGCTGGAACCACGGCAACGCCCACTTCCTGCGCGGCGTGCTGCGCGAACTGGTGCGGCGCGGCCACGACGTGGCGGTGTTCGAGCCCAAGGACGCCTGGAGCCTGCAGAACCTGCTGGCCGACCATGGGCCGGAGGGGCTTGCCGCCTATCGCGCGGCGTATCCGGAGCTGAGTTCCCAGACGTTCGGGGCCAAGCCGGACCTGGACGCCATGCTGGACGGCGCCGACCTGGTGATCGTCCACGAGTGGAACGATCCGAAGCTGGTGGCGCAGATCGGCAAGGCGCGGGCCTGCGGCGGGCGGTTCACCCTGCTGTTCCACGACACCCACCATCGCGCGGTGAGCGAGCCGGACGCGATCCGGGCCTTCGACCTTTCCGCCTACGACGGCGTCCTGGCGTTCGGCGAGACGCTGGCCGAGGTCTACCGGCGCTGGGGCTGGGGCGAGCGGGTCTTCGTCTGGCACGAGGCGGCCGACGTGGCGTTGTTCCGCCCGCCGGCGGAGGAGGGCCCCCGCGAGGGGCTCGTCTGGATCGGCAACTGGGGCGACGGCGAGCGCACGGCGGAGCTGGAGAGCTTCCTGTTCGCGCCGGCCAAGGCCGCGGGCCTGCCGCTGGACATTTACGGCGTGCGCTACCCCGACAGCGCCAAGGCGACCATCAAGCGCTATGGCGCGAGCTACCGCGGCTGGTTGCCGAACGCGCGGGCGCCGGAGGTCTTCGCCCGGCGCCTGGCGACCGTGCACGTGCCGCGGCGGTTCTACACCCGCGTGCTGCCCGGCATCCCGACGATCCGGGTGTTCGAGGCGCTGGCCTGTGGCATCCCGCTGGTCTCGGCGCCGTGGTCCGACAGCGAGAACCTGTTCCGGCCGGGGCGGGACTTCCTGACCGCGCGCGACGGAGCCGAGATGGAGCGGCATCTGCGGGCGCTGGCGGCCGATGCGGACCTGCGCGCCGAGCTCGTCCGCTCGGGCCTGGAGACCATCCTGAACAGACACACCTGCGCCCACCGGGCCGACGAGCTGATGGCCGTCGTGCGCCGGCTGGCCGCGCCCGAACTGGAGCCCGCCGAATGAAGATCGCCTTCTACGGATCGAGCCTGCTCTCGGCCTACTGGAACGGCGCGGCGACCTACTATCGCGGCATGCTGCGGGAGCTGGCGCAGCGCGGCTGGCAGGTCACGTTCTACGAGCCCGACGCCTTCGACCGGCAGCAGCACCGCGACATCGACCCGCCCGAGTGGGCGAGGGTCGTGGTCTATCCGGCGACCGAGGCCGGGCTGCAGTCGGTGCTGGCCGAGGCCCCGGGCGCCGACGTGGTGGTCAAGGCGAGCGGCGTCGGCGTCTTCGACGACGAGCTGCTGGACGGCGTCGTCGCGCTGGCTCGGCCGCAGGCGGTGAAGCTGTTCTGGGACGTGGACGCGCCGGCGACGCTGGCGGCGCTACGGGACGGTGGCGAGGCCGTGCTGCACCGGCTGCTGCCGAAGCTGGACATGGTGCTGACCTATGGCGGCGGGCCGCCGGTGGTTCGGGCCTACGAGGGCTTCGGCGCGAGGACCTGCCGGCCGATCTACAACGCGCTGGACCCCACCACCCATCATCCGGCGCCGGCCGACCCGAGGTTCGAGGGCGACCTGAACTTCCTGGCCAACCGGCTGCCCGACCGAGAGGCCCGCGTGGAGCGGTTCTTCCTGGAGGCGGCGGCGCGGCTGCCGCAGCGGCGGTTCGTGCTGGGCGGCAACGGCTGGGACGACAAGGCCATGCCGGCCAACGTGCGGCGGCTGGGGCACGTGGGCACCAACGACCACAACGCCTTCAACTGCTCGGGCCTGGCGGTGCTGAACGTCGCCCGGGACTCGATGGCCGATGTGGGCTTCTCGCCGGCGACGCGGGTGTTCGAGGCGGCCGGCGCCGGCGCCTGCCTGATCACCGACGCGTGGGAGGGCGTGGAGCTGTTTCTGACGCCCGGCGAGGAGGTGCTGGTCGCCCGCGACGGGCAGGAGGTCGCCGAGCACCTCGAGGCGCTGACGCCGGAGAAGGCCCGCGCCATCGGCGAGGCGGGCCGCCAGCGGATCCTGGCCGAACACACCTATGCGCGCCGCGCCGTGGAGGTGGACGCCTTGCTGCGCCAGGAGCTGGCCGCCAAGCGCGAAAGGAGCCTGGCGTGAAGCTGGTCGTCCTCGGCCTTTCGCTGTCGTCGTCGTGGGGGAACGGCCACGCGACGACCTATCGCGCGCTGCTGCGGGCGTTCGCCGCGCGCGGGCACGAGATCACCTTCCTGGAGCGCGACGTGCCCTGGTACGCGGCGCACCGCGACCTGGCGGAGCCGGGCTTCTGCCAGCTGGCGCTCTACCGCGACCTGGACGAACTGAAGACGCACTGGCGGGGGGCCGTGGAACGGGCCGACGCGGTAATCGTGGGCTCGTACGTGCCGGAGGGCGTCGAGGTGGGCCGCTGGGCCCAAGCCACGGCCAAGGGCGTCTGCGGCTTCTACGACATCGACACCCCGGTGACGCTGGCCAAGCTCGCGGGCGGCGACCATGAGTATCTGACGCCCGAGCTGATCCCCGGCTACGATGTCTATCTGTCGTTCACCGGCGGGCCGACGCTGACCGAGCTGGAGCGACGCTATGGGTCGCCGGCGGCTCGGGCGCTGTATTGCTCGGTGGACGACGAGGCGTACCGGCCGCTCCAGGTCGAGCGCCGCTGGGACCTGAGCTACCTCGGCACCTACAGCCCCGACCGGCAACCCACGCTGGAACGGCTGCTGATCGAGCCGGCCAGGCGCGCGCCGCATCTGAAGTTCTGCGTGGCCGGGCCGCAGTATCCGGCGGACATCGACTGGCCCGCGAACGTCGAGCGACTGGAGCACGTCGGCCCCGCGGACCACCCGGCGTTCTATGCGGCGAGCCGCTTCACGCTGAACGTCACCCGCGCGGACATGATCGCGGCGGGCTGGAGCCCGAGCGTGCGGCTGTTCGAGGCCGGCGCCTGCGGAGCCCCGATCATCTCGGACGTATGGGAAGGCCTGGAGACGCTGTTCGAGCCCGGGCGCGAGATCGTGCTGGCGGAGAGCGCCGACCAGGTGCTGGCGGCGCTGAACATGGATGAGGCCGAGCGCGACGCCCAGGCCGCGGCCGCCCGGCGGCGCATCCTCGACGGACACACGGCGGCCCACCGGGCCGCGGAACTGGAAACGCACCTCGAAGCGGCGGCGGCCGCCAAGGAACCTGCTCAAGGGGCTTACGCATGAAGAACGGACGCCAGAAGACGATCCTGGTGGCGGGGGGCGCCGGCTTCCTCGGATCGCACCTGTGCGAACGGCTGGTCGCCGATGGCGCCCATGTCGTCTGCCTCGACAACTTCCAGACCGGCCGCCGGGAGAACCTGGCGAAGCTGGAGGGTCGCGCGGATTTCGACCTCGTCGAGGCGGACGTGGTCGATCCCTTGCCGACGCGGTTGGGCCGGATGCAGTTCGACCGGATCTACAACCTGGCGTGCGCGGCCTCGCCGCCGCTGTACCAAGCCGACCCCGAGCACACGCTGATGACCAGCGTCGTGGGGACCCAGCGGTTGCTGAAGCTGGCCGAGAGCAACGGCGCGCGGTTCCTGCAGGCCTCGACGAGCGAGGTGTACGGCGATCCCGACCGGCACCCGCAGTCCGAGACCTACTGGGGCAACGTCAACTGCACGGGCCCGCGGGCCTGCTACGACGAGGGCAAGCGGGCGGCCGAGACGCTGTGCTTCGACTATGACCGGCTGGGCAAGGCCGAGGTCCGCGTCGTGCGGATCTTCAACACCTATGGCCCGAGGCTGGACGCCAGCGACGGGCGGGTGGTGTCGAACGTGGTCAGCCAGGCGCTGGCCGGCGAGGACATCACCGTCTTCGGCGACGGCTCGCAGACGCGCTCGTTCTGCTACGTCGACGACGAGATCGACGGCCTGGTTCGGCTGATGGAAT
>NZ_JAPSKZ010000006.1 GCF_031181185.1 Phenylobacterium sp. | reverse complement strand
CTCGGCCTTGCGCAGCAGGGATTTCACGCGAACGGCCTGGTAGAGCAGGTACGGGCCGGTCTTGCCTTCGAAGCTGGTGAAGCGGTCGAGGTCGAAGACGTAGGAGGTGCCGCGGAAGTTCGAGAGATCGGCGAACTTCAGGGCCGCGACCGCGACCTTGGCCGCGATGTCCTCGAACTCCGTCTCGGGCAGGTCTTCGCCCAGACCCGCCTCGTGCAGGCGCTCGCGGGCCTTGGAGCGGGCCATTTCGATGAGGTCGTTCAGCTTCAGGACGCCGCCCTCGCGGGTCTTGAAGGGCTTGCCGTCCGTCCCGTTCATCGTGCCGAAGCCGATGTGCTCGAGCTGGCCTTCGGCGGCGTAGCCGGCCAGGTAGGCGGCGCGGAACACGATCTCGAAGTGATCGGCCTGGCGCTGGTCGACGCAGTAGATGACGAGTTCGGGATCGAACGACTGCTTGCGGTCTAGGATGGTGGCGAGGTCGGTCGTGCCGTACATCGCCGAGCCCTCGGAGGAGACCACCAGCAGCGGCGGCAGCTCGCGCTTGTCGCCTTCGCGGGCGACCCGGACGATCCGGGCCCCCTGGTCGTCGACCAGCAGGCCCTTGGCGTCGAGTTCGGCCACCATCGGCTCGATCAGGTGGTCGACGTCGCTCTCGCCCTTCCACCAGTCGAAGTCGACGCCCAGCGCGTGGAAGTCGCGCTCGAGGGCGACCTGGGTCACGTCCCGGAACCGCCGCCACAGGAGGTAGCAGCCGGGGTCGTGGTTCTGCAGGTCGGCGGTGAGCTTGCGCGCGCGATCACGGTACTCGGGATCGGCCTTCCCCTTGGCCGCGGCCTCGGGATAGAGCCGGTCGAGGTCGGCCAGGGTGATCCGCTCGAATTCGGACGGGATCGGGCCGTTCGGGTCGGCGTCCTTCAGGGCGGCGATGCGCTCGGCGATGTCGGGGTTCTCGTCCATGATGGCCCCGATCAGGAGGCCCATCTGGTAACCCCAGTCGCCGAAGTGGGCGTCGCCGACCACCTGGTCGCCGCGGAAGCGGTAGAGGCGCTTGATGGACTCCCCGATGATCGAGGCGCGCAGGTGGCCCACGTGCATCGGCTTGGCGACGTTGGGGCCGCCGTAGTCGACGATCACCCGACGGGCCTGGCTCACCGTTTCGGCGCCGGCGCGCGGGTCGCCGGCGATGGCGTCGGCGCGCGCGGCGAGCGCGGCGTCAGCCACCTTCAGGTTCAGGAAGCCGGGGCCGGCGATGTCGACCGAGGCCAGCCTCGGGTCGCCCTTGAGGCGCTCGGCGACGGCGCTGGCGATCTCGCGCGGGTTCTTGCCCACGCGCTTGGCGGCCGCGAGCGCCCCGTTCGACTGGAAGTCGGCGAGGTCGGGGCGGTCGGAGGGGGTGACCCGGGCGAGCTCTGCGGGAACGCCTTCGGCGGCGAAGGCGGCTTCCACCGCCTCGCCCAGGACCGATTTCAGATCGCTCATTGCGGCGTGGGCGACCCGGCGGTGTTGGACGCCTGGGCGCCGCCGACGTTCAGGCGGAAGCGCTTGCCCTCACGGTTGAAGGCGGCCATCTGCGGCGTCACGTCGAAGCCGATCAGGACCTCGAAGTTCGAGCCCGAGGTGGTGATCTCGGCGCGGGGAATGACGATGCGGTTCAGCGTCTCGCGCACATAGACCCGGTCCTCGCCCTCCTTGAAGGTCACGGGGAGGTCGAAATATTCCTTGGCCAGCACCGAGCGGTTGCGGTCGGTGACGGCGACCCAGTAGCGGTAGGTCTTGGCGCGGCCCTCGGCCTGCGGCCCGCGGCCCAGCTCGAAGAGCACCTCCATGGCGACTTCGATCGGCTCTTCGTCCTTGTACTGGCAGCCCGCCGAGATGCCCTGGATCTCGCCCGAGAAGGAGACATTCGCGGAGGCCTCGCGGCCGTCCTTGAACTCGACGTAGCGGGCGGCGTCGTACAGCGTCTTCACGAAGGGGCAGGGGCCGGCGTTGCGCAGGGCCGGCAGCGGCGCCTGGCGGTTGCCCCACTCGGCGTCGCGCTTGCGCTTCTTGGCCGCGTCTTCTTCCTGCTGGCGTTGCTGGTCCTGGCCGCCGCGGCCCTGAGCCATGGCGAGTTCGGGCAGGGCGATGGCGGCCGTGAGGACCGCGGCGGCGGCTGCGAGCAGATGGCGGCGCATGGGAAGCGTCTCGGAACAGAAGGGCGCGGAGGGTTCCGCGCGGTCGTGGCCTAGTTACAGCCTCACGATTGCGGCGGCAACGCGGCTGGCAATGGACGGCCTGCGGCACTAGGTTCCGCGCCATGTCGACGAAGCCCGCGCTCACCGTTCTCCTGGCCAGCCCCCGCGGCTTCTGCGCGGGCGTGGACCGGGCGATCCAGATCGTGGAGCGGGCGATCGAGACCTATGGCGCGCCGGTCTATGTGCGCCACGAGATCGTCCATAACCGCCATGTGGTCGACCGGCTGAAGGCGCTGGGCGCCGTGTTCGTCGAGGAGCTGGACCAGTGTCCCGAGGACCGGCCGGTGGTGTTCTCGGCGCACGGGGTGCCCAAGTCGGTGCCGGCGGCGGCCAAGGCGCGGAAGATGCTGTACCTCGACGCCACGTGCCCGCTGGTTTCGAAGGTGCACGTGGAGGCCCAGCGGCACTATGACGCCGGCCGCGAGATCGTGCTGATCGGCCACGCCGGCCACCCCGAAGTCGTCGGCACCATGGGCCAGCTGCCGGACGGGGCCGTGGCCCTGATCGAGACGGTCGAAGACGCCCGCACCTTCCAACCCCGGGATCCGGCGAACGTCGCTTTCGTCACCCAGACGACGCTGTCGGTGGACGACACGGCCGAGATCGTGGACGCGCTGCGGGCGCGGTTCCCGGGCATCGCCGCCCCGCACAAGGAAGACATCTGCTACGCCACCACCAACCGGCAGGAGGCGGTGAAGGCGATCGCCGCGCGGGCCGACGTGCTCCTGGTGCTGGGCAGCGCCAACTCCTCGAACTCTGTGCGGCTGGCGGAGGTGGGCAAGCGTGCGGGCGCCGCCGCCTATCTGATCGACGACGCCGGCGGGCTGGACTTCGCCTGGCTGGAGCGCGCGCGGACGGTGGGCGTCACCGCCGGGGCCTCGGCGCCCGAGGTGCTGGTGCAGGGCCTCCTCGACCGGCTGGCCGAACGCTTCGACGTGAGCCTGGAAGAGGCCGAGGTCGCCCGCGAGACGGTGACGTTCAAGCTGCCGCGGGCGCTGGCGTCCTAGCCTTCGAAGCGCTCGAAGCTCTTGTTGTAGCGGCGCAGGAAGGCGCGGCCGCGGGCGTGAGGATCTTCCAACCACACTTCGCGGGTCACGACCTGGACGGCGCCGTCGCGGCCGGGCTCGACGTGCAGCACGTCGCCGACGGCGAGGTTCAGCTGCGCCAGGGCTTCTTCCGTGAGGACGACCGCGACCCGGTCGCCGATCTTTTCCACCTTCAGGGCAAGCATCGGATCCTCCAGGGAGATCACGCCAAATCTAGCATATGGGGGACCGCCGGTCAGGGTTTGACTCCATCCGCGACGTACCCCATGCGGGCAGTCGATGGCGGTCTACACCGACATAACCGACGACGAGCTCCAGAAGCTCCTGGCCGATTTCGAGCTGGGGGCGCCCTTGTCGTTCAAGGGTATCGCCGAGGGCATCGAGAACTCGAACTTCCTGCTCGAGACCGAGACGGGCCGTTACTTCCTGACGGTCTACGAGAAGCGGGTTCGGCCCGAGGAGCTGCCTTTTTTCCTAGGGCTGATGCGCTGGCTGGCCGAGCGCGGCTTCCCGTGCGCCACGCCCATCGCCGACCGCAACGGCGAGATCCTGAAGACCGTGCGCGGCAAGCCCTGCGCGATGGTCTCGTACCTGTCGGGCCTGTCGGTGCGCCGGCCGACGGTCGCCCACTGCCGCGAGGCGGGGATCAGCCTGGCCTGGCTGCACGAGGCGCAGGCGGGCTTTCCCATGACCCGGGCGAACGACCTGGGCCAGCCCGCCTGGCTCCCGATGTTCGCGGGCCTGCACGACGCGGCCGAGGGGCTGAAGCCGGGGCTTTCCAAGACCATCGCCGCGGACCTCGAGCTGCTGGCCAAGCGGTGGCCGACGGGGCTGCCGCAGGGCGTGATTCACGCCGACTACTTCCCGGACAACGTCTTCTTCCAGGCGGGGAAGTTCGCGGCGGCCTTCGACTTCTACTTCGCCTGCAACGACGCGCTGGCGTACGACATCGCGGTGGCGCTGAACGCCTGGTGCTTCGAGCCGGACGGCAGCTTCAACATCACCGCGGCGCGCGCGCTGGTGGCCGGCTATGAGAGCCGGCGCAAGCTGACCGACGCCGAGCGGGCGGCCCTGCCGGTGCTTGCGCACGGGGCGGCGATGCGGTTCTTCCTGACTAGGCTTGCCGACTGGGGCGCGACGCCGGCCGGCGCCCTGGTGAAGCCGAAGGACCCGCTGGAATACGAGCGCAAGCTGGCGGTGCACCGCTCGTCGCCGGACCTCGTGCTGTTCGGTCAGGCGGCGGAATGACTCCTCAAGTCGTGATCTATACGGACGGCGCCTGCTCGGGGAACCCGGGGCCGGGCGGCTGGGGCGCGGTGCTGCTGTACGGCGACAAGCGCAAGGAGATCTGCGGCGGCGAACTCGCCACCACCAACAACCGCATGGAGCTGATGGCGGCGATCCAGGCGCTGGAGGCGCTGAAGAAGCCCTGCCGCGTCGAGCTGCACACCGACAGCAAGTACGTCCAGCAGGGCATCCACGAGTGGATCCACAACTGGAAGAAGCGCGGCTGGCTGACCGCCGACAAGAAGCCGGTGAAGAACGACGATCTGTGGAAGCGGCTGGACCAGGCCAGGCTGCGCCACCAGGTGGACTGGCGCTGGATCAAGGGCCACGCCGGCCACGAACTGAACGAACGGGCCGACGCCCTGGCGCGGCAGGGGCTGATGGAGACGGTCGCGGGCGCCGATTGACAGGCCTGAAACACGGCCGTTGCGAAGCCGTGCCAAACCGCTTCTTCTAAGAGCATGGGGGAAGCGTCATCATGAAGAACAGGTATGTCGGCGCGGCCGGTCTGGCGCTGGTCGCGGCGCTGGTGTTCGCGGGGGCGGAGGCCTCGGCGCGGCCGGCGAAGAGCGTCGATCCGAAGGTCTCTTCGATCGTCAAGGGCGACGCCGCGGCGCTGGGCTTCGACCCAGCCAAGCTGGACGTGGCGCGCCAGGGCCTGAAGGCCGACGTGGCTTCGGGCAAGATCGCCGGCGCCTACCTGCTGGTGGGCCGCAAGGGCAAGGTGGTGTTCGAGGAGGGCTTCGGCGTCCAAGGGCCGGGCCAGACGGCGCCGGTGACCAACGAGACGATCTTCCGCATCTTCTCCATGACCAAGCCGGTGGTGTCGGTCACGGCCATGACGCTGGTCGAGGAAGGCAAGCTGGACCTCGACGCGCCGGTCGCGAAGTACCTGCCCGAGTACGCGAACCTGGCCGTATGGCAGGCGGACGGCACGACCAAGCCGGCGGCGCAGCCGATGCTGGTGCGCCACCTGATGAGCCACACCTCGGGCCTGATCTACGGGTTCGTGCAGCCGGGCTCGCCGCTGGGCAAGGTCTGGGCCGCGGGCGGCGAGAACCGCAACGACCTGCCGAACCGCGAATACGCCAAGGTGCTGGCGAAGCTGCCGCTGAAGGCGGAGCCCGGGACGGCCTGGAACTATTCGCGCTCGACCGACGTGCTGGGCGCCGTCGTCGAGGTGGCCGGCGGCAAGCCGCTGGACGTCCTGATCCGCGAGCGGATCACCGGCCCGCTGGGCATGACCGACACGGCCTTCTTCCAGCCCGAGGCCAAGCGCGCGCGGTTCGCCGAGCCGGCCAAGGGCGACGCTATGGTCTACTACGACTACGCCAAACCCACCCCGTTCCTGTCGGGCGGCGGCGGGCTCTCGTCGACGGCCGAGGACTACTTGCGCTTCGTCCTGATGCTGGCGGGCGACGGCGAGTACAAGGGCGTGCGGATCCTGAAGAAGGAGACGCTGTTGCGCATGCGGCAGGACGAGACGACGCCGGCGATCCGTCAGGCGGGCGCGTTCTTCCCGGGCCGGGGCATGGGCTTCGGCCTTGGGTTCAGCCTCGTGCTGGACGACACGGTGCAGCGGCCGGGGGCGGGCACGTTCTCGTGGTGGGGCATCGCCGGCACCGAGTTCTGGGTCGACCCGAAGAACGAGGTCTTCATGGTGTTCATGGTGCAGGCCCGGGAGGCGGCCCAGGAGTACCAGCGCAAGAACCGCGGGTGGATCTACGACGCGCTGGTGAAGTGACTGGCGGCAGCCAACCCTTGCCCTGAACGGCGGCAGAACCAACCAAAACGTCTCATCGCGACGTTTGTTCCTGGATTGGATCAACAAGCAAAACAATAGGTTGAGCCTTCAAGGCAGAGCTTGCGGCTTCGTCGAACTGAGCTAAAGCGGTGCTGCTTTCGGAAAGGGGGGCGCAGGTTGAGCGAGCGCGGGACCTCGACTGAGATCGTGGACGGCGACCCCTTTCCCGGGGGCGGCGAGGTCGCCGCCATCATGCGCAAGCTCGACTGGGCGTCGACGTCTTTGGGCCCGCCGGACACCTGGCCTAAAAGCCTGCGCTCGGTTGTCCGGATCATGCTCACGTCCGGCTACCAGATGTGGCTGGGCTGGGGACCTCGACTGGCCTTCCTCTACAACGACGCTTACCGGCCGACGATGGGCGTCAAGCACCCGCACGGCCTCGGCCAGCCGGCCCCGGAAGTCTGGCGAGAGATCTGGCACGACATCGGACCGCTCATCGACGAGGTGATGAGCACCGGGGAGGCGGTGTTCCGGGAAGGCATGCTGCTCTTGCTGGAGCGCAGCGGCTTCTCGGAGGAGACCTACCACACCTTCTCCTACAGCCCGCTGTTCGACGATCACGGCGCGATCTCGGGTCTCTTCTGCGTCGTGATGGAAGAGACCGAACGGGTCATCAACGACCGACGGCTCGCCACGCTGCGAGCCCTTTCCTCGGCCGCCGCGGCGACAAAGACCGAGCAGGAATTGTTCGACGCGATCGAGCGGCGGCTATCGGAAAACCTCTCAGACCTTCCTTTCACCCTTACCTACCTCTTCGACGAAGGCGGGAAGACCGCGCGGCTCGCGGCGGCCTCCGGCATCGAGGCGATGCACCCCGCCGCCGCGTCCGAGATCCAGCTCTCCGACACCTTCTGGCCGGTCCGCGACATCCAGGGTGGCAGCGAACCCCAGGTGATCGACGCCGGAATGCTGCCCGGGGAACTGCCTTGCGGCGCCTGGGAGAAGGTCGCTCAGCAGGTGCTTTTGGTGCCGCTCGCGCAACAGGGGCACGAGCGCACGGCGGCGGGCTTCTTCGTCGCCGCCCTGAACCCGTACCGCCCGGTCGACGCAGCCTATACCGGCTTCATCGAAATGCTCGCCGGGCAGATCGCCGCCGCCCTGGCGAGCGCCCGCGCCTTCGAAGAAGAACGCAAGCGCGCAGAGGCGCTGGAGGAAATCGACCGGGCGAAGACGGCATTCTTCTCGAACGTCAGCCACGAGTTCCGGACGCCGCTCACGCTGATGCTGGGGCCGCTCGAGGAACTGCTCGCGACGTCCGACCTTCGGACCGAGCAGGCCCACTCGCACGTGGAGCTCGCGCATCGGAACGGACTGCGTCTCCTGCGGCTGGTGAACAGCCTTCTCGACTTCTCCCGGATCGAGGCTGGCCGGGTGAAGGCGTCGTACCAGGCGACGGACCTGGCGAGCTTCAACGCCGAGATCGCCGCCAGCTTCCGGTCAGCGGTCGAGAAGGCCGGGCTCACCCTGCGGGTGGACGCCGAGCCCCTGGCCGAGCCGGTCTATGTGGACCGGGAGATGTGGGAGAAGGTGCTCCTCAACCTCATCTCCAACGCTTTCAAGTTCACCTTCGAAGGCGAGATCAGCGTCACCACACGAGCCTCTCAGGACGGCCGTGGGGTGGTGGTCGAGGTGCGCGACACCGGGACCGGCATCCCCGAGGAAGAGCTGCCCAAGCTGTTCGAGCGCTTCCACCGGGTCGAAGGCGCCAAGGGCCGCAGCTTCGAAGGGAGCGGCATCGGGCTCGCCCTGGTGCAGGAGCTGGTGAAACTGCACGGCGGCGCCATCTCCGCCGAGAGCGCGCTGGGGAAGGGCTCGACCTTCACGATCGTCGTGCCGTTCGGGAAGAGCCACCTGCCCGCCGAACAGGTGGGCGAAGAGGGGCTCGAGCCGAGCCCTGCGCCCCGGGCGCAGCCGTTCGTCGAGGAGGCGATGCGCTGGTCGTCGACCGGAGCCCGGGAGCCTGCTCTGGCGGAATTGATCCCTCTGGCGGACGGAAGGCCGGACACGCTCGTCGCCGGTGGGCGGATCATCCTCGCCGACGACAATGCGGACATGCGCGACTACGTCGCCCGCCTTCTGCGATCTCAGGGCTACGAGGTGGTGGCGGTGAGCGACGGCCGCGAGGCGCTGGAGGCCGCCCTGAAGGCGCCGCCGGACCTCATCCTCAGCGACGTCATGATGCCGAACCTCGACGGCTTCGGTGTCGTGGCCGAGGTGAGGCGAACGCCGACACTGGCGGGCACGCCGGTGATCCTCCTGTCGGCGCGCGCCGGCGAGGAGGCGAAGGTCGAAGGACTCGATGCGGGCGCCGACGACTACCTGATCAAGCCGTTCGCGGCCCGGGAGCTGCTGGCGCGGGTGAACGCCAACATCCAGCTGGCGACGGTCCGCCGCGAGGCGGCGCGCGCGGTGATGGCAAGCGAGCGCCGGTTCCTGATGACGCAGGAACAGCTCTCGCGGGCGCTCGCGACGGGCCGGGTGGCGGTGTACGACTGGAAGGTCGACGAAGACCGCCTGAGCATCCAGGGCCCGCTGAGTGAGGTGTTCGGCGTGAGCGCCGAGGCGGCGGCTCACGGCCTGCCTTTGCAGAGGTTCGTGGACGCCATCCACCCGGACGACCAGCCGGAGACCATGGCCAAGGTCAACGCCACGGTCGAGACCGGCGCGCCTTTCGAAGCCGAATACCGGGTCGCCGCCGCCGGCGACGTCCGCTGGGTGTTGTCGCGCGGCCAAATGAGCCTGAGCCCGGAAGGGCGGCCGGTGTTCTCAGGCGTGCTGATCGATCTGACGGCGGACAAGGCCCAACGCGAGGCCCTAGAGGCGCGGACAAGGGCGCTGCAGATCCTCAACCGCGCGGCGACCGCCATCTCCGGCGACCTGGACCAGGATCGGGTGGTCCAGACGATCATCGACGCCGGGGTTGAGCTGACTGGCGCGGCGTTCGGCGCGTTCTTCTACAACGTGGTCGACGAGGCGGGCGAGCACTACACCCTCTACGCTCTGTCCGGCGCGCCCCGCAGCGCGTTCGAGAAGTTCCCGATGCCTCGCAACACGGACGTCTTCGGACCGACGTTCCGCGGCGAGGGAGTGGTACGGTCCGACGACATCACGAATGACCCGCGCTATGGCCGGAACGCGCCGCGCCGGGGCATGCCCGAAGGCCATCTGCCGGTCCGCAGCTATCTCGCAGTGCCGGTGAAGTCCCGGACAGGGCAGGTCCTCGGGGGGCTGTTCTTTGGACATCCCGATACGGGCGTCTTCACCCAGACCGCCGAGGAGCTGATGCTGGGTCTGGCTGCGCAAGCCGCCGTGGCGCTCGACAACGCCGAGCTGTTCCGGTCGGCGCAGCGGGAGCTGCAGCAGCGTCGGCGCGCCGAGGCCGAGCTGCAGGCGATCAACGCCACCCTGGAGCAACGGGTCGCCGAGGAGGTGGCTAGCCGCGTCCAGGTGGAGGAAGCCCTCCGCCAGGCCCAGAAGATGGAAGCCATCGGGCAGCTGACCGGCGGCGTCGCGCACGATTTCAACAACCTGCTCACGGTGATCATCGGCGGCCTGGACACGATCCGCCGCGCGCGGCCTGAGGACGAAGCGCGCATCCGGCGCGCCACCGACATGGCCCTGCAGGGCGCGCAGCGCGCCGCCAGCCTGACCGGGCGGCTGCTCGCGTTCTCTCGTCGCCAGCCGCTGGCCCCCAAGCCGCTCGAGCTGAATGCGCTGGTGCGCGACATGACGGACCTGCTGCACAGAACGCTGGGCGAAACCATCGAGCTGGAAGGCGTGCTCGCGCCTCGGCTGTGGCGCGTGGAGGCGGACCAGAACCAGCTGGAGAGCGCTATCCTGAACCTCGCGGTCAACGCGCGCGACGCGATGCCCGAAGGCGGCAAACTGACCATAGAGACGGCCAACACCGCGCTCGACGAGAGCTATTCCGCCACCGACGCCGAGGTGATCCCGGGCCAGTACGTGATGGTGGCGATCAGCGACACCGGCCACGGCATGTCGAAGGAGACGCTGAGCCGTGTGTTCGAGCCGTTCTACACGACCAAGGAAGTCGGCCGCGGCACGGGCCTTGGCCTGAGCATGGTCTACGGCTTCGTGAAGCAGTCGGGCGGCCACGTGACGATCTACAGCGAGGAAGGCCAGGGTACGACCGTCAAGCTCTACTTCCCGCGGTTCACGGGGCCCGCCGAGGCCGTGGAGAGGCCGAGCAACAGCGCGGCTCCGGGCGCCAGTGCGGGCGAAGTGGTGCTGCTGGTCGAAGACAATGACGACGTCCGCAACTACAGCTCGATGATCCTGAGCGAGCTGGGCTACGCCGTCCTGGAGGCGGCTGACGCGGACGAGGCCATGGTGCTCCTTCGGAGCGCGCCTCGTGTGGACCTGCTGTTCACCGACGTGGTGCTGCCCGGACGCACCGGGCGCGTGCTTGCCGACGAGGCGCGGGCGCTCAGGCCGGACCTGCCGGTGCTCTACACGACGGGCTATTCGCGCAACGCCATCGTCCATCACGGCCGGCTGGACCCCGGCGTGCAGCTGATCAGCAAGCCCTTCACCTTCGAGGAGCTCGCCACGCGCGTCCGCGACATCCTCGACCAGCGTTGAGCCGGCGCCGGGCACGCTAAACGGTCGCGGCGACTGTCGCGCCGCGTCGCGACCGGCTAGCTTCGCCGGCGCAGTGATCCCGAGAGGATGAGAATATGCAGCTTTCCCGGCGTGATTTCGGACTGAGCCTGGCGGCGGCGACGATGCTGACGCCTGTGGCGGCGGCCGCGCAGAGCGACCTCGACCGGCAGCTCACGGCCTATCTCGACGCCGAGTTCGAGGAAGAGTTGGCCATGGACCCGATGGAGCTGACCAGCCTCGGGCGCAAGGAGCAGTACGACCGTCTGACCGATCACAGCGAGGCGGCCGCCGAGAAGAAGCTGGCCTGGCGCCGGCAGAGCGTGGCCGAGATGAAGCGCAGGTTCGATCCGGCGAAGCTGGGCGACGATGCGCGGGTCTCGTTCGACATGTGGGCGCTGGAACTGGAGCGGGCCGAGACGGCGCACCGGTGGCGCGGCCACAACTATGTCTTCGAGCGGGGCGGCTATCACACGCGCCTGCCCAACTTCATGATCAACCAGCACCGCGTGGACACGCCCGCGGACATGGCCGCCTACATCAGCCGGGTCGCGCAGATCGGTCCGGCGCTGGACGTGCAGCTGGCGCGGGCGAAGGCGGCGGCGGCGAACGGCGTCCGCATGCCCAGGTTCGCCTACGAGCAGTCGGCCGAGGAGGTGAAGCGCCTGACGGCTGGCGCGCCGTTCGGCGCGGGCCCGGACTCGGCCTTGTTTGCCGACGGCAAGGCGAAGATCGCGAAGCTGGACCTGCCGGCGGCCGAGGCCGACCGGCTGACCAAGGCGCTGGCCGAGGCCATGACCGGCAAGATGAAGCCCGCGTACGACCGCCTGTCGGCCTGGCTGGCGGCCGACGTGGCGAACGCGACGCCCGAGCCGAAGGGCGCGGGCGCCCTGCCGGACGGCGCGGCCTATTACGACGCCATGCTGCGCCTGCAGACGACGACCGGCATGAGCGCGGAAGAGATCCACCAGCTGGGGCTGGCCGAGGTGAAGCGCATCCGCGGCGAGATGGAGACGCTGAAGGCCAAGATCGGGTTCGCCGGGACGCTGGAGGAGTTCTTCGTCCATCTGCGCACCGACGACCGCTTCTACGTGCCGAACGATGACGCTGGCCGGGCGCGCTATCTCAAGATGTGCGAGGAATTCCTCGCCGGCATGAAGGCGGTGCTGCCGCAGTATTTCGGCCGGATCCCGAAGTCCGAGCTGGTGGTGAAGCGGGTCGAGAGCTTCCGCGAGGAGCCGGGCGGGGCGGCGCACTACAGCTCGGGCGCGCCCGACGGTTCGCGGCCCGGCATCTACTACGTCCACCTGGCCGACACGCGCGCGACGCCGATCTACGAGATCGAGGGCACCTGCTACCACGAGGGCTGGCCGGGGCATCACATGCAGATCATGCTGGCCCAGGAGATGACCGGCGTGCCCGCCTTCCGCGGCCAGTACGGCTACGGCGCCTACATCGAGGGCTGGGGCCTGTACGTCGAGCGGCTGGCCAAGGAGGTCGGCTTCTACAAGGACCCCTACAGCGACTTCGGCCGGCTGGGTCGGGAGATCTGGCGCGCCATCCGCCTGGTGGTCGACACCGGCATCCACGCCAAGGGCTGGAGCGAGGCCCAGGCGCTGGAGTTCTATTCGTCGAACTCGCCCCAGCCGATCGGCAAGATCCGCTCGGAGATCCGCCGCTACTTCGTCAATCCGGGCCAGGCGACCTCGTACAAGGTGGGCATGGTCAAGATCCTCGAGCTGCGCGACGAGGCGCGGCGCGACCTGGGCGCGAAGTTCGACCTGAAGGGCTTCCACGACACCGTGCTGGGCGCCGGCGCCCTGCCGCTGGGCGTACTGCAGACCCGCGTGCGGCGCTGGACCGCCAGCCGGAAGGCCTAGGCCCGGAAGCGGACCGTCACGCGCAGGCCCGGCCCGGCGTCGGCGAGCTCTATCGCCGCGTTGTGCGCCTCGACCGCCGCGGCCACGAGGCTGAGGCCCAGGCCGAACCCCGGCGCGACGTCGTCGCCGCGCCAGAAGCGCTCGAAGACGCGGTCGCGGTGCGCGGGCGGCACGCCCGGACCGTTGTCGCTCACGGCCACCTCGACGCCGCGAGCGGTCATGCGAGCCTCTAGCGCCACGTGGCCGCGCTCGGGTGCGAACTTCACCGCATTGTCCAGCAGGTTGCTGACCATCTGGAAGATCAGGTCCCGATCGCCGGTGACGGCAAGGCCGGGCTGGAGGGTCTCGGTCAGCGTCTGGCCGCGATCCTCCGCTGCGGGGCGGTGGAGTTCGGCGGCGTCGGCGAGCAGGCGCGAGAGGTCAACCGTGGCGCCGGCGGCGCGCGGGCCGCTCTGCAGGCGTGCGATGCGCAGAAGAGCCTCGAACATGGCCTGAAGCCGGACGGCCTCGTCGAGGGCCGCGGCGGCGCGGGCCTGAACATCGGTCGGATCGTCCGCGACGGCCAGCTCCTCGAGTTCGGCCCGCAGGCGGGTGAGCGGCGTGCGCAGTTCGTGCGCGATGCTGTCCGAGACGCGGCTGATGGAGGCGACCAGATGCTCGATGCGGGCCAGCATCTCATTGAGGGTTGCGGCGAGCTGGTCGAAGTCGTCGCCGCTGCCGCGAAGGGCGACGCGTCCGGTGAGGTCGCCGGCGATGACGGCGCGGGCGGCCCGGTTGATGCTCTCCAGCCGCCGCGAAACAGCGAGCGTCATCACCAGCCCGCCGATGACCCCCAGGGCCAGCGTCATGCCGAGGCCCCACGACAGCGCCTCCAGGATCAGGTCCTCGCGCTCGTCGAGGTCTTCGGTGTCGAGCCCGACCAGCAAGCGCCAGCCGCCCGGCAGCCGCCGGTCCCGGACCACCGCCTCGTGCTCCTCCTCGGCCCCGGTGGCGTAGGTGCCGAACTCGTAGCGGACCCACTCGGGGCCTGTGACGCGCGGCCAGTCGAGGAGGTTGGCGGCGACCACCGCGCCGTTCGGCGCGACCAGCACATGGTAGGGCGTTCGCACGCGCGGCTCGGCGGCGCGTCGCTCCAGCGCCCGGATCAGCGCGTTGCGGCCCTGGCGCTCGTAGATCGCGGCGAGGCTGTCGCTTTCGGCGCGGATCTGCCGCTCCACCTGCTGGAGCGGCCGCCACACCCCGCCCACGTAGCTCGCGCCCAGCATCAGCCCGATCGAGGCGTAGAACAGCGCCATGTAGACCAGGGTCAGCCTGAGCGTGAGGCTGCGGAGGGGATGGGGCCGCCTCATGTGCGCAGGGAGTAGCCCATGCCGCGGATCGTCTGGATCAGGGGCGGGTCGAAGTCCTTGTCGATCTTCTGCCTCAGGCGGCTGACGTGCTGGTCGATGATGTTGGTCTGGGGGTCGAAATTGTAGTCCCAGACCGCCTCGAGGAGCATGCTGCGGCTCACCACGCGGCCTGCGTTGCGCAGGAGGTATTCCAGGAGCCCGAATTCCCGGACGGTGAGGTCGACAGGCTTGCCGGCGCGTGTCACCGTGCGGCTGATCAGGTTCATGCGCAGGTCGGCCAGCGACAGCTCGGTCGTCTCCTGCACCGGCGCCTTGCGGCGGCTGAGCGCCTCGACGCGGGCCAGCAGCTCGGAGAAGGCGAAGGGCTTGGCGAGGTAGTCGTCGCCCCCCGCCCTCAGTCCCTTCACCCGGTTGTCCACGTCGCCCAGCGCCGAGAGGATCAGCACCGGCGTGCTGTCGCCGGCGGCGCGCATCGTCTGCAGGATCTTCAGGCCATCCACGTTCGGCAGCATGCGGTCGAGGACGACGACGTCGTAGGTCTCCGCGGCCACGCGGAAGAGGGCCTCGCGCCCGTCGGCCACGTGGTCGACCAGCCAGCCCTCGGCCTTGAGGCCCTTCACGACGTGGCCGGCGACCCGGGCGTCGTCCTCCACGACCAGCACGTGCATGCCGAACTCCGAGGCTAGTCGTCGATCACCGGACTGATCGCGCCCGTCCGCAGGTCGACCCGGACTTCGCGGTCGGGCGCGCCCGTCAGCTCGGCCTCGTAGTAGTACCGGCCGCCTTCCCGCTCCAGCCCGATGTCGGCCACGCGCCCCTTCGTAGAGGTCTCGATCAGGGCGATCGTCTGGCTGAGCGTGCGAGGCGCCGCCTGGGCCGCCTTGAGCGCGTCGCCGCCGAAGGGCAGGCGGATGGCGGCCGGGCGCGAGTGGCGCAGCACCTTGCCGGTCGCGGCGTCGACCTCGGCCTCGACGGGCCGGCCGTCCTTCACCAGGTCGATGTCGTACACGAGGCCGCCGCGCTCGTGGTCCAGCTCGGCGTCGAAGGCGCGAGCGCCCAGCGCCTGTTCGGCGGCGGCGACGGCCTGGGCGAGCGGGATCGTCTGGGGCCTGGCAGGCGGCGTCGCAGCCCCTTCCTGGGCGAGGGCGGGGACGGCGAGGGCTGCGGCGACCGCGGCGAGGATCAGGCTTTGGGTCTTCATCTTACTTCTCCGTTCAGCGCCCCCGCACGCCCCTTCCTACCGGCGCGAGATGAGCCGGAGCTGCCGCCCGGATTTGGATTTCGCCATGTTGGTCGCGGACGGCCAGGACGAGATCGCAGAAGCGCTCCACGGCGGCCTCGAGGCTGTAGTCGGCGGCGCGATCCCTCGGGAGCACGCGGGTGGCGGGGTCGAGCTGGGCGCCGATGGCGTGGGCCAGGTCCTGAGGCTCGGGCGAGGCGAGCGCGCCGTAGCGCCCTCCCGCCAGCACCTCCGGCGCGCTGCCGGCCGTGACAGCGGCCACCACCGGAACGCCGCAGGCCAGGGCTTCGAGCAGGCTGTTCGAGGCCCCTTCCCAACGGGAGGGCAGGACGTAAGCCGCCGCTCTGGCGACCAGCGGAAAGGGGTTGGCGACCTCGCCCTCGAACCGGACGGCCTCCTGCAAGCCCAAGTTCCGGGCGAGCGCTTCGAGCCGGCGGCGGCGGCGGGCGCCTCCGCCGCCCAGGACCAGCAGGCGCAGGTCCGGCCAAGCGCCGGCGCGCAGGACGGCGAGGGCCTGGATCAAGGCCTCCACGTTCTTCTGGCGGTGCAGGCGGCCGACCGCCGCGAGGTATAGCGCCCCGTCGCTGAGCCACGGGTGCGCACAGGGCTCGGCGGCGCGCGCCCGGATCGCTGCGACGTCTACACCGTTCGGCGCCACGTGCAGCCGTCCCTCGCGCCGCGCGGGCTCGAAGGCGGGCCGGCGGGCGGCCACGCTGGACACCGAGACCAACGGGGCGCCGTCTCGGACAATGAGGCTGAGACCTGCGCCGCGGAGCCGCCGGATGGCGGCCGGCTCGCCGGCATGGAACGGATCGTTGCTGATCCGGTAGAGGCGCGGCAGCCCTGGCAGGACCTGGAGGGCGGCCCAGACCGCCAGGTGTGCGTGGTTGCCCATCGAGACGACCGCGCCAGCCTGCCTGAACCGCGCCCGCAGCGCCGGGACGGCCGCCGCGAGAGCCAGCGGACGCGGGCCGGGCGGCCGGCCCAGCCGGGTGAGCGCCGGGCCGTCAAGGTCGTCGGCGAGCGGCCCCGCTTCGAGGCAGACGACCTCCACGGCGGCGCCGCGCCGCGCGAGCGCGTTGGCGACATAGACGGTGTTGCGGGCGACGCCGTCGCGGGCCAGGGCGGCGCAGAAGAGAATGAGGGGGCGAGGCATCGGCCGAGCTTCGCCACGCCGCATGACAGGCGCTTGCGGCCAACATTTGCTTTTCGCCATGTTCGCGGGCCGGCCCCGGAAGGTGCTTCAATATCGAAACATTCCGTTGAAACTCGAATGGTAGAGCTTCGTCGGTGGACGGAGGGCTCAGGCATGGCGGTGACGGTCGAGGAACATCCGGAAGTCCAGGTGTTCGACGAGATCAGCATGATCGAGCACGGGGTGCGGACGGTGATCGGCGGCTGCCTGCCCGTGGGCCTGAGCTATCCCCAGTTCGAGGTGCTGAACCTGATCGCGCGGCGCGGCGAGGACCTGACGCCGGCCCGGATCGCCGCGGCGCTGCAGATGACGCCGGGGGCCATCACCAACACCCTGCAGCGGCTGGAGGCCATGCGGCTGATCGTGTTCGAGCCCTGCGGCGCCGACCGGCGGAAGAAGCGGGTGCGCCTGACGCCCAAGGGGCGTGAGGCCTACAACCGGTCGATGGTCGCGATCCGGCCGAAGATGGAGAAGCTGCGCGAGGCCTTCACCCAGAAGGAGTTCCGCGAAGCCCTGCCGTTCCTGCGCGCCCTGCGCATCTGGATGACCGAGCAGGGCTGAGGCGCTTGCCCTCCGCTGCGGCAGCGGGGAGAAGCTTCGATACTGAACAGACGAGGAGCGCGGCGCTTGCGCGACGGACTGGAAGACCCGCCTGCCGAACTGGCGCGGCCGAAGCTGAGCTATCCGTTCGAGGCCTCGCCCGCGGCAGGCGAGGCGGTGGACGTGGCGCCGGGCGTGAAGTGGCTGCGCATGCCGCTGGGCGGGCCGCTGGGCTTCATCAATGTCTGGGCCATTCGCGAGGGGGAAGGCTGGGCGATCGTCGACACGGGCCTGGGCGGCGTGGCCACGCGGGATGCCTGGCGCGCGGCGTTCCAGGGGCCGCTGGAAGGGCGCCCCGTGACGCGGGTCTTCGTCACCCACATGCACCCCGACCACATCGGCATGGCCGGCTGGCTGACGCGCAAGTTCGGCTGCCAGCTGTGGATCACGCGGCTGGAGTTTGTCACCTGCCGATCGCTGGCGCTGGACACCGGCCGCGAGGCGCCGGAGGTGGCGGTGACCTTCTATCGGGCCGCCGGCTGGGACGAGGACGCCATCGACCAGTACAAGGCCAAGTTCGGCGGGTTCGGCCGCGGCTTGCACGTGCTGCCCGACAGCTTCCGCCGGCTGAACGACGGCGAGCGGATCCGGATCGGGGATCATGAGTGGGAAGTCGTGGTGGGGTCCGGTCACAGTCCGGAACACGCCTCGCTGTGGTGTCGCGACCTGAAGCTGATGATCTCGGGCGACCAGGTGCTGCCGAAGATCTCGTCGAACGTCTCGGTGTTCCCGACCGAGCCCGAGGCCGATCCGCTGACCGACTGGCTGACCTCGCTGAAGGCGATCAAGGCGCGCGTGCCAGACGACGTCCTGGTGCTGCCCGCCCACAACGAGCCGTTCCACGGCCTGCACGCCCGGCTGGACCACCTGGTGGCCGGGCACGAGCGGGGCCTGGCGCGGCTGGTGGCGGAGCTTGCGACGCCGAAGCGGGTGGTGGACGTCTTCCACGTGTTGTTCCGCCGGCCGATCGGCCCCGAGCTGCTGGGGCTGGCGACGGGCGAGAGCCTGGCGCACCTGAACTGTCTGCTGCGCCGCGGCCTGGGACGGCGCGAGCGAGACGCGGACGGGATCGACTGGTACTCGGCCGCCGCCTAAGCTTGACGGGAAGTTTCCCGATCAAGGAGGCCGGCCATGGCCGAACATGTGCTCATTGAGACGTCCGCGGGCGTCCTGACCATCACGCTGAACCGTCCCGAGAAGAAGAACGCCCTGACGCGCGCCATGTACCAGGCGATGGCCGACGGCATCGACGCGGCGGACGCCGATCCGGACGTGCGCTGCGTGCTGATCCAAGCCGAGGGGGACATGTTCACCGCCGGCAACGACCTGGCCGACTTCGCGGCGGTGAACCGCGGCGATGAGAGCGCCAACGCCGCCCGCGAGAAGGGCAATCCGCTGCTGAACGCGCTGGAGCGGGCCAAGACCCCCATCGTGGCGGCGGTGAACGGCCGGGCGGTAGGCGTCGGCGTGACCATGCTGCTGCACTGCGACCTGGTCTATGTGAGCGAGGACGCGCTGCTGACGACGCCGTTCGTCAACCTCGCCCTGGTGCCGGAGGCTGCGTCCTCGATGCTGCTGCCGGCCCGGATCGGACATGCGCGGGCCTTCGCCATGTTCGTGCTGGGCGAGGCGGTCGATGCGAAGAAGGCCGAGGCCTGGGGTATCGCCAACGCCGTCGTCCCCGCGGCCGAGCTGCGGGCGAAGGCGCGGGCGGCGGCCGAGGCCGTGGCGGCGCGGGCGCCCGCTTCGGTCGCAGCCACCAAGGCCCTGATGCGCCGGCCGGCCGAGCCGATCGCCGTGCGCTACGAGGAAGAGGGCCGCCTTTTCGCCGCCCAGCTGAAGTCGCCCGAGGCGGCCGAGGCCTTCGCCGCCTTCGCCGAGAAGCGGGCGCCGGACTTTTCGAAGGTCCGGGCGCAGGAGCCGGCATGAGCGGCGTGACGATCCGCGTCGCCACCGTCGCCGACGCGCCGCTGATCCTCGCGTTCATCAAGGAGCTCGCCGAGTACGAGCGGCTGCTGCACGAGGTGGAGGCGACCGAGGCCGACATCCGCCGCGACCTGTTCGGCGAGAACCCGCGGGCCTTCTGCGACATCGCGGAAGCCGACGGGACGCCGGTGGGCTTTGCGCTGTGGTTCTACAACTATTCGACCTTCCGCGGGCGGGCCGGGATCTACCTGGAGGACCTGTTCGTGCGGCCCGAGGCGCGGGGCCTGGGCGCCGGCAAGGCCCTGCTGGCCCGCCTGGCGCAGCGGTGCGTGGAGGCGGACCTCGGTCGCTTGGAGTGGGCGGTGCTGGACTGGAACGCGCCCTCGATCGCGTTCTACGACAGCCTGGGCGCGGCGGCGATGACCGACTGGACCGTTCGCCGGCTGGACGGTGCGGCGCTGCGCACGCTTGCGGGTGAGTAGGCGCAGGTTCGGCCTCTGGGCCGCGGCCGCCGTCGTGCTGGCGGTCGTCGGACTCTACGGCCTCTTCAAGGTGAGCAAGGCGCGCTGCTTCACGCTCACGGGTTCGGTCGTCTGCCGGGTCGAGACGGCGCGCCCGGCGGTGGCGCTCACCTTCGACGACGGCCCGACCGAGCGCGGCCTCGAGGCGGTGCTGCCGGTGCTGGAGGCGCACGGGGCGCGGGCGACGTTCTTCCTGGTCGGGCGCGAGGCGGCGCAACGGCCGGACCTGGTGCGGCGGATCACGGCGGCCGGCCACGAGGTTGAAAACCATAGCTGGTCGCACCGGCGGATGGCGTTCCGATGGGGCGATTCCTATACCCACGAGCTGCGCCGCACGGAGGCGGTGCTGGATGGCGACCGCGGACCCGGGCCCCGGCTGTTCCGGCCGCCCTACGGCAAGAAGCTGGTCGGCCTGCCACTGGCCGTCGAGGCGGAGGGCCTGACGATGGTCACCTGGGACGTGGAGGAGCCGACCACGACCGATCCGGCCCGCTTTGCCCAGGAGATCGTCGCCCAGGCGAAACCGGGCTCGATCATCCTGATGCACCCGATGTACGGCGCCAACGAGACCGCCCGCGCCGCCCTGCCGCGGGTGCTGCAGGGGTTGAAGGCCAAGGGCCTGGAGGTGGTCCCCGCCGGCGAGCTGATCGCCAGCGGGGCCGAGCGCTAGGCCGGCTGGGCCTGCTTGGGCTGGGTGGAGGGCGGGGCGCGTCCGAGGTCGTAGAACTTGGGCGCCATCTGCGGCACGGCTTCCTTGAGGATGGAGTCCACCGTCCACTCCTCGCCTTCCGGCTTGGAGCAGGTCTCGATCGGCCTGGGCTGGGAGTAGAGGATGATGTTCTCGCCCGAGACGCCGAACACCTGGCCCGAGACATTCGCCGCGGCCGGGCTGACCATGGCCACCGAGAACCGGGCCGGCTGGTCGGGGCGGATCTTCTCGGCCATCACCTTGCGGCGCTCGGCCTGGGCCTCGTCCTTGATCGGCACGGACTGGGTCATCCGCGTCCAGGCGACGGGGGCGATGCAGTTGGAGCGGACGTTGTTACGGGCGCCCTCCATGGCGATGATGCGCGACAGGCCGGCGATGCCCATCTTGGCCGCGCCGTAGTTGGCCTGGCCGATGTTGCCGTAGAGGCCCGACGTGGACGTGAAGAACATGTAGGCGCCGTCGTTCTGGTTGCGGAACAGCTCGATGGTCGCCCGGGCGACGTTGAACGAGCCGCGCATGTGGACGTCGATCACCCGGTCCCAGTCGTCCTCGGTCATCTTGTGGAACATCACGTCACGCAGGATGCCGGCCGGATTGATCACCGCGTGCAGGCCGCCAAAGGTGTCCATGGCCTGCTCGACCATGCCCTGGACGGCGCGGTAGCTGGTGACGCTGTCGGAGTTGGACGCGGCCTCGCCGCCGCGCTCGCGGATCAGACGGGCGACCTCTTCCGCCGGGCCCGCCGAGCCGGGATCGTCGCCCTTCAGGCCCCCGCCCAAATCGTTGACCAGGACCTTGGCGCCTTCCTGCGCCGCGATCAGCGCGCAATCGCGCCCGATGCCGTTGCCGCCGCCCGTGACCAGGACGACCTTTCCTTCCAACGCGCCCATTCTGAAATCCTCCCAAATTGAATGGGAGGAAGCCTATTCAAGCCGGTCGGCGCGGCGCAAGTCGGGGAAGAGGCGGGCCCAGAGAGCGGTGACGGCCATGGCGCCGACGCCGCCGAAGACGGCGGCGGCCACAGGGCCCATGATGCGGGCGACCAGGCCGCTCTCGAACTCGCCCAGTTCGTTGGACGCGCCGATGAACACCGAGGAGACCGCCGCCACCCGGCCGCGCATGGCGTCGGGGGTGACGAGCTGCACCAGCGTCTGGCGGATGTAGACGCTGAGCATGTCGGCGCCGCCGAGGACCGCCAGCGCCGCCAGCGACAGCCACAGCGAGGTGGAGAGGCCGAAGACGACGGTCGCGGCGCCGAACAGGGCGACGCCGCCGAACATGAAGGCGCCGGCCTTGGAGTGGATGGGGTTGGCGGCGAGCCACAGCGCCACGCCGGTCGCGCCGACGGCGGGCGCAGCCCGCAGCATGCCGAAGGCGAGCTCGCGGGTCAGCGGCAGCTGCCAGAAGAGCAGGTTCACGGTGACCGCGGGCACTTCGATGATGTCGCGGGCGAACACCGGCAGCAGGGCGGTGGCGCCGGCCAGCAGCACGGCGAACAGGTCCAGCGAGATGGCTCCGAACACGATCTTCTGGCGCCAGACGTAGGCCAGGCCTTCCTTCATCAGCTGCCAGCGCGAGCCCGGGTTCACCTCGGGCTTGGCGTTCTTGCCGATCGAGGCGACGAACACGCCGGCCAGGCCGTACAGGCCGAAGGCGGTGAAGTAGGCGGTCTGGGGCGTATGGGCGATCAGCAGGCCCCCCACGGCGGGCCCGGCGATGGAGGCGCTCTGCCAGGCCAGCGAGTTCCAGGCGATGGCCCGCGGCAGCAGGCGCCGCGGAACCAGCATGGGCCCCAGGGCGGTGTTGGCGGGAGCGAAGAACGCGCGGCTTGCGCCGAAGAGCGCGGCGATGACCAGCAGGAGGGCCGGCGAGGCCAGGCCGTTCACGGTAGCGATGGCAAGCGCGAGCACGCTCAGGATCTCGCCCGAGAGGCAAAGGAGCAGGACCTTCTTGCGGTCGTAGCGGTCGGCGATCTCGCCCGCAGGCAGGGTGAGCAGCAGCACTGGTAGGAACGCGGCCAGGCCGATCATGCCCATGAGGAAGGCGCTCTCTTCGACGGAGCGGGTCTCGCGGGCCAGCACGTACATGTGCCATCCGATCGCCACGCTCTGGATCTGGGCGGCGAAGCTTCCGGTCCAGCGCGAGCCCCAGAACAGGACGTAGTCGCGCTCGCGGAGGAGCTCGCGGGCGGAGGGCGGCGCTTCGGGCGGGGTGTCGGCCATCGGTGGCCCGCGACCCTGCCCTGCGTCGCTCGTCCCCGCAACGGCGTTGACGCCAGCACCCCAGGGCCCTATTTGCGCGCTTCCCGATTACGGCCCGGAGGGCCCCGAGATGCGACGACGTCCGCGCGCCTGAAGAAGCGCCCTGAACCGCCCGGCAGGCTTGGGCATTGAAGCCGTCCTGCCGAACGTCGCCGAAACCGCATCTCGAGAAAAATCCGCCCATGTCCGTTGAATGCTGCGCGCCGGGTCCGGCGCTCACCTTCGCCCATGAAACCCCTGCCGACGGGGTCCCCATCGAGGAGCTGCTGGACCGCGCCTTCGGGCCGGGCCGGTTCGCCAAGTCGTCCGAGCGCGTGCGCGAGTTCGCCGACTTCGCGCCCGAGCTGTCGTTCTGCGCCTGGGAAGGCGGGCGCCTCGCCGGTGTGGTGCGCATGTGGCGGGTGAACGTCGGCGAGACGCCGGTGGTGTTCCTGGGCCCGCTCGCCGTGGAGCCGGACCTTCAGAGCACGGGCGTCGGCGGCCGGCTGGTCGAGCGGGCTTGCGCCGCGGCCGAGGCGGCCGGCGAGGCGGCGGTGCTGCTGGTGGGCGACCCGCCGTACTTCGAACGCTTTGGCTTCACGGGCGCGCCCGAGGCCGTGATGCCGGGGCCGGTGGAGCAACGGCGCGTGCTGATGCTGCCGTTCACGGATGTGACGCTGAGCGGTCCAGTCCGGCCGCGATAGGTTGAGCCCACTCCGTCCGGCCCCTACCTTGCGGCGGTGAGCAGCAAGACCACCCTGGACGATCTGGCCGAGGCGGCGCAGCCGAAGCGCGGCCTGCCGCCCGTGCATCTGTGGAATCCGGCGCGCTCGGGCGAGATCGACATCGTCATCCGCCGCGACGGGACCTGGGTCCACGAGGGCGGGGTGATCGGGCGCGAGGCATTGGTGCGGCTGTTCTCGACGATCCTGCGCAAGGACGCCGACGGCATCTACCTCGTCACGCCGGTCGAGAAGCTGAAGATCACGGTGGAGGACGCTCCGTTCACGGCGGTTCGCGTGGACCGCGCGGGTGAGGCGCTGCGCTTCACCACCAATGTCGGCGACGTCGTGGAGGCGGGGCCAGAAAACCCCATCCGCATCGTCGAAGGCGAGGGCGGCGAGCCCAGGCCCTATGTGCATGTGCGCGCCGGCCTGGAGGCGCTGATCGCCCGGCCAGTTTTCTACGAGCTTGTCGAGATGGCGGAAGAACGGGACGGCGCGCTGGGCGTCGGCTCGAACGGCGCCTGGTTCCCCATAGGCCGGCCGTGAACGACCTGTCCCGCGGCAGAGACCTGAAGGCGTGGATCGCCGACCACCTGGACCCGCTGCACCACGGCGGGGCTGTGGCGGGGATGAAGCGGCGATCCGACTTCGACCTGGACCCGAGCGGCGCCGCCGCGCCCGACGAAATCCTGACGCCGGCGGCGGTGCTGATCGGCCTCGTCGAGCGCGATGTTGGCTACACCGTCCTCCTGACGCGGCGGGCCGACACCCTTCGCCGACACACCGGTCAGGTGGCGCTGCCGGGCGGACGGCAGGACCCGGGCGAGACGCCGTGGGAGACGGCGCTGCGCGAGGCGGAGGAAGAGATCGGCCTGGAGCGGCGGTTCGTGACGTTGGCGGGGCTGTCGACCCCTTACCAGACCGGCACGGGGTATCTGGTGACGCCGGTGGTGGGGTTCGTTGCGCCGGGGTTCACGCTGACGCCCAATCCCGACGAGGTGGCCGACATCTTCGAGACCCCGTTCGGCTTCCTGATGGACCCGGCCAACCACGAGGAGCACGAGCGTGCGCTACCGAACGGCGAGACGCGGCGCTTCTACGCCATGACCCATGACGAGCGGGTGATCTGGGGCGCGACCGCCGGCATCCTGCGGGCGCTGTACGACCGGCTGTACGGGGCCGCCGTTGCTTAGGCTGCTGCTGCTCCGGGGCGCGCTCATGGCGGCGCCGTTCGCGGCCTGGTTCCTGTGGCGGGCCTGGGCCAGGCGGAATGGCCGGGAGCCCGGCGCCACGCCGTGGGCCTGGCTGTTCGCCGCGGCCGGCGTCCTGCTCGCTCTGTCGTTGATGGCGACGGCGATCTTCCATACGGACACGCGGGGACAGACCTATGTGCCCGGCGAGGTCGGTCCCGACGGCCGGGTCACTGAGGGACGCTACGAGACGCGATGACGGACAGCTTGGGACAGCCCGCCTGGATGACGGCCAAGCCGGCGGTTCGGGTGATGGACGCCCTGGAGGCGGCCGGCGGCCCCGACTGCGCGCGGTTCGTCGGCGGCTGCGTGCGCAACACCCTGATCGGCGCCGCCGTCCACGACGTGGACATCGCAACCAGGCTGACTCCTGAAAGGGTCACCGCCGCCCTGGAAGCGGCGGGGATCCGCGCCGTGCCCACCGGCATCGAGCACGGGACCGTCACGGCGGTGGCCGACCATCGGCCCTACGAGATCACCACCCTGCGCCGGGACGTCACCACCGACGGCCGCCGGGCGACGGTGGCCTTCACCGACGACTGGGCCGAGGACGCCGGCCGGCGGGATTTCACGCTGAACTCCCTCTATGCCTGTCGCGACGGCACAATCTACGACCCCTCCGGCCGGGGCGTCGCCGACGCGCGGGCCGGGCGGATCGTGTTCGTCGGCGAGCCCGAACAGCGGCTGCGCGAGGACTATCTGCGCATCCTGCGGTTCTTCCGGTTCCACGCCTGGTACGGCCGGGGCGAGCCCGACGAGGCCGCGGTGGCGGCGTGCTCGGCGCTGAAGGACGACATCCGGACGCTGGCTGCCGAGCGCATCTCGAAGGAGCTGCTCAAGCTGCTGGCGGCGGACGATCCCCGCGCTTCGGTGCGGCTGATGGCGCAGACGGGGGTGCTGGCGGTGATCCTCGAACTCGAGCCGAACCTGGCCCGCTTCGACGGCCTGGTGGAGGTCGAGAGCGAGCAGCTGTTCGAAACCGATGCGGTCCTGCGCCTGGCGGCGCTGCTGCCGGACGACCAGCCAGCGGCGATGAAGCTGGCCGAGCGGCTGCGGCTGTCGAACGCCGACCGCGACCGGATCGTGGCGGCGCTGTCGCCGACGCCGGTGCTGAAGAGCTGGATGAGCCCGCGGGAGATCCGCCGCGCCGTCTATCGCGAGGGCCAGGCGGTGTTCCGCGATCGGGCCAAGCTCGCCTGGGCGGCCGCGCCGGGCACGGCTGTGACGCACCAGTGGCGGGGCATGATCGCGCTCGCCGAGGGCTGGACCGCGCCCGTCTTTCCGCTGAGCGGCGAGGACGTGATCAAGGCCGGCGCGCCCAAGGGGCCGCTGGTCGGCAAGGTGCTGCGCGAGGTCGAGGACTGGTGGATCGACCATGACTTCCTCGACGACAAACTCTCGGCCATCGAGAAGCTGAAGGCCGTGGTCCAGGGGATGGCCTATTGAAGGTTGGCATCCTCAAGACCGGCCGCCCGCCGAAGCCCGCGATCGAGCGGTTCGGGACCTATCCGGACATGTTCATGAAGCTGCTGGGGCCGGACGCCTACGCGTGGCGCACCTATGCGGCGGACGAGGGCGAGTATCCTGGGACGCCGGAAGACTGCGACGCCTACATCGTCACGGGCTCGGCCTGCGGGGTCTATGACCCGGAGCCGTGGATCGGGCAGCTGATGGACTTCCTGCGCAGCGCCAAGGGCCGCGCCAAGCTGGTCGGCGTCTGCTTCGGCCACCAGGCCATGGCCGAGGCCTTCGGCGGCGAGGTGGTGAAGTCGGACAAGGGCTGGGGCATCGGCGAGCACGCGTACCGCGTGCTGAGCCAGGAGCCCTGGATGGACGGCGCCGAGACGATCCGGCTGCCCGCCTCCCACCAGGACCAGGTGGTGAAGCTCCCGCCCGGCGCAGAGGTGATCGCGGCCTCGGAGTTCTCGCCGTTCGGGGCGCTGGCCTGGCGCGACCAGCCGGCGATCTCGATGCAGCTGCACCCTGAGTTCGAGCCCGAGTACGCCGTGGCCTTGATCGAGGCCCGCCGCGGGAAGGTCTATGCCGACGACCAGGCCGACGGCGCGATCGCCAGCTACGGCCGGCCCGACGACCGGGCGAGGGTGGGGCGCTGGATCCGCAACTTCCTGGCGGCGTGATCGCTTCTAGCCGGATGAAACGCCCGAACGCCTTCCTGTTGATCGCCGCCGCCGCGCTGGCTGCGCTGCTGTTCGGCCTGGGCGTGGACACGCGGCGCGACGGGAAGCCAGAGGACGTGCTGATCGCCGCCCAGAAGCTGCCGGACCTGAACTAGGGCCAGGCCACCATCGGGGGCATGGAGCTGAGGATCGTCTCGACATTCCCGCCGGCCTTGAGGCCGAACATGGTGCCGCGGTCGTAGAGCAGGTTGAACTCGACGTACCGGCCGCGGCGGACCAGCTGCTCCTGGCGCTCGGCCTCGCCCCAGGGCTCGACCATGCGGTGGCGGACGATCTTCGGATAGACGTCCAGAAAGGCCTCGCCTACCGCGCGGGTGAAGGCGAAGTCCTTCTCGAAGTCGCCGGTGTTGAGGCGGTCGTAGAAGATGCCGCCGACGCCGCGGTGCTCGCCGCGGTGCGGCAGGAAGAAATACTCGTCGCACCAGGCCTTGAACTTCGGGTGGTACTCGGGGTCGAAGGCGTCGCAGGCGGCCTTCATGGCGGCGTGGAACAGCTTCGCGTCGTCAGCGTCCTGGCTGCGCTGCTCGTCCAGCATCGGGGTGAGGTCGGCGCCGCCGCCGAACCAGCTCTCGGCCGTCGACAGGAAGCGAGTGTTCATGTGCACCGTCGGCACCCGCGGGCTGACCGGATGGACGATCAGGCTGATCGAGGCCGACACGTACGACGGGTCCTTGTCGGCCCCGGGCATCTGGGCCGCCATCTCCGGCGAGAACTTCGCCACCGCCGACGAGGTGTGGACGCCCGCCTTCTCGAACAGACGGCCCTTCAGGTGCCCGCCGACGCCGCCGCCGACGCCTGCCTCCCGCGTCCACGGGCGGAAGTCGAAGCGGCCGGTCGGCTCCGGGAAGAGCTCGGGCGGGGCTTCGTCCTCGAGGCGCTCCAGCTCGGCGCAGATCCGCGCCTGCAGGCTCTCGAACCATTCCTTGGCCCGCAGGCGGCGGTCTTCGATCTCGGCAGGGAGGGACATCTGATCAATCTGGCTGGGGCGTCGGAAAGGCCTTGATCTGCCTCAAGCCTTCGCCGAGCGCCAGCGTCGCGGCGGTGACGACGTTCAGCGAACGCGCGCCCGGAACCAGCGGGATGAAGACCCGCGCGTCGGCCGCCGCGTGGACCTCGTCGGGGACGCCGGCGCTCTCGCGGCCGAACAACAGGACGTCGTCGGACCGGAAGGCGAAGTCATGGAACGCTGTTGCGCCGCGGGTCGTGAAAAGCACCAGCCGACCGCGCTTTTCCGAGAGGAAATCGGTCCAGGAGCGGTGGCGCACGACCTCGGCGCGGGCGGCGTAGTCCATGGCCGCGCGACGCACGGACCGGTCGTCCAGCGGGAAGCCGCAGGGCTCGATCACGTCGAGCGCTACGCCCAAGCAAGCGCCGAGCCGGATCGCGGCGCCCAGGTTTTGCGGAATGTCCGGTTGAAAAAGGCCCAAACGCATTCTAAGGCACCCGCCACGGGACTAGGCCGGGGCGCAAAGACAGAATCACGGACGGGCCTTCGCGAGATACGAAGCCCTCTCCGGGATGCTCGTCTACCCGACCTCTGTTTCGAGAGGACCTCATTATCAGGTCCGAATGCTTCTGGTCCGCCGCTGCAGGGCGGGCCGTCATCGAAGGGTAGCTTTAAGGTGGCCGACACCGTCGTGGGCGCAAATCCCGATCCGCACGCCTCGGGCGACGACCCGAACCGTCGCGACTTCATCCACATCGCGGCGGGCGCCGCGGCGGTCGGCGCGGTCGCCGCGCTGGCCTGGCCGCTGGTGGACCAGATGAATCCGTCGGGCGACACGCTCGCCCTGGCGTCGATCGAGTTCGACCTGTCGAAGGTCGCCCCTGGCCAGCAGGTCGTCGTGAAGTGGCGCGGCAAGCCGCTGTTCGTGCGCAACCGCACGCCGCAGCAGATCGCCGCCGCGATCAAGGACGACAACGCCCCGATGCCCGATCCGCAGCCCGACGAGGCGCGGCACAAGCCCGGCAAGCCCGAGTGGCTGGTGCTGGTCGGCACCTGCACGCACCTGGGCTGCGTGCCCACGTTCGGCGGCGGCGACTACGGCGGGTGGTTCTGCCCCTGCCACGGGTCGCACTACGACACCTCCGGCCGGATCCGTAAGGGCCCCGCGCCGAAGAACCTCGAAGTTCCGGAGTACGCCTTCGTCTCCGACACCAAGGTCAAGATCGGCTGATATCGATGAGCGGACACTCCACTTACGAGCCGAAAACCGGCTTTGAACGCTGGATGGACATGCGCCTGCCGGTGATCCGGCTGGCCTACGACAGCGTCGTCGCTTTCCCGACCCCGAAGAACCTGAACTACTGGTGGACCTTCGGCGGCATCCTGGCGCTGATGCTGGGCATCCAGATCGTCACCGGCATCGTCCTGGTGATGCACTACGTGCCGCACGTCGACCACGCCTTCAATTCGGTCGAGCGCATCATGCGCGACGTCAACTACGGTTGGCTGATCCGCTACATGCACGCCAACGGCGCCTCGATGTTCTTCGTGGCCGTCTACATCCACATCCTGCGCAACCTCTACTACGGGTCCTACAAGGCCCCCCGCGAGGTGCTGTGGATCCTGGGCTGCATCATCTACCTGCTGATGATGGCGACGGCCTTCATGGGCTACGTGCTGCCCTGGGGCCAGATGAGCTTCCACGGCGCGGTCGTGATCACCAACCTCCTGGGCGCCCTGCCGATCGTCGGCGAGAGCATCACCACCTGGCTGTGGGGCGGCTTCGCGGTCGACAACCCGACGCTCAACCGCTTCTTCTCGCTGCACTACCTGCTGCCCTTCGTGATCGCCGGCGTCGTCGGCCTGCACATCTGGGCGCTGCACGTGCCGGGCAACAACAACCCGACCGGCGTGAACGTGAAGTCCAAGGAGGACGTCGTTCCCTTCCACCCGTACTACACGGTGAAGGACGGCTTCGCGATCAGCGTGTTCCTGATCCTGTTCGCCAGCTTCGTGTTCTACAACCCGAACATCCTGGGCCACGCCGACAACTACATTCCGGCCAACCCGCTGGTGACCCCGGCGCACATCGTGCCCGAATGGTACTTCCTGCCGTTCTACGCGATCCTTCGGGCCGTGC
The DNA here is from genome assembly GCF_031181185.1 of Phenylobacterium sp. Classification (GTDB taxonomy): domain Bacteria; phylum Pseudomonadota; class Alphaproteobacteria; order Caulobacterales; family Caulobacteraceae; genus Phenylobacterium. Next base: position 15,637 of record NZ_JAPSKZ010000006.1, on the reverse strand, counting down.
CAGACAAGCTGGGCGGCGTGCTGGCCATGTTCGGCGCCATCGGCGTGCTGTTCGTGCTGCCGTGGCTGGACACGTCCAAGGTGCGCTCGATGCGCTACCGGCCCACCGCGAAGCTGTACTTCTTCATCTTCGTGCTGGCCGCCCTGGTGCTGGGCCTCTGCGGCGCCAAGCTCCCCGACGATCCGGTGATCCCGGGCGTGGGCGGCGGCTTCCAGCTGCTGGACGCGGACATCAACAGCTACGTCTGGCTGAGCCGCTTCGCGACCGCCTACTACTTCGCCTACTTCCTGCTCGTCCTGCCGATCCTCGGCCTGGTCGAGAAGCCGCTGCCGGTGCCGGAGTCGATCTCCGCGCCTGTCCTCGACCACGACAAGAAGGATTGAGCCTGAAGATGCTGCGCAAAGGTATCGCGCTCGCGGCGCTGGGGCTCGCCTTCCTCGCGGGTCCCGCCCTGTCGGCCTCCGCGCCCAAGGAGCCCAAGAACGTCACCTGGGGCTTCGAAGGTCCGTTCGGCAAGTTCGACCAGGCCCAGCTTCAGCGGGGCTACAAGGTTTATCGGGAGGTCTGCTCGGCCTGTCACGCGATGGATCTGCTCTACTTCCGCACCCTCGCGGAGAAGGGCGGGCCGTTCTACGACCCGAAGTATCCGAACCCGAACGACAACCCGTACGTGAAGGCGCTGGCCGCCGACGTGCAGGTCAGCGACGTCGACTCCGAGACGGGCGACACGATTCAGCGTCCCGCGACGACGGCCGACAAGTTCCCGAACCCGTTCCCGAATGAGGCCGCCGCGCGCGCCTCGAACGGCGGCGCGGTCCCGCCGGACCTGTCGGTGATCACCAAGGCCCGCTCGGGCGGTCCGCAGTACATCTACTCGCTGCTGACCGGCTACGTGAACCCGCCCGCGGGTCTCGCGGTGCCGCCCGGCGCCTACTACAACCCCTACTTCCCGGGCGACCTGACCGCCTACTGGAGCGGGGATCACCACAACGTGCCGAAAGGCGGCACCCTGGCCATGCCGCCCCAGCTCGCGGACGGCAAGGTGACGTTCGACGACGGCACGCCGTCGACGATCGATCAGCAGGCCAAGGACGTGACCGCGTTCCTGACCTGGGCCGCCGAGCCGAAGATGATCGAGCGCAAGACCTTCGGGCTCGGCGCGATGATCTACCTGGTGCTGTTCTCGGTGCTGCTGTGGTTCAGCTACCGCCGCATCTGGCGCAACGTCGCCCACTAGGGCGCCGCGCCTGGCCGATCGAAGGGCCCGCCGGAGCGATCCGGCGGGCCCTTTTCGTTAGCGGGGTAGAGCAAGCAGCAGCTTGCCGGCGGGGAAGTCGAACCGCAGGCGGTAGCGCGAGAGCACGGGCCCGCCGATCGTCCCAGCCGCCTCACCCTTGGCCGGCTCCAGGCCGGCGGCCTGATCGCGGAGCCCGGCGCCGGCTAAGCCCAGTTCGGGCAGGCGCGCCAGCCAGACGCCGGTCGGCTGCAGTTCCTGCGGCCGATCGGTCCCGGCGACGGTCGCAAGGTCGTCGGCGAGGCGCACGGCGGCGGGCTCTCCCGTGGCGGGCGTGAAAGGCCCCTTGAGTAGGCGTTGGCCGTCGGCGACTTCGGCCTGGACCACCGGACGTCCCTGGTCCCACGCGAGCGGCAGGGCGCGGGTCGCGCGGAAGGCGGGCGCCTCGCCGGGTCTCGACAGGCGCACGCGGCAGGGCGCGAAGCTCACGTCGACCACGAAATCCTTCAGGACGTCGGCGCCCACCACGCCCAGGATCGGCGTCGGCAGGTTCCAGCCGCGGTAGTCGAGGTCGGCCACCGCCACCGGACCGGACGCGATCTCCACCCCGGCCAGCCGGACGCCGCCGCTGATCTCCGTGACCGTCGGCGCGTCTATGCCCTCGGCCTGGGCCTTGGTCTCGTGCAGCTGGGTGCGCGCGCTGCCGGTGTCCAGGATGTAGTCGCCGGAGATGCCCGCCACCTGGGCCGGGACCACGACCACGCCGCCTTCGAACCAGCAGGCGGTCTCGCCGGCGCGCGCCGCCGCAGGGGCCGCCAGCGCCGCCGCCAGGATCGCCAGGGTGAGTCTGTCGCGTGTCACGCCCGACCATAGCGGCTTCCGCGGCTTTGCGCCTTACCCCAGCCCTATCGCCCGGCCTAGAGTGGGGGATGACCCACACGCCCGCCTGGCGGAACTTCAGACGCATGCAGGACATGACCGCCGCCGCGGCCGTGCTGATCTATGCGGGCGCGGTGCTGCACGCCTTCGAGCGATTGCCGGGGCCGACGGCGCTGATCGTCCAGCGCACCTTGGTATGGCCAGGCATTTTCCTTCTGCTGTCGCTGGGCGTGCCCCTGGCCGTGGGCGTCGTGCGCCGGCCGCTGGCTCGCTATGTCTGGATGAGCTTCAAGGCGGGCTTCGGCCAGACCGCGGGCTCGGTCGTCATGGGCGTGGTGCTGCTGATGGGGGCGGCGCTCTTCATGTACTGGCAGATCGCCAGCGCCGAGAACGGCGGGCGCTATCCTGCGGGCGTGTTCTCGGGCTACGCCGCCGGCATCGGCATCCTCGCGGCCCAGGCGCTGCTGGTGCGGGTGCTGGAGAAGCACCCCGAGGTGAGGCGCGAGATCGAGACGCCCTAGACGTCGCCGCGGCTGCTGCCGCCCCCGTTGCGGGCGAAGAGCTGCAGGGTGCGGAGGCGGGCTAAACGGGCGGAGTCCTCGTGGTAGTCGCGACGACGATCCGACACGAAGCCGTGGCCGGCGTCGTAGAGGTAGATCGGCAGATCGGGGTGCTTCTCGCGGATCTCATCCACCCGCTCCATGGGGATGGAGGCGTCGGTCTTGCCGAAGTGGAGGATGGTGGGGCAGCGGGGCGTCTCGTCCACGAGTTCGCTGATCCGCCGGCCGTAGAACGAGGCGGCCGCGGCGACGCCCTCGCAACGGCAGGCGACCAGCCAGGTGGCGGCGCCGCCCCAGCAGTATCCGGCGACGAAACGCGGGCCTGCCAGAGCGTCCAGCGCCGCCTGGGCGTCGGCGGCCACTTGGTCCCAGGGCGTCGCCTTGGAAAGGTCGACGCCCTTCTGGATCGAGGCCTCGCTGTAGTCGGCCTCGAAGCCGCGCTCGAGGCGGTCGTAGAAGCTGGGCGCGATCACCTCGTAGCCGTCGGCGGCGAAGCCGTCGGCGAGCTCGCGGATGTGGTCGGTGACGCCGAAGATCTCCTGGATCAGCAGCAGGCCGCCGCGGCGGGCGTCGTCGGGGCGGGCGCGGTAGGCGTCGAACTCGAAACCGTCCAGGGAGCTGGTCAGCCGGATCGTCTCGCCCATCTTCGCCACCCTTGGTCCGCTAGACGTTGAACCGGAAGTTCATCACGTCGCCGTCCTTGACCACATACTCCTTGCCCTCGGAACGCAACTTCCCGGCGTCGCGGGCGCCGGCTTCGCCGCCGAGACGGACGTAGTCGTCGTAGGCGATGGTCTCGGCCCGGATGAAGCCCTTCTCGAAGTCGGTGTGGATAACGCCGGCGGCCACCGGGGCGGTGTCGCCCTTGTGGATGGTCCAGGCGCGCGCCTCCTTGGGCCCAACGGTGAAGTAGGTCTGCAGCCCCAGCAGGTGGTAGGCCTCGCGGATCAGCTTGTTCAAGCCGGGCTCGGACAGGCCGAGGGTCTCGAGGAACTCGGCGCGCTCCGCCGGGTCGAGCAGGGCGATCTCGCTCTCGATCTTGGCCGAGATGACCACGCTGTCGGCGCCGTCCTTGGCCGCGCGCTCCTGCACCTTGCGGGACAGCTCGTTACCGTCGGCGGCGGAGCCCTCGTCAACGTTGGCGACGTAGAGGGCGGGCTTGGACGTCAGCAGCTGCAGCATGCGCCAGGCCTTCTCGTCCTCGGGCGAGATCTTGGCGACGCGGGCGGGACGGCCTTCGTTCAGCTCCGCGAGCGCCACCTTCACGAGGCGCAGGGTCTGAGTGGCCTCCTTGTCGCCCACCTTGGCGCGCTTCTCGAGGTTCACCACCCGCTTCTCGAGGCTCTCCATGTCGGCCAGCATCAGCTCGGTCTCGATGGTGTCGAGGTCGGCCAGCGGATCGACGCGGCCCTCCACGTGGGTGATGTCGTCGTCGATGAAGCAGCGGGCGACAAAGGCCACGGCGTCGCAGTCGCGGATGTTCGCCAGGAACTGGTTGCCCAGGCCTTCGCCCTTGGACGCGCCGCGGACGAGGCCGGCCACGTCCACGAAGTTGATGCGGGCGGGGATGATCTCCTTGGAGCCCGCGATCTTGGCCAGGGCGTCGAGGCGCGGCTCGGGCACGGCCACGTCGCCGACGTTGGGTTCGATCGTGCAGAAGGGATAGTTCGCGGCTTGGGCCGCGGCGGTCTGGGTGAGCGCGTTGAAGAGGGTCGACTTGCCAACGTTCGGCAGGCCGACGATCGCGACTTTCAGGGCCATGGGACTTTCGGTGTTCCTAGAGTGGCGGCGGACCTAGCACGGGCCGCCGGTAGCGTCATGCCTTCGGCGTCATTCCCCCAGGGACTTCCCTTGGGCGAGCTTGCGCGGATCGGCCTTCTCGGCGGGGGCCAGGCGCATGACCTCGGCCTGGTACTTCTCGTCGTCGCCGGCCGCGAGCAAGGGAGCGGCGTCGGCGCAGGCTTCAAGCAGCGGCTCGACCCACTTCATCTCGGCCTTGTGGAAGTCGGACAGCACGTGGCCGTGCACCAGCGCCTTGTCGCCCGGGTGGCCAGTGCCCAGGCGGGCGCGGCGGAAGTCCGGACCGATCTGCGAGGTCACCGAGCGGATGCCGTTGTTGCCGGCCGCGCCGCCGCCGGTCTTCATCCGGAAGCGGCCGGGCGCGAGGTCGATCTCGTCGTAGAAGACGACCACGTCGGCGGGCTTGAGCTTGAAGAACTTCATGGCCTCGCCCACGGCGCGGCCGCTCTCGTTGTAGTAGGTCTGGGGCTTGAGGATCAGCGCCCGGACCGGACCCTGCGGCGTGTCGATCGAGCCTTCCGAAGCCAGGCTCTGGAAACGCGAACGCGCCGCTGAGAAGCCCCAGCGGCGCGCAATCTCGTCCACGGCCATGAAGCCGATGTTGTGGCGGTTCTTCGCGTAGGTCGGGCCAGGATTGCCCAGGCCTGCGATCAGCAGCATCGCCGAAGCGGGGAGGACTACTCCTCGCCGCCCTCCGCGGCCGCTTCACCGCCCTCGCCCGTCTCTTCAGCGGCCTCGGCCATCGCGCCAGCGACGCTGGCGACCGTGGCCTCAGCATCGACCGCGGCCACGACGCCGGCCGGCAGCTTCAGGTCGCCGACGCGGATGGTCGCGCCGATGTCCAGGCCGGTCAGGTCGAACACGATCTCTTCCGGGATCTGGTCGGCCGGGCAGGAGACGGTCAGGGTGTGCAGGGCGATGTTCAGGGTGCCGCCGCGCTTCAGGCCCGGCGAATCGTCCTGGTTGGTGAAGTGCACGGGCACTTCGATCTTGATCTGCTGGTGCTCGTCGACCCGGTAGAGGTCGAAGTGCCACGGCTCGTCGGTGACCGGGTGCATGTCCACCGCCTTGGCGATGACCGGCTGGGTCTCCTGGCCGTACTTCAGCGTCACGAGGTGGCCCAGCAGCTTGCCCGTGTAGAGCGCCTTGCGGAACTCATTGCTCTTCACCGCGATGGCGACGGGATCCTTGTCGCCGCCATACAGGATGCCGGGAACCAGGCCCGAGCGACGGGCGGCGCGCGCGCCGCCGGTGCCGGTCCGCTCGCGCACTTCAACGTTCAAAACGATCTCGGCCATGGCCTTGCCTCAAAACGAAGCCGCCGCGCGAACCGCGCGGCGACGGAATTCCGCAGACCCATCCGGGTCGAAAGGTGCGCGTAGATACACAAAAGCCCCGGCCTGCGCAACGGCCGGGGCCTTAGAAAAGTCGGGGCCTTAGCGCGTCGTGCTGACGGGCGTCGCGGCGGCCTGCGGCGCGGCGGTCAGCTTTGTCGAAGGCTCGACCGGCTCGGGCACGCCCGCGCTCTTCAGCACGCACTTGCCGGTGTCCATCAGGCTGTGCACGCCGAGGCAGAAGACGTCCTCGTAGTGGGGCTTGGAGACGGCCAGGCATTGATAGAGATTCAGCTTGGACATGTTCAGGCAGGTGGCCGCGTTCGGGTCGGCCAGGATCGGCATCACCTGCTCCAGGCTGGCGTCGTCGGCGAAGCCGAGGGCCGCGAGCGCCGCCACCGCCATCGAGCGGACGACGACCGGCGTGTACGGCGGGCTGGCCGTCTGGCCGCTGACGCCCAGCGATCCGGCGCTGACCACCGCCTGCTGCAGGCGGGCGGTCTCGGCGGTGTCGCCCATGACCGGGGTGGCGGAGAGCTGCTTTGCCAGGATCAGCCGGGCCTCGCGGCCGGCGACTTCCTTCTTGGACCAGGGGGCGCGCTGCACGTCATAGGCGGCCTGGCGCACCGCCTTGCCGGCGGCGAGCAGCTTGCGGCCGTCTTCGCCCAGGGCGTTCATGACCATGCCGGCGGCGCCGGCCGAGCCCTGGATGCCGATGACGTAGGCCGGGTCCTTCATGATCTCGTAGGCGATCGTCCGGCGCTGGGTCGGGTCGGAGGCGTAGGTGCGCACGCCCGCCACGAAGCCGGGGTCCTGCAAGGCCACCACCGCGCCATAGGCGATGGCGCCGCGCAGCAGCTGCTGGGGTTCGTAGGCGGCGCCAGTGCGCACGCCCTGGGCGACCTCCTCAGGGCCGGCGAACGTCGGCGAGATGGCGCCGGCGGTGGCGACGTAGCGCCGATAGGCGCTGGCCTGCTCGATCACCTTGGGCGAAAGGCTGACCGCCGGCGGGGCCGGCGGCGGGGCGATCACGGGCGGGGCGGGCTCGGCGCAGCTGGCGAGCACGGCGGCCGCGGCGACGGCGGCCGCGGTCAGCGCGCGGCGGGCCTGAATGAAGGACGGCATCGGACGGCTTCCCCCTCTTACGAGTGGATGAATCTTTAGCATGCCCCCCGGCAGATCGTGCCCTAGACCCGTAAACTCTTGCTGAGCAAGCGTGGCCTGGAACTCGACGTCTCTCAGTCGAACAGTTTGGAGACGGACTCCTCGTTGGCGATGCGGCGGATCGCCTCGCCGATCAGGGCCGCGCAGCCGACGGTGCGGATCTTCCCACACTGGGACACCTGGTCCGACGCCTCGATGGAGTCGGTGATCACCAGCTCTTTGAGGACCGAATTCTTCACCCGCTCGGCCGCGGCGCCCGACAGCACGCCGTGCGTGATGTAGGCCGAGACCTCGGCCGCTCCCGCATCCATCAGCGATTGCGCCGCCGAGCAGAGCGTCCCGGCCGAATCAACAATGTCGTCGAAGATGATCAGCCGGCGGCCGGTCACGTCCCCGATGATGTTGGCGACCTCGGACTTGCCCGGGCCCGAGCGGCGCTTGTCGACGATGGCCAGGTCGGCGTTCAGCCGGCTGGCCACCGCAAGCGCCCGGACCACGCCGCCCACGTCGGGCGAGACGATCAGCAGCTCGTCCGGCTTGGCGTAGTTGGTCTTGATGTCGGCGGCCATCAGGGGCGCGGACTGAAGGTTGTCGGTCGGGATGTCGAAGAAGCCCTGGATCTGGCCCGAGTGCAGATCCATCGTCAGCACCCGGTCGGCGCCAGCGCGGGTGATGAGGTTCGCCACCAGCTTCGCCGAAATCGGCGTGCGGCCGCCGGTCTTCCGGTCCTGACGCGCATAGCCGAAGTAGGGCATCACCGCCGTGATCCGGCGGGCCGACGCGCGCTTCAGCGCATCGATGCAGATCAAGAGCTCCATGAGGTGGTCGTTGGCGGGATAGGCCGTCGATTGCAGGACGAAGACGTCCTCGCCGCGGACGTTCTCGTCGATGGTCACCCAGACCTCGTTGTCCGGGAACCGCTTCACCTGCGCCCGCGTCAGGGGCAGGTCGAGGTGGGAAGCCACCGCCTGCGCCAAGGTGCGGTTGGAGTTGCCGGCCAGCAGCTTCATCGGACCCCCAGATGTCTTGATGCGCGCGCTTGTAGCAGCGGCGGCGCGGGAGTCCAGTTACGCCAGCACGATGGCCGACAGGAGGCGCCCGTAGTAGCTCTCGCCACGCTTGAAGGCCCGCCGGTTCGAGAAGAACAGGTCCTCCTCGGCGCAGGTGTCGCGGCCGATCCACTCGCAACGCTGCACGCCGGCCGCCTTCAGCCGGGCCAGGACGAAGCCCGGCAGGTCGAACATGCGTTTGTCGTCGCTCGCGGCCGACTGGAAGAACTTCGCATAGGCGCGGTCGTGCTGCAGGAAGCGGTGGGCGAATTCCAGGCCGACCTCGTAGGACTCCGGCCCGATGCAGGGGCCCACGGCGGCCCGGATGCGGTCGCGGCGGGCGCCCAGCGTCTCCATCCGGGCGATGGCGGCCTCGGCGACGCCCGTCAGCGCGCCTTTCCAGCCGGCGTGGGCGGCGGCGACCACGCCGGCCTGGGGGTCGGCGAGCAGGATGGGCGCACAGTCGGCGGAGAGCGCCCCACAGATCACGCCGGGCGTGGCGCTGACGACGGCGTCGGCCTGGGGCGGTCCCGCGGGCCACGGGCCGTCGGCGACGAGGGCGGTGGGCGAATGGACCTGGTAGGCGGTGACGAGCTCGCCCTTGAGGTGCTCGGCGCAGCGTCGGCGGTTCTCCTGCACCGCCGCCGGCTCGTCGTTTGAGCCCGCGCCGACGTTCAGGCTGGCGTAGAGGCCCTCGGAGACGCCGCCCTGGCGCGTGAAGAACGCGTGGCGGATTCCCGGCAGGTCCAGCAGCGGCGAGGTGAGGACGGGGAGGGTCATGTCACGCCTCTTCAAATGCCGGCGGGGTCCAGCCGGGGGAGTGCAGGCAGCAGGCCTTGAAGAGCTCGCCCATCTGGTCGGCGGCGACCAGTCGGTTGAGCTGGCGGCCGATGGCGGGCGCCTTGTCGGGGCGGGCGCGGACCAGGGCCTCGGCGCGCTCGCCGATCCCGAGCCTCGCCAGGAACTCGGCCTGGGTCAGGATAGCCGCCGAGGCGCCCTCGCGTCGGGCGGCGGCCATCACGGCGGGGAAGTCGGCGTGAACAGTCAGGTCGGCCTCGCCCGGACAGGCCAGGGGATCGACCTTCTCGTGCCGCCTCAGGGCCTGCAGGGTGTCGCCGAAGCCGGGCAGGCTGCGGCCATAGTCCACCAGGAGGGCCGCGCCGCCGTCACGCACGACCCGCGCGCCGAGCTCGGCGCCCAGGGCCTCCTGTGGCGCCGACTGCTCGAACACCGCGCCTTCGCGGGCGTCGGGCAGCAGGAGGTTCGCGGGCGTCGGCGCCATCCGGAAGGCGAGGCGGCCGTCGGCGCCCAGCCCGACCACCTGCTCGGCCCAGCCGGTCGCGGTGCGGACGAACTGGCGGGCCGGCAGGCAGTCCAGGAGCTCGTTGGCGAAGAGGATCAGCGGCGCATCCCCGGGCACGTCGGCCAGGGCGGCGGCCCAGCTGACCGCATCGCCCAGGCGTTCGGCCTGGCGCGCCTTCAGCGGTTCGGAGGTCTCGACCAGCCAGACATCGCAGGCCTCGAGGAAGCCCGGCGCCGTTCGCGCCGCGCGCAGGACGTCACTCATCAGCGTGCCGTCGCCGGGCCCCATCTCGACGAGGCGCACCTGGGCGGGCTCGCCCATCCGCTGCCAGGAGACGGCGGCCCAGGCGCCGATCAGCTCGCCGAACATCTGGCTGACCAGCGGCGCGGTGACGAAGTCGCCGGCTTCGCCCAGGGCCGGCCGCGTGGCGTAGTAGCCGAACTGCGGGTCGTGCAGGCAGGCGGTCATGAACTGGGCGACCGTCAGGGGGCCGCCTTCACCGATCTCGGCGGCCAGCTTGTCAGCGAGCGTCATGGGCCTGGGCGGCGGTCTCCGGCGGCAAGGGCTCGCGCATCCCGCGCCAGATCAGCCAGAGGCCGAACAGCAGCATCGGGATGGAAAGATAGATGCCCATGGTCAGGCCCAGCGGCAGGTTCTCGAGGCCGGCGTCGGGCTGGCGAACGTTCTCGAGGCTGATGCGGAAGAGCGCATAGAAGGCGGTGAACAGGCCCATGACGACGCCGCGGCGGTTGAGAAGCTTCGCCCCATGGGTGGCCCAGCGCAGGATCAGGAAGAGGACGATCCCTTCCAGCGCCGCTTCGTAGAGCTGGCTGGGATGGCGGGCGACGTCGCCGGCAGGGCACCAGCCGAGCGTCTCCTGGATCTTCTGGTTGCAGAAGACGACGCCCCAGGGGACGTCGGTCGGACGGCCCCAGAGCTCGCCGTTGATGAAGTTGGCCACACGGCCGAAGAACAGCCCAATCGGCACGACCGCGGCGACGACGTCCCCCAGCCGCCAGAGGTCGACCTTGTTGCGGAGCGCGAAGAGGATGATGGCGATGAAGACGCCGATCGCCCCACCGTGGAAACTCATGCCGCCTTCCCAGATCTGGAAGATCCGCAGAGGCTCGGTCCAGATCAGCTGGGGCGTGTAGAAGAGCACGTGGCCCAGTCGGCCGCCGATGATGATCGCCAGCGTCACCCAAAGGACGAAGTCGTCGATCTGTTCGGTGGTGGCCGGCGGCGGACGGCGCGTCCACAGCCGGGGGTTCTTCACGATGGCTGCGGCATAGCGCCAGCCCAGCAGGATGCCGGCGACGTAGGCCAGGGCGTACCAGCGGATGGCGATGGGTCCCATTTGGACCAGGACAGGATCGAACTCTGGAAACGGCACGGTTTGGGCTGCTCCGGCGTTGGTGTCCTGGGTGTTAGACGAGAAGCCCTTCGCTTTCACCCCCTGAAGGGCCATATAGAGGAAGAGGCCGGCGCTCCCGCAGGCCAAGACGAACGCAGAATGCAGACCCAGAACCCGATCCTCGACGAACTCGCGAAGCTGACGACGGCCGCCATGGGCATGGCCCAGGCCGCGGGCGAGGAGGCCAAGGCCGCCTTCCGCAGCCAGGCCGACCGGATCGCGGCCGAGATGGACCTCGTCCGACGCGAGGACTTCGATGCGCTCAAGGCCGAGCTCGCCGCCCTTCGCCTCGAGGTGGAGGCCCTGCGCGCGGCGCAGACCGCGCCCAAGCGCACGACCAAGGGCGGCCCGGCCTGACCGTTCCTGTGCACAACACGCCCACGAGGCCCGCGCGTCGCAAGAACGAAGTGACGGCGCGGCCGCAAACCAGATTACTTTCAGTATCGCAGGCGATTCGGGGACGGCTCTCCGCCCCCAGCCCGCTGCGAAAGGGGTCTTAGATTGGACACCTCCCTGTCGGACGAAACCGTCCTCCTCTCCAACGATCCTCTCGATGTGGTCGAGCACGTGCTCACCGCCGAGAACCTTCCCTTCGACCGGACAGAAGACGGCGACCTGGCCTTCTCGCTGGCCGGCGACTGGAAGGACTATGAGCTCTGGTTCGCCTGGCGGCCCGAGGGCGACACCCTGCAGCTGTGCCTGTCGGTCGACCTGACGGCGCCGAAGGAGCGGCGGATGGCGGCCCACGAGCTGATCGCGGCGATCAACCCCCGCGTCTGGCTGGGCCACTTCGAGCTCTGGGAAGACGGCGAGATCATCTTCCGCCACGGCATGGCGCTGATGACCGGCGAGCAGCCCAGCCTGGCCCAGGCCGCGGCGATGATCGACGTGGCCGTCGAGGCGGCTGACCGCTTCTACCCGGCCTTCGACTTCATGCTGCGCGGGGCCAAGAGCCCGCAGGAGGCGATCGCCGCCTGCATGTTCGAGACGGTCGGCGAGGCGTAACACCCCTCGCGCATCGCGGGCGGCGCCGTTAGGTTCGCCCGCGATGATGACGCCCATACTGATGCTGGGCGCCGGCCGGATGGGCGGCGCCATGCTGGACGGCTGGCGCGCCGCCCAGGCCTTCCACCCCGCCGAGCTGATGATCCGCGACCCGCATCCGGGACCGTCCGCGACGGACGCCGCGGCGGCGGGCGCTATCCTCAATCCGCCGGACGGGGAGCTCGCGAGGGCGAAGACCGTCGTGCTGGCGGTGAAGCCGCAGCTGTGGCGCGAGGCCGCGGCCGAGACGCAAGGCTGGCTCGCCGCCGACGCGGTGATCGTCTCCATCGCGGCCGGCGTGAAGGCCGCCGACATTGCCAAGGAATTCGGCGGCCGCCCCGTGGCGCGGGTCATGCCCACGACGGCGGCGGCCATCGGCCAGGGTACGGCGAGCCTGTTCTCGGACGATCCGGCGGCCCTGGCGCGGGCGCATGCGCTGTTCGAGCCGCTGGGGGCGGTGGTGGATCTCGCCGACGAGGGCCAGATGCACGCCGCCACCGCCGTCTCTGGGTCCGCGCCAGCCTATCTCTATGCCTTCATCGAGGCCCTGGAAGGCGCGGGCGCTGCGGCGGGCCTGGCCCCGGCGGATGCGCGCCGGCTCGCGCGCTCCACGCTGACCGGAGCGGCGGCCCTGCTTGCGAGCACCGGCGAAGACCCCGCGGAACTGCGCCGGCAGGTCACCTCGCCGGGGGGCACGACCGAGGCGGCGCTGAACGTGCTGCTGGCCGCCCAGGGCGGTCTGCCCGACCTGCTGCGCGAGGCTGTGGGCGCGGCCGTGCGTCGGTCGAAGGAGCTGGGCGCCTAGCCGCGCCGCCAGGTCTGCGCCTGGCAGACCACCAGGACGCAGCCCTCGACCTTCAGCGTCCCGTTGGCGTTCGCGCTGATCTTGGAGTCGTAGGTCTTGCCGCTCTCCGGATCGTAGATCTTGCCGCCGGTCCAGCGGCCGGGGCCCGCCTGCTTGAAGTCGCGGATCAGGTTCATGCCCACAATGGCGCGGTCGCGAAGCTTCGGATCGGGATTGTTGGCGTCCTTCGCGCCCGCGTTCTTCAGCCAGACGACCGTGCCGCACAGGCGGTCGGCCTTGCCGGCGCACGGCGCAATCCGGACCTTGGCCGTGCCAGCCTGGGTGAGCCATTCGCCCTCCACCGGATCGGCGGCGAAGGCGGGCGTAGCGAGGAGCGAGGCGGCGGCGGCGAGCAGGATCGGACGCATGTGGTTCCTCCGGTTTGCTTCAGTCTATCCCGGCAGCCGGACAACAGCGCGTAAACCGCCGAGCGGCGATCGATCGAGCGTGATGTCGCCGCCGTGGCCGCGGGCCACGTCGCGGGCGATGGCGAGGCCCAGGCCTACGCCCTTGGTGTTCTGGTTGCGGGACTCGTCGAGGCGCGAGAACGCCTTGAAGGCGTCCTCGTAGCGATCGGGAGGGATGCCGGGGCCGTCGTCGTCGACGACGATCTCGACGCCGCCCTGGGGCCGCTTGCGGGCGGCGACCTCGACGCGCTGGCCGTGCGCCGCGGCGTTCATCACCAGGTTCGACAGCGCCCGCTTCATGGCGTTCGGCCGGACGGTTGCGGTGAGGTCCGGGTCTGCGACGACCTTCACCTGGGCGCCGGCGCGTACGGCGTTCTCGCTGACCTCGTCGATCAGCCGGCGCAGTGGGGCGGCCTCGAGCGCCTCGCCGCCCTCGCCCCGGGCGAAGGCGAGGTACTCGTCGATCATGTGCTCCATCTCGACGACATCACGCTTCATCTCGGCCGTCGCCGAACTGGGCTCGGCCAGCGCCAGCGCCAGCTTCAGGCGGGTCAGCGGCGTGCGCAGGTCATGGCTGACCGAGGCGAGCAGGGCCGTGCGCTGGTCGATGTGGCGCTGGATACGCGCGCGCATGTCGAGGAAGGCGCGTGCGGCCCGGCGGACCTCCTTGGCGCCCTGCGGCTTGAAGCTGGGCTGGTCGGCGCCGCGCCCGAAGGCTTCGGCGGCGTTGGCCAGCCGCTCGATCGAGCGCACCTGGTTGCGGATGAAGAGGATGGCGAGCGCCGTCAGCAGCACCGTGGCCACGGTCATCCAGAGGATGAAGATGTGTCCCTGCGTGGCGAAGGCCCGGTCGCGCGGCGCCAGCACCCGCATCACTCCGCCCGGTACGGCGACGCGGATGTCGACGTAGGCCGGGTAGCGGGTGGTGTCGAACCAGAACGGGTCGTCCAGCCGCTCGGACAGCGCCCGCTGCAGCGAGCGGTCGATGGGGGCGAAGAACGGCTCCCAGATCACGGGCGGGTCGCGCCGCCGGGCAGGCAGCTGGCGGCCGGGCTGCAGGGCGATGGAGAGACCCATCGACTCCTCGGCGCGGCGCGACAGGCGCGCGAAGCTCTCGGGCCGGGCGTCGTCCTTGTAGCTCTCGACCGCCCAGGCGATGTCGCCGGCAAGGCCCTCGGAGAGTCGGGCGGTGACCGTCTGCCAGTGGGCGTCGAAGAACGCCCAAGTGACCGCGATCTGCATCAGCGCCACCGGCAGGACGATGATGAGCAGGGAGCGCCCGAACAGCGACGTCGGCAGGCGCCGCTTCAGCCAGCGGCCGATCCCGCGCAGGAACGACGGCGAGGTCATCAGTCGGGGACGAGGCGGTAGCCCACGCCGCGTACGGTCTGGAGGTAGCGCGGGGCCTTGGGGTCTTCCTCGATCTTGCGGCGCAGGCGGGTCACCTGGACATCCACCGCGCGGCCGGAGGGATCGACCGAGCCGCGGGCCAGCTCCAGCCGGTCGACCGGCTCGTGCGGCGTGCGGGCCAGCTGGCGCAGCAGGGCGACCTCGGCTTCGGTCAGGCGCACGGCCTCGCCGTCGCAGCTGAGCTCGCCGCGTTCGGCGTCGAACCGGCAGCGGCCCAGCGACAGCACGCCGCCGGGCGTGGGCTTGTCCTGGGCGCGGCGCAGGATCGCCTCGATGCGCAGCAGCAGCTCCTCGGGCTCGAACGGCTTGGGCAGGTAGTCGTCGGCGCCCAGTTTCAAGCCTTCGATGCGATCGCCGGCCTCGCCGCGGGCGGTGAGCATCAGGACCGGCGTCTTGCCGGCCGGGCCGCGTTGCTCGCGCAGCCAGCGGGTCAGGGAGAAGCCGTCCTCGCCCGGCATCATCACGTCGAAGACCGCGAGGTCGAAGTCCAGCGTCGCGAGCAGACGTCGGGCTGGCGCCCCGCCGGCCGCCGCGGTCACCCGGAAGCCGGCGCGGCTGAGATAGGCCTTCAGGAGGTCGCGGATGCGGTCGTCGTCGTCGACCACCAGCAGGTGGCGGCCGCGGGGATTGGACTGGGCTAGGCTCATCCGACGCCTCCTCCGGCGTTGGGGCTGCGCGTGCGGCCGCCGGCCAGCGCGGCGAGGATCCTGCGGGCGCCGGCCACGCCGTCCAGACCGCCCACCCGGTAGGCGCGGCCGAGTTGGCTGCGCAGGCGTTCGCTGACGGCGGCTTCGAAGGCCAGGCCCTTCTCGGTGAGCGCCGCGGTGCGGCGGCGGCCATCGAGGTCGCCGGCCGTCTTCTCGACGAGGCCCTTGCCGGCGAGGTCGACGAGGATGCGGCTGGCGGCCTGCTTCGACAGGCTGGTCAGGTGGGCGAGCTCCTGGACGCCGATGCCCGGTCGGCGGCGCAGCAGGAAACAGGCCCGCCAGTGCGAGCGACCCAGGCCCAGGTTCTCGGCCTCGAGCCCCTGGTCCACGGCGGCCCAGAGGGCGGCTTCGGACAGCATGATGAGTTCGAGCCCGGCGTCCAGCTCGTCTTCTCGGAGGATCAGGCGCGGGTCGGCAGGCGCGTTCACGCCGTCACCATACGCCGCGCCCGCCGGGTTTCGCTAGGTCAGGCCAGCCAGGCTTCTGGG
>NZ_JAPSKZ010000005.1 GCF_031181185.1 Phenylobacterium sp. | reverse complement strand
CCGAAGGCCGCCGCCAAGCCCGCCGCTGCGAAGAAGGCTCCGGCCGCCGCCAAGCCCGACGCCGCCAAGAAGCCGGCCGCGGCAAAGAAGCCGGCCGCCGCCAAGAAGCCGGCCGCCAAGCCTGCGGCCAAGCCGGCGGCGGTCGCCAAGGCTCCGGTCGCTCAGAAGCCCGCCGCCAAGAAGCCGGCGGCGAAGAAGGCTCCGGCCAAGAAGTAAGGCGGCTCAGGCCGCCGAACGCCTCAGGGCGACCAGCGCTTCCTCCAGGCAGGCGCGGTCGCCCGCGATGGCGATCTGGCCTCCGTTGGGTCCCACCGGCCGGCCGCGCCAGTCGGTGGTGAGCCCGCCCGCCCCTTCGATGACGGGGATGGCGGCGTCGATGTCCCACGCCTTGAGGCCCGCCTCGATCACCAGGTCCATCGTGCCCGCCGCCACCATGGCGTAGGCGTAGGCGTCACAGCCCAGCCGGGCCAGGCGGGCCGCTGCGCGCACCTGGGTCCAGGCGCCGAGCTCCGCCCCGCTGAAGCAGGCCTCGGGATCGGTCGTTGCGATGATGGCGTCGGTCAGCTTCGGGCAGGGCCGCACCTTCAGCGGCCGTTCGGCGCCCCGGGCCACCAGTCGCGAGCCTGCGGCCGATCCGAGATAGACCTCGTCGAGATAGGGCTGGCCGATCGAGCCCAGCACCGGCCTGCCCTGGTGTCGGAGGCCGATCAGCACGCACCAGAGCGGCAGGCCGGAGATGAAGGCGCGCGTGCCGTCCACCGGATCCAGGACCCAGACGAACTCGGCGTCGGGCCGATCCTCGCCGTACTCTTCGCCGATGACGCCGTGGTCCGGGTAACGCTTGGCGATGAGCGCCCGGATCGCCCGTTCGGCGCCGCGGTCCGCCTCGGTGACGGGGTCGAAGGCCTTGTAGCCGACGGCGCCGGCGACGCCCTTGTCAATCAGGCCGTGGTCGGCGCGGAATAGCGGCAGGATCGCGGCTGCGGCGGCGCGGTTCAACTCGAGCACGAAGGCGTCGAGTTCGGCGAGTAGGGCGGGGGACAGCGGCATGGCCCCCGCTTTAGCCTGAACTTGGCTCGCGCTTAACCCTGGGTCTCAACGTTCATCGCCTTGGCCAGCTCCAGCAGGCGCCGGCGCGGCCGCTCGCCCAGGGCGTAGTAGGCGCGGATCAGTTCGTGGGTCTCCTTGCGGGCGAAGACGTCGGTCTCTTCGCCGGCGGCCTCGTGGGCGCGGCGCTGAGCCTCCGAGAGGCCTTCATAGAAGTAGCTCACGGGGGCTTCCAGCACCTCGGCGAGCTGCCAGAGGCGGGCGGCCGACATGCGATTGGCTGCGCATTCGTACTTCTGGATCTGTTGGAAGCGCACGCCGCAGGCGCCCGCCAGTTCCTGCTGGGTCAGGCCCAGCAGCTTACGCCGACGCCGCAGCTTGCGGCCCAGGTGGAGGTCGATCTCGTCCATGGATTACGCCCGCACTTCATCCCCAGGCGTCCCGTATCGGGACCCCTTGAGCCTTCCCCGGCAAGTCGCGGGCCACTATGGAAGGGGCCATGGCCAAGCCCGCTTTCGCGCAAGACATCGCCTGGCGGCTGGAGGCCTTGGGCTTCGACGCCCTGGCTGGCTTGGCGCGCCTGTTCCCGATCGATGCGGTGTCCGGTTTTGGCGCCTGGCTGTTCCGGACGCTCGGCCCGCTGACCAGCGCCAGGCGGGTGGCCGAGCGCAACCTGCGCATCGCGTTTCCCGAAGCATCCGACGCCGAGATCGACCGGCTGATGGTGCTTCAGTGGGAGGAGCTGGGCCGCTGGATCGCCGAGTTCCCGATCCTCGACCGCATCGCCGCGGATCCGGAGCGGGTGACCGTCGAGAACGGCGAACGCCTGGGCGAGATCGCCGCGGGCGCGGGGCCCGTGGTGTTCATCTCGGGCCACTTCTCGGCGTTCGAGGTGATGGCGGCCGCGATCGTGCGCGCCGGTGTGCCGTGCCAGATCACCTATCGCGCGATGAACAATCCGCACGTCGACAGCCGCGTGCGGAAGAACCGCTTCCGCTACGGCGTCCGCCTGTTCGCGCCCAAGGGCCTGGAGGGCGCGCGGGAACTGATGCGCGCCCTGTCGCGGGGCGAGTCCGTGGCCCTGATGAACGACCAGAAGTTCAATGGCGGCGTCGCCGCGCCGCTGTTCGGCGTCATGGCCCACACGGCGCCGGGACCGTCCACCTTCGCGCTGCGGTTCGGCGTCCCGCTGCAGCCCATGAGCGTTCAGCGGGTCGGACCCGGCGCGCGCTTCAAGGTGATCGTGCACGAGCCGATCCGGCTCACGGACACCGGCGACCGCGACGCCGATATTGCCGCCGGCGTGGCGCGGGTGAACGCCTTCATCGAAGATCGCGTGCGCGCCCGGCCCCACGAGTGGTTCTGGGTCCACAAGCGCTGGCCGAACGAGGTCTACAAGCAGGCGCGCTAGGCGCCGTGGGTTTCCTTCCAGCGCTGCAGCGCCTCGGCCGGGCCGGCGTAGGCCTCCTGCAGTTCGGCGCTCCAGTAGCGCAGCTGCTCAAGCGGCACCTTCTGGCCGGTCACGGCGCAGATCACATAGCGGCCGGGCTTCAGCACGGCGAAGTCGCCGTCGCCGTAGTGGAGCTTGGCGATGTCGCCGGCGGCGAAGTCGCGGTCGTGGGCGTTCATGGCCGCCTATTTAGTCCTTTGCCGCGGCTCAGAACAGGTCGCCCTGCAGGGGCGCGTCGGCCTTGGGCTTCTTGGCGGTGGGCTTCGGGGTCGGTGGCGGCTGCGGCGCGGCGCCGGCCGCTCCGTCGATCACGGCCTGGCGCGTCGCGCCGTCGCCGAACTTGATCGCCACTTCCTCACCGCTCGCGAGCGCCGCGCCGGCGTGGACGATCGATCCGTCGGCGCGGGTGACGCGGGCGAAGCCGCGCTGCAGCGGCCGGTCCGGATCGACGCTGGCGTAAAGCTTGCCAAGGCCATCAAGTCGCTCGGAGAGCCGCTCCAGCCGGCGGTCCATGCAGGGGCGTAGCCGGGCGGACAGGGCCTCCAGCCGGTCCTTCTGCACAGCTTGGGGCCGTTGCAGCAGCAGCGGCGACAGGCGCGAGGCCACCCGAACCAGGTCGCGCTCGTGGGCGGCGGCGTTGCGCGCCAGTCCGGCGCCCAATCGGCCCGAGACGACGCCGAATCTCTGGGCGGCCAGTTCCACCAGGTCGGGCACGCGCTTCAGCGCGCGGTCGGCGTGCAGCACCCGACCGCGGCGGTCCTCGACCATCCGCCCGGCGCAGCGGTGGATGCGGGCGCCCAGATCGCCCACCAGGCCCTTCAGCTCGGCCAGCACCGGCGTCGCCATTTCCGCGGCCGCGGTGGGCGTGGGCGCCCGACGGTCCGAGACGAAGTCGATGAGGGTGGTGTCGGTCTCGTGGCCCACGGCGCTGATCAACGGGATCGTGCAGGCCGCGACCGTGCGCGCCAGCGTCTCGTCGTTGAACGGCCAGAGGTCCTCGACCGAGCCGCCGCCGCGGGCGACGATCAGCACATCGGGCCGCGGAACCGGGCCGTTCGGATCGAGGCCGCAGAAGCCCCGGATGGCCGCGCACACCTGGCCGGCGGCGGCGTCGCCCTGCACCACGACGGGCCAGACCACCACGTGGCACGGCCAGCGGTCGCGGATGCGGTGCAGGATGTCCCGGATCACGGCGCCGGTGGGGCTGGTGATCACGCCCACCACGGCCGGCGTCTCGGGCAAGCGCTTCTTCCGCTCGGGCGCAAAGAGGCCCTCGGCGTTCAGCTTGGCCTTCAGGCGCTCCAGCTGCGCCAGCAGCGCGCCGACGCCGGCGGCCTCCATCGTCTCGATGACGATCTGGTAGCGGGAGCCCTGCGGATAGGCGGTGATCTTGCCGGTCACCACCACCTCCAGCCCCTGCTCGGGCCGGACGGAGAGATTGCGGACCTGGCCCTTCCAGACGACGCCGTCGATGGCGGCCTTGTCGTCCTTGATGGTCAGATAGACGTGGCCGTTCGAATGGTGCGTGACCTTCGACAGCTCGCCCCGCAGCCGCACGAAGCCGTAGGCGTCCTCCAGCGTACGCTTGAGCGCGAACGCCAGCTCCGAGACGGAATAGGGCCGCGCGTTGCCGCCGGCGTCGGTTGCGGGAGCTGCTTCGCTCATGAGCCCAACTTAGTCACCGCCCGGCGGCGCCCCAAATGGAAAGGGGCGCGCCCTGGCGCCGCGGGCGATACACACCCTAAGCACCGGACACGCCCCCCATCCCCAACGGATCGGTCAGGCCGCTTTCGCGGATCTCGTCAGATGTAGCGGCGCAAGGAGCGGGCCAGCTCGGCGGCGCTCGACTTCTTCTTCACCTGGGCGGGCTGGTAGGCCACCTGGGCGTGTTCGCAGCAGTAGGGGCCGGTCTCGTCGGTGCGGCGGCCGCAGAAGGTGAAGCTGTCCAGGGCCGGGTCGCCGATCGGCCACTTGCACATGTGGGCGCCGAGGGTCAGCACCGTGGCCATGCCCGGCGCTTCGTCCACGTAGCGCACCGGCGACGGCGCGGGGGCCGCGGCCACCGGCTCGGCGATGCGGCGCGGGGCCGACGGGGCCGCCGTCGCGACGCGCGCCGGACGCGGCGCCTTGAAGACGGTCCGCTGCGGCTTCGAGGGCGTGGCCCGGCCCGAGAGGCCCAGGCGGTGCACCTTGCCGATCACCGCGTTGCGGGTCACGCCGCCCAGTTGTTTGGCGATCTGGCTGGCCGAGAGGCCGTCCAGCCAGAGCTTCTTCAGAAGTTCGACCCGTTCGTCGGTCCAGCCCATTACCGCCTCCCACCCAGAGGGTTCGCGGACGTCCCCACGCCCGCAGATTCAACATCTTGTGGCGCCCGGCTCTCTCGCCGCCCACCAACCACTATCAGTAGTAAACAACTCCTAAACGGCCACAATAGGCGCCCTACCGGTCATCCACAGGAACTAGATGTTGCGTGCGGGATGCGCGCGAATGTCGCGTACCTGGCGAGTTCCGGCCCCGCCCTTGCGATGGGCGGCGAGGCGGCGCACATCTGCGCCATGCGAGACCTGCCCGCCGACGCCGAAGTTGTCCTGCCGCCCCAGCCCCGCGCGTATCCCGGCGTAAACTGGGAGGGCCTGAAGACCCTCTACCTGCGCGAGGTCCGCCGGTTCATGAAGGTGGGCATGCAGACGCTGGCGGCGCCGGTGGTCACGGCGCTGCTCTACATGCTGGTGTTCGTGGTCGCCGTCGGCGGCGGCCGGCAGGTGCACGGCGTCGACTACGGGACCTTCGTGGCGCCGGGCCTGGTGATGATGCAGATCCTTTCCAACGCCTTCGCGAACTCGTCGTCGTCCCTGCTGCAGGCCAAGTTCAATGGGCTAATGGGCGACTTCCTGACCCCGCCGCTGACGCCTGCCGAGCACGTGGCGGGCTTCGGCGCCGGCGCGGCGACCCGCGGCGTCGTGGTGGGTGCGATCAGCCTGCTGGCGGTGCTGCCCTTCGCACGCCTGCCGCTCGCCCAGCCCTGGGCGATCCTCTACTTCGGCCTGGGCGCGGCCCTGATCATGGGGTTCGTGGGCATCATGGCCGGCCTCTGGAGCGAGAAGTTCGACCACATGGCTGCCGTGACGAACTTCGTCATCATGCCGATGACGTTCCTCTCGGGCACCTTCTACCTGGTGGAACGTCTGCCGGAGCCGTTCCGCACGGCCAGTCACTACAACCCGTTCTTCTACCTGATCGACGGCTTCCGCTACGGCTTCACCGGCCAGGCGGAGAGCAACCTGGTCGTCGGCGGCGTGATGACGGCCGTGCTGGTGCTGGTCCTCGGCTTCGCGTGCCTTCGGCTGTTCAGCGTCGGATACAAGATCAAGACCTAGGGGCGCTCAGCCCCGCAGCACCTGACCGGGCGTTACGCCCAACAGCCGGCGCATCCAGCGCGCGAGGTGGCTCTGGTGGGCGAAGCCGGTCTCCAGCGCCGCCTCGGCGATGCCCGCACGCCCGCTGAGCAGCAGGGCGCGGGCGCGGCAGACCCGCCGCTCCATCACATAGGCATGGACGGACTGGCCCATGGTGCGGCGGAACAGGGTGGTCAGGTGCGGCACGCTGATGCCCGTCACCTGCGCCAGCTCGGCCAGGGTGAGCTCTGCGTCGAGGTGTGTTTCCACGTAGTCCACGAACCGGCGCAGCTGCGGCTTGGACAGGATCTGCCGGCCGGGGACCCGCGGGCCCAGCTCATGCAGCAGGCGCGTCGCCAGGGCTACCGCCAGCCCGTCGGCATAGAGCCGGCTGGCGGGCTGCGGCGCGTCGAGCTCGTCGATCAAGGCGCGGACCAGATGGTCCACCAGCGCGTCGCGCGCGCCCAGCTTCGGCGCGAGATCCGCGCGCCCGCCTGGCGTCTCGAGCGCCTCGGCGGTGGAGGTCAGCAGCTCGGGCGACAGCCGGACCGAGACCATCTCCATGCGCGCGGCGTCCTCCCATGAGCCCTGGGCACCTGCGGGCACGACATCGAAGTCTCCCGGCCCCTGCACGCGCCGCTGTTTGACGCCCTCACAGGCGCACTCCGCCGGCACGCCCGGCGAGAGGTAGAACAGCAGGCGATGGTCATGGAACGGGGCGCCGGCGTGTAAGCCCGCGCTGGCCGTCAGCCGCCGCGCCGCGAGGCCGCCCCAATCGCGCGCTTCGCCATTCTCCAGGGTGGGGCTCGGTACGTCGGTGAACCGGAACGGGTAGGTCATCGGCAATTTCCGTCCGTCAGCCAGCGACCATTTCACGACGAAGTCAAAGCCCAAGGCCCATCGGACGTCCGGGCGTCATCCGAATGTGCTCTGGCGTGTCGGATCGTGCGCGACGCAGCGGAGGCGGCGATGCAGGCTGGATCTTCTACCGGAGAGCGCAAGAACGATGACCGTAAGCACTGCTGCGAGCCTCCATCCTCCAAAATCCCGCCAAGCCGCGCTGGCGAGCGTCGCGCTCGCAGGTCTGGCCGGTGGTGCGGTGGACTTCGTCTACGCCGGCGCTATCGGTCTCGCCACGGGCCGCACCGTCGAGCGCGTCTGGCAGAGCGTCGCGGCGGCGGTCATCGGCAAGCCGGCGTTCTCGATGGGCTGGACCTCCGCGACGTTGGGCATCGTCATCCATCTCGCCATCGCCACCGCCATGGCTGCGGCTTTCGCCATTGCCGCGGGGCGGCTGCCGGCGCTGTACCGCCGCCCCTGGACTTCAGGCGCCGTCTACGGGCTTGGGCTCTATGCGGTGATGTACGGCGTCGTGCTGCCGCTTCGGTGGCCCACGGTGTTCCCGAGGTGGGATGGCCTGACTTCGGTGTTTGATGTGCTCGCGCATATTGGCGTTGGGCTGGCGATCGTCTTCGTCCTTCGCGCCCGGACCCGCGCCGCTCCCTGAGCGGGCGGCCGCCAGCCGGAGCCCCGCCAACGGCTGAACAGCCCCGAAACCTCAGCGCGGCCACGCGCTGTTTCTTGAGCCCAACAGGAGCTCCCGCAGCCGGGCGGGGGCGGCGGCCCACAACGCCGCCCCAGTCCTTCCCCTCGCAAAACATTGACATCGCCCCATTCGAGGCGGAAAAGGCCAGGCCTTCCGGTCCCCGCAGCGAACGCGCGGGGACGCTTCCGTTTTGGAGGGCACCTTCGTTGACCGATAAGACCGCCGGCCAGACCGCCGCGCCCGTTCCCAGCGACCACATCATGGGCGTCTACGCGCGCGCCCCGCTGGCGTTCGAGCGAGGCGAGGGCTCGCGACTCTACACGGCCGACGGCGAGGCCTACCTCGACTGCATGGCTGGCATTGCGGTGACCGCGCTGGGCCACGGGCATCCCAAGCTCGTGCAGGCGGTGAAGGACCAGGCCGAGAAGCTCTGGCACACGTCCAACGTCTTCCGCATCCCGAACCAGGAGAAGCTGGCCGAGCTGCTGACGCGGCACACCTTCGCCGACGTCTGCTTCTTCACCAACTCGGGCGCCGAGGCCATCGAGTGCGCGATCAAGACCGCGCGCAAGCATCACTGGGCCAACGGCCAGCCTGAGCGCATCGACATCATCGGCTTCGACGGCTCGTTTCATGGCCGGACGATCGCCGCCATCTTCGCCGCCAACAATCCCAGCTACGTGGAGGGCTTCGGCCCGCCGCCGCCCGGCTTCATCGGCGCCAAGTTCGGAGACATCGAAGGCCTGAAGGCGCTGATGGGGCCGACCACGGCCGCCATCCTGCTCGAGCCCGTGCAGGGCGAAGGCGGGGCCCGTTCGTGGACCGAGGCGCAGCTCAAGGAGATCCGCCAGCTCTGCGACGAGACGGGCGTGCTCCTGATCTACGACGAGATTCAGTGCGGCCTGGGCCGGACCGGCAAGCTGTTCGCCTACGAGTGGGCCGACGGCGCGGCCAACCCCGACATCATGGCCGTGGCCAAGGCCCTGGGCGGCGGCTTCCCGGTCGGCGCCTGCCTGGCGACCGCCGAGGCGGCCAAGGGCATGACGCCGGGCTCGCACGGCTCCACCTACGGCGGCAATCCGCTGGCCATGGCCGTGGGCCTCGCCTCGGTGGAAGAACTGGTGAAGCCCGAGCTGTTGGCCCACGTGCGCGAGGTCGCCGGCTACTTCAGCCAGCAGCTCTCGGGCCTGAAGGATCGCTTCCCCGAGGTCGTCCTCGACATCCGGGGCAAGGGCCTGCTGATCGGCGTCAAGCTGGCGACGCCGAACCGCGAGTTCATGCAGCACGCGCGCGACGAAAAGCTTCTGATCGCCGGGGGCGGCGACAACTGCGTGCGCCTGCTGCCCCCGTTGACGCTGTCGCTCGAGGAGGCCCGCGAAGCGATCGCCAAGCTGGAGCGCGCCTGCGAGACGGCGCGGGCCAAGGCCAAGGCGGCCGCGGCGTGAGCGCCCAGGCTCCCCGGCACTTCCTCGACCTCTGGAAGCTGGACGGCGCGGACATCCGCGCCATCCTCGAGGACGCCAAGGCCCGCAAGGCGGCTCGGAAGGGCTGGCCGAAGGGCAGAGCCGACGCCGACCGACCGGGCGATGGCCGCACGCTGGCGATGATCTTTGAGAAGAACTCCACGCGGACGCGCTTCTCGTTCGACGCGGCCATGCGCCAGCTGGGCGGCGATGTGATCATCTCCAACGCCGTGGACATGCAGCTCGGGCGCGGCGAGCCGATCGAGGACACCGCCCGCGTGCTCTCGCGCATGGTCGATGCGGTGATGATCCGCGCCAACGTCCACGAGGACATCGAGCGTTTCGCGCTCGCCTCGTCGGTCCCGGTGATCAACGGCCTGTCCGACCGGAGCCACCCCTGCCAGATCCTGGCCGACCTGATGACCTTCGAGGAGCATCGCGGCCCTGTGGAGGGCAAGACCATCGCCTGGGTGGGCGACGGCAACAACGTCTGCGCCAGCTTCATCCACGCCGCGCCCAAGCTGGGCTACCGGCTGCGGATCGCGACGCCGGCCATCTACCACCCCGACCTGGTGGACCTCGCGCGCGCGGCCGAACAGCAGGGGCTCGTCGAGACCACCGATGATCCGCGGGAGGCCGTCGCCGGCGCCCACTGCGTGGTGACCGACACCTGGGTCTCGATGGGCGACACCGACCACGACGAGCGTTTCGACGCCCTCGAGCCCTATCAGGTCGACGAGGCCTTGATGGACGAGGCCGATCCGCACGCGGTGTTCCTCCACTGCCTGCCCGCCCACCGTGGGGAAGAGGTGACGGACGCGGTCATTGACGGTCCGCAGAGCCTCATCTGGGACGAGGCCGAGAACCGGCTGCACGCCCAGAAGTCGATCCTGGCCTGGTGCTTCGGCGCGATCTGATTTGCGCCGCGGTCGCTGCGGCGGCTAGCCTCGCTACCTGATCGGGGGATCCATGAAGTTCGCCGTCTATCTGGCGGGCGCCTTCGCGCTCGTCGCTGCCCAGGCCCACGCCCAGACGGCGGAGGAGCTGGACGTCGTCTTCCAGCGGTTCTCCAGCGCCACTGCGGGCTGCGCCATCGGCATTGAGCGACCGGGCCAGGCGCCGCTCACCCGCGCCTGGGGCATGGCCGACCTGGAACACGGCGTCGCCAACACGCCGGAGACGGTGTTCGAGTCCGGGTCGGTGGCCAAGCAGTTCACCGCCGCCGCCATCCTGCTCCTCGCCCGCGACGGCAAGCTCCAGCTGGGAGACGACGTCCGCAAGTACGTCCCCGAGCTCTGGACCTATCCGACCCCCGTCAGCATCGAGCAGCTGTTGAACCACACCAGCGGCCTGCGCGACTGGGGCGACGTGGCCCAACTGGCCGGCTGGCCCCGCACGACGCGCGCCTACACCAACGAGGAGGCGCTCTCGATCGCCTTCCGCCAGCGGGCGCTGAACTACACGCCCGGGGCGGAGTACTCCTACACCAACACCGGCTACATCCTGGCCGCCGAGGTGGTGCGGCGGGTCAGCGGCCAGACGCTGGCCCAGTTCAGTCAGGAGCGGATCTTCAAGCCACTGGGCATGAGCCGAACCCAGTGGCGCGACGACTTCCGCCGCGTCGTGAAGGGGCGCGCGGTCGCCTACCGCGCCGGTCCCTTCCAGGAGATGCCTTTCGAGAGCACCTACGGCCACGGCGGCCTGCTGACGACCGTCTCGGACCTGCTGACGTGGCAGCGCGCGCTGGTCGAGGATCGCCTGGCGCCCGGGCTTTACGCCGAGATGCAGGTCCAGGCCGTGCTCACGGGCGGGCGCAGGGTTCCCTATGCGCGGGGGGTCGTAGTCGACGCGCGTCATGGCATGAAGGAGGTCTCGCACTCCGGCGCCACCGCAGCCTATCGCACCTGGCTCGCGTATTATCCGGAACGGCGCCTCTCGGTGGCGGTGCTCTGCAACACGTCCGAGGCTGAGTCCGTCGCGCTCGGCCGCCGCGCCGCAGACCTGCACCTGACCCCTTCAGTGGAGCCGTCGCCGGTCGGCGCCGCCATTCCGGCTGCGGAGCTTGACGTCCGGCCCGGGGTCTATCTGGACGAGCGCACCGGCCAGGTGGGCCGCATCGTCCGCGACGGCGGCGTGCTGCGTCTCAGCGGGGGGCCGCTAATCTACGCCGAGCGCGAGGCGCGCTACCTGATCGGCTCGGACGTCATCGTCTTCACGCCCGAGGGCTACGAGCGGCGGACGCCGGCCGGCGATGTCTTCCGCTTCCGCCGCCTCACCTCCCATGCCCACACGCCCGCCGAGCTCGCCGCGGCCGCCGGCACGTTCGCCAGCGACGAGGCCCAGGCCACGCTCCGCCTCAGCTACTGGCAGGGCCGCCTGGTGCTGCAGCCGGCCGACCGGCCGAGCTACCGTCAGACCTTGGAGGCGCTGGCCCGCGACACCTTCCTGATCCAAGGCGGCGTCGTGCGCCTGGTCCGCAACGCCCAGGGCCAGGTGGAGGCTCTGCGTTTCACCACCGGCCGTGTCCGCGACCTCCGCTTCCGGCGGACGCGGTAGCGCGAACAAATCGCCGCGCTCGAAAACGGGCCGGCGCATCCTATATTGGCGCCCATGTCCAATCCTCCCGTTCCCGACGACCTGGTCGGCGCCTTCCAGATCGAAGGCGAACCCGTGCGCGGCCGCGTGGCGCGGCTCGGGCCCGCGATCGACGAGATCCTGCGCGGCCACAACTATCCCGAGCCCGTCGCCAACCTGCTGGGCGAGGCCTGCGCGCTCGCGTCGCTCGTGGGCTCGAACCTGAAGTTCGACGGCCGGCTCATCGTCGAGGCCCGCGGCTCGGGCGCCGTGCGCTACCTCGTGGCGGACTACGACACCTCAGGCGGTCTGCGCGGCTACTGCCGGTTCGATCCTGACGAGGTCGAGGCGGCCTCGCAGGGCTTCCAGCGCCCCGGCGCGCGCAGCTTGCTCGGCGACGGCGTATTCATCATGACGGTCGACCAAGGTGCGGACATGGATCGCTACCAAGGCATCACCGCGATCGAGGGCGAGACCCTGGCCCTGTGCGCGGAGCAATACTTCGCCCAATCCGAACAGACCCCGACCCGCGTCCGCCTGGCCGTGGGGCAGGCCGATGGCGCCTACCGCGCCGGCGGCTTCCTCATCCAGTACATCGCCGAGGACGAGGCGCGCGGCTCCACGATCGAAGCTTGGGATCGCAGCCAGGCGCTGTTCGAGACCCTCGGTGAGGACGAACTGCTGGACACCCAGCTCAACTCGAACACCCTCCTGTGGCGGCTCTTCCACGAGGACGGCGTGCGCGTGTTCGGCTCGAAGATGCTGCGCGCCTTCTGCCGCTGCTCGCAGTCGCGCATCGAGACCGTGCTCAAGTCGTTCCCGGCGGAGGACCGGGCCGACATGGTCGAACCTGACGGCAAGATCCACGTCACCTGCGAATACTGCAGCCGCGTCTACGCCGTCGAGCCGGCGGCCCTTGAAGCAGTCGCTTGAATTCACGGGGCGGTGAAATAACGCTGTGATCCCGGGCCTGGCGGGCGTATGATGCGCGCGTCAGGCCGAGGGGATCGCCATGCCCGCCACGTCCTTCGAA
Organism: Phenylobacterium sp.; assembly: GCF_031181185.1. Taxonomy (GTDB): domain Bacteria; phylum Pseudomonadota; class Alphaproteobacteria; order Caulobacterales; family Caulobacteraceae; genus Phenylobacterium. Next base: position 33,150 of record NZ_JAPSKZ010000005.1, on the reverse strand, counting down.
CCCGCCCAGCCGCCGCGCCGGGCCACGCCGTTGCCGATCTGGCGCATGTTCACCGGCGAGTACGCGACCAACATGCTGCTGGGCTGGGACGATCCGGCCTTCGACGACCTCTACAGGTACCGGCGCATCGTCACCCTGCCGTACCACGTGGTCGCCGATCCCGACGCGATCGGCCGGATCTTCCTCGACAACGTCGACAACTACCCGAAACCGCCCCTGGTGCTGCGGATGCTGTCGCCGGTGCTGCGCGAGAGCCTGTTCACCGCCCATGGCGCCGACTGGAAGGACCAGCGCCGGCTGATGGCGCCGATCTTCACGCCGCATGCGGTGGCCCAGTTCGCGCCAATCTTCGCCCAAGTGGCCCGGAAGGCCGCCGACCGTTGGGCGAACGCGGACCGCATCGACGTCTCGGACGAGGCGACCCGCGCCACCTTCGAGGTCATCTCGCGGGCGCTGTTCTCGGGTGATGCGGCGCTCGGCTCCGACGAGGCCGGCGAGCACATCCTCGCCGTCCTTACCGCCCTGGGCGAATACCGGCTGGGCGTGATCTTCGGCATGCCGTGGCTGGACCAGTCAAAGGTGGCGCGCCGCGGTCGCGTCAGCCAGCGCCACCTGCGCCGCGAGCTCAAGGACTTCATCCGCCGCCGGCAAGGCGATCCTGCGCCGCCGCAGGACTTCATGGGCCGGCTCATCGAGGCCTTCTCGGCCCAGCATCCGCCGGACCGGGCGGCCGCGCTGATCCTCGACAACGCCCTGCTGTTCTTCGTCGCCGGCCACGAGACGACCTCGAACGCGGTGACTTGGAGCCTGTACTGCCTGGGCGGCGAGCCCAACGTGCAGGAGCGCGCGGCCCACGAGGCGCAGGCTGCGCTGGCCGCCGGCGTCTCGCCAGCGGAGACGGTCGCGCGCTTGCCCTACCTGCGACAGGTTCTGGAGGAGGCCATGCGTCTCTATCCGTCGGTGCCCCGGATCGACCGCGTGGCCCTCGCCGACGACGAGCTCTGCGGCCACCGCATCCGCAAGGGCGACATGGTCTCGGTCTGGCCTTGGCAGGTGCATCGTCACCGCCAGCTCTGGGCGAACCCCGACCGGTTCGACCCGGAGAATTTCTCGGCCGACGCGAAGGCGCGGCGCCACCGCTTCCAGTACCTGCCGTTCGGCGCAGGGCCGCGCGTCTGCATCGGGGCGACGTTCGCCCTGAACGAGGGCCTGCTGATCCTCGCGGAATGGCTGGCGCGCTACCGCTTCCGGCTCGATCCTGAGCATGTGGTCGCGCCGCCCGCCTCGGTCACCCTGCGGCCGAAGGGCGGACTGCCGATGCTGATCGAGCCCCGCGAACGTGTCGGCCGGCGGGCCGCCTAGGCCGCATCCAGCGCGCGGCTCACGTCGCGCACTAGGTCGCCGGCGCCTTCCAGGCCGACGCTCATCCGCACCCAGCCCTGCGTAAGGCCGATGGCCTCGCGTTCGGCCTCGGGCATCGAACGATGGGTGGTCGTGGACGGGTGCGTGGCCATGGACTTGGCGTCGCCCAGGTTGTTCGAGATGTCGACGATCTGTAGCGCGTCCAGGAAGCGCCAGGCGGCGTCGCGGCTGCCGAGGTCGAAGGCGATGACGTTGCCGCCGCCGCTCATCTGCCGGGCGATCACCGCCGCCTGCGGGTGGTCGGGCCGGCCGCAGTAGACCACCTGCCGAGCCTTGGCGTGGGCGGCGATCGCCTCAGCCACCTTGCCGGCGTTCTCGGTCTGGCGCCGGACGCGCAGGTCCAGGGTCTCCAGACCCTTCAGCAGCACCCAGGCGTTGAACGGCGACAGCGCCGGCCCCGTGTGCCGGTGCATATCCTTGTAGGCCTCAGTCAGCAGGTCCGTCTTTCCGAGGATCGCGCCGCCCAGCACCCGGCCCTGGCCGTCGATGTGCTTGGTGGCCGAGTAGACCACCACGTCGGCGCCCAGCGTCAGCGGCTTCTGGAAGACCGGCGTGGCGAAGACGTTGTCCACCACCAGCTTGGCGCCGGCGTCTCGCGCCACCTGTGCGACGGCGGCGATGTCGGTCACCTCCAGCAGCGGGTTCGCCGGGCTTTCCACCAGGAAGGCCTTCGTGTTCGGCCGGACCGCGTTCTTCCAGGCCCCGATGTCCGTAGCGTCGACATAGGTCGTCTCGACCCCGAACCTCGGCATCCATTCCGACAGGATCCAGCGGCACGAGCCGAAGAGGGCGCGGCCAGCCACGATGTGGTCGCCGGCCCTGACCAGGCCCATCAGCGCCAGCTGCACGGCGGCCATGCCCGATGCGGTCGCCTTGCAGGCCTCGGCGCCTTCGATCAGCGCCAGCCGCTGCTCGAACATCTCAGTCGTGGGGTTGCCGAAGCGCTGGTAGATGAAGCCCGGCGCCTCGCCGGCGAACCGGGCGTCCGCGCTGCCGGCGCTGTCGTAAGAAAAGCTCTGCGTGAGGAACAGCGCTTCCGAGATCTCGCCGTGCTCGGTGCGCATCAGGCCGCCGCGCACTGCTTGGGTTTCGATCTCCCAATCCCGCGGGTCTTCCGCCATGGCGGCCTCCATCACTTACAGAAAAGCTGCGGTGAGGAACGCCGTCCCGCCGGCGGGGTCAAGGGCCGGTTGGCGCGGAGCGGCGCCATCGCGCTTGCCACGGCGCCGTTCTCGGCTAAGTCTTCGCCGCCCATGAGCGAAACGAACCGCCCGGGCATCCTGCCCTGCCAATCCATCGAGAGCCTGATCGCCAACGGCGCGATCGCCTCCGAGACCCCCTTCGACGCCGACCAGGTCCAGCCGGCCAGCCTGGACCTGCGGCTTGGCGGCCGCGCCTGGCGCGTGCGGGCCTCGTTCCTGCCCGGCCGCAGCACGGTGCGCGAGCGCATCCGCGAGGTGGCCATGCACGAGCTGGACCTCACCAAGGGGGCGGTGCTCGAGCGAGGCTGCGTCTACATCGCCGAGCTGCAGGAGCGGCTGACCCTGCCGCCGGGCGTGTCGGCCCGCGCGAATCCCAAGAGCTCGACGGGCCGGGTCGACGTCTTCGTCCGCCTGCTCACCGATGCCGGCGGCGCCTTCGATGACGTGTCCGAGGGCTACGCCGGTCCCACCTACATCGAGATCGCGCCGCAGACCTTCTCCGTGCTGGTTCGCTCGGGTACGCGGTTGAACCAGCTGCGCCTGAAGCGGGGCGTCCCCGAGCGCCTGCGGATCGAGAGCGTGGGCGTGGACCTCACCGGCGAGATCGCTGGCTTCCGCGGCCGTCGTCATGCCGGCGTCGTCGATCTCGACCACGAGGACGGGCATGACCCGCGCGACTACTGGGAGCCTCTGATCCCGCGCAATGGTCAGCTTCTGCTCGATCCGGGCGAGTTCTACATTCTGGCGTCCAAGGAGGCGGTGGAGATCCCCGTCCTCGAGGCCGCCGAGATGACGCCCATCGATCCGTCGGTCGGCGAGTTCCGCGTTCACTACGCCGGCTTCTTCGATCCCGGCTTCGGCACCGACGAGGCGCATGGCAAGGGCTCGAAAGGCGTGCTCGAGGTGCGCAGCCACGAGACGCCATTCATCCTGGAGGACGGCCAGACCGTGGCCCGCCTCGTCTACGAGCCGCTGACGGACCGTCCCACCCGGCTCTACGGCGACCTCGGGTCGCATTACCAGCGCCAGGGTCTAAAGCTATCCAAGCACTTCAAGGTTTGGGGCGAGTAGGCGGCCGGAGAGTTCCGCCGGCGCCTAGATCGGGGGGATCTTGGGCTGGGTGCGTCGCGCCGCGGGGTTCGCGGCTGCGTTCTTCCTGGGGGTAGGAGCGGCGGGAGCGGCGGGGGCCGCTCCCGCGCTCTGGAAGGTCGCCGACGCTGATTCCGAAATCTATCTGTTCGGCACGCTGCATGCCTTGAGTCCGGCGGCCAAGTGGCGGACGCCGGCCTACGACGCCGCCTACGCCCGGGCCGAGACCGTCTGGTTCGAGGCCGACATGGGCGGCGCCGACCCCGCGCGGATCATGTCCATCCTCCAGCGCTACGGCGTCGATCCCGAGCGGCGGCTGTCTCAGAAGCTCGCTCCGGCCGACCTGCAGGCGCTGTCCAGGCATGCCGACCTCGCCCGGATCGACCACCTCCGGCCTTGGGCCGCGGCGATGATGCTTTCGATGCAGCCCGTAGCCAGTCGAGGCGCCACCCTGGACGCAGGCGCCGACCTTTCGATGACCCGAGCGACCCGTGCGGGCGGCAAGCGCCTGCGCGCCTTCGAGACGCTCGAGGATCAGGCGCGCATGTTCGCGAGCCTGCCCGAGCCGGCCGAGGTCAAGTACCTGACGAACGTGATCCGCGAGCGCGGCCAGCCGCGGCTGCCGCTCCCCAGCCTGCTTCAGAAGCCGGACCTGGAATCCGCCTGGCTCGCCGGCGACCTCGCTCGCCTGGGGCCCGGTTTGGTCGGCGAGATGAAGCTGACCAATCCGGCCTTCTACGAGGCGTTGCTGAAACGTCGGAACGTCGCCTGGGCTCAAGCGCTGGCCGAGGCGATGGACGGCGCCGGCGTCGACCTCGTGAACGTGGGCGCCCTTCACCTCGTCGGCGACGACGGCCTTCCGGCGCTGATGGCGGCGCGCGGCTTCACCGTCACACGCGTCCAGTAGCAAGCACACACGACATTCTGTCCAGGATGCTTGACAGCTCTGGGCTGTCATGTTTCCTTGTCATAGAGACAAAGGAGCTTGCCAATGTGGAAACCTCGCACGCGCAGCCCGGTACTGATCCTCGCGGGCGTCGGGGCGCTGGCCGCCATCGCGGGCCTCCTGATCGGGCGCGCCGAGGACGTTGAAGCGCTCCGCGAGTATCGGGGGCTCATCCTGCTCGCGTCGCTGATCCCGGCGCTGTGGCTGACGTGGCTCTACTGGCGCCGGATCGACGAGGCGGCCCGCGACGCCCAGAAGACCGCCTGGTTCTGGGGCGGCAGCGCCGGGCTGGGGGTGGGCTTCGCCGCCTCGATGTACGTCGCCGTTCGCGACCCGACTTTCCTGGGTCTTCTGCCGCCGAACGCGACGCCGGCCGAGCTCGTCCACGCCGGAGCCTTCGGCGTGGTGATCGCCCAGTTCGCCGGCTTCCTCCTCGCCTGGGCCTTCTGGTGGTGGAGCAAGCGATGAGCGACTTCGCCGCCAACCTGGCCCTTGTGGTCGCCGCCTTGATCGTCGGCCTGTTCTGCGCAGGCTTCGCCGCCGCTCAGATCGTCGCGCCGCAGACGCTGATCGCGGGGTTCCTCTCGTGAAGAACCGCCTCAAGGTGCTCCGCGCCGAGCGCGACTGGAGCCAGGGCGACCTCGCCGAACGGCTGGGGGTCTCGCGCCAGAGCGTCAACGCCATCGAGACCGGCAAGTACGATCCCAGCCTGCCGCTCGCTTTCAAGATCGCCCGCGTCTTCGGCTTGTCGATCGAGGACATCTTCCACGACGAGGATGCCTGAAACGGCGCGCCCGAGACCTAGAAGGACTTCCAAGATGATCTCCAAGCTCTTCCGGCTCGCCCGCCGGACCCTGGCGGCAGCCTGCGCGCTGATCGCCCTCGCCGCGGCCGCACCTGCCGCGGCCGAGCCGGCGCTGTGGGTCCTGAACGACGAGGACTCCACCATCTATCTGTTCGGCACGGTCCATGTGCTGCGGCCCGGCGCGCAGTGGCGCTCCGCCAAGATCGACCGCGCGCTGGGCGAGAGTTCGGAACTGGTGCTCGAGGTGGTCGGCATGGACGATCCGCAGGCGCTCGCGCCTCTCCTGAAGGCCTATGGCGTCGATCCCGGGGCGTCCCTGTCCGCGAAGCTCGACGACGACGATCGGCGGAAACTCGCCGCCGCAGCCCAGACGGTGGGCCTGCCGCCGGCAGCGCTGGAGCCCATGCGCCCCTGGCTGGCGGCGCTCACGCTGACGATGGCGCCCATCGTGAAGGCCGGCTACGACCCGCAGTCCGGCGTCGAACTGGTGCTGACCGCCGAGGCCAAGAAGGCCGGCCGTCAGATCACGGCGCTGGAGACCGCGGAGCAGCAGATCCGTTTTTTCGCGGACATGCCGGAGGAGACGCAGAAGGCTTTCCTGTCGGCCACCCTCGACGACGTGGAGGACGGCGCCGCCCAGCTCGACCGCATGGTGGAGGCGTGGCGCAGCGGCGACCTCGCCGCCCTCGAAGCCGCGTTCGTCGAGGAGACCCGCCGCGACTACCCGGCCCTGTACCAAGTAGCCGTCATCGAGCGGAACCGCGCCTGGGCCGACCAGCTCAAAGCCAAGCTCGCCGGCTCGGGCGTGAGCTTCGTCGCCGTGGGCGCCGGCCACCTCGTGGGCCCCGACAGCGTCCAGGCCGAGCTCGCCAAACGCGGCCTCAAGGTCGAGCGCCGCTAGTCCAGCGCGCCGGCGGCCTCGCAGAACGCCGCGAGGTCGTCCGCATCGTGGTAGATCGAAAGCCCGATCCGCAGGACGTCGTCGCGGACATCGACGATGACGTCCCGCTCCATAAGAGCCTGCTTCCAGGCCAGCGCCCTCGGATGCCGCAGCGCCAGGAAGCGGGCCTGCGGCCCGTCTCCCGGCGGGTTCACCGGAACGGCCTGTGCAAGGGCCCCGGCCTCGCCTGCGGCGATCATCGCCAGCAGTCGGGTCTGCAGTTCGGTCGCGTGCGCCGCGACCGCCGCCGTGTTCAGCCCCTCGGCTTCCAGCATTTGGCCCGCCGCCACGAAGCGGTAGAGGCCTGACGGGTCGAAGGTGGCGCCCAGGAAGCGGCCGGCGTCGCGCGTGTAGCCGATCCCGCCCGGCGGCCCCTCCAGATCGCCGAACTCGGCGTACCAGCCGGACAGCGCCGGCCGCGGACCGAACCCCGGCGGTGCGTGCAGGAAGGCGGCGCCTTCGCCGGCCATGGCGTACTTGTAGCCTCCGGCCATATAGAACATCCGGTCGGCGACCTCGGACAGGTCGGTCGGAACGGCGCGGAAGCCGTGATAGCCGTCGACGACTACCCACGGTCCCTGCGGCCTCGCGAGCTCGGCCAGCTCCCACACGCGGTCGAACACCAGGCCCGTCTTGAAGAAGACGTGACTCACGAAGATCAGGTCGAAGTCGCCGCTCCGGGCGCTTGCGAGGAAGAGCTCGACGAAATTCGGCGACTCGCTGTCGATCAGCGTCAGCTCGATCTCGCCGGCTTCGGCCCAGCGCTGCGCCTGCCGCCGGAACGAGTGGAACTCCCCGTCGGTCGACATGACCCGAAGCGGACGCGTCTCGAAGGCGGATCTCAGCACCGTCAGCAGCGTGTGGGTGTTCGGCGCGAACACCACCGTTTCGGGCGAGGGGAGGCCGAGCTCGCGCGCGACCAGCGCCTGGGCTGCCGGATAGATCTCGCCCAGCGCCTTGTCCCACTTGCGGTCGGCGAGGGCCGCGGCGTCCTGCCAGGCCTCGAGCTGGGCGTCGAAGGTGACGTCCGGCCACAGGTGATGGCTGTGGGCCGCCAGGTGCAGCCGGCAGGGCGCCGCGGCCAGCGCACGGGAGAAGAGGTCCTTCCGCGCTTTCACAGCTTGGTCCTCAGGCTCCAAAGCTCGGGGAAGCAGCGCCGCTGCAGCGTTCGGGCCAGGTAGCCGACCCCGTCGGTGCCGCCGGTGCCCGGGCGGCCGCCGATGATCCGCTCGACCGTCAGCACGTGCTTGTGCCGCCAGGTGACGAGGGCGTCGTCCAGATCCACGAGCTTCTCGGCCAGTTGGTAGAGCTCCCAGTAGCGCTTCGTGTCGCGATACACCTCGAGCCACGCGGCCTCCACGGCTGGCGAGGGCTCGTAGGGCGCGGAGAAATCCCGGTGCAGCACCGCATCGGGGACGGCCAGCCCATGCTTGGGCAGCTGTGCGATAGCCACGTCGTACAGGCTGGGCTGTTCGAGGGCCGCCTTGAGCTGGGCCAGCGCCTCGGGGCGTTCAGCGTGGAACCGCAGGAAGCTCTCGTCCTTCAGTCCCAGCAGATATTCCAGGGTGCGGAACTGGTGGGACTGGAAGCCTGAGCTGGTCCCCAGGCTCTCGCGGAAGCTCAGGTAGTCGGCGGGCGTCATCGTCGCCAGCACGTCCCAGGATAGGGTCATGATGGTCTGGATGCGCGACACCCGGGCCAGGGCCTTGTAGGCCGGTTCGACGTCGCCCGCGGCCACCAGCCGCTTGGCCAGGCCGACCTCGTGGATGATCTCCTTGAGCCATAGCTCCTTGGCCTGGTGGATGACGATGAACAGGGTTTCGTCGTGACGGTCGCTGAGCGGCCTCTGGCAGGCGAGCAACTCGTCGAGCGCCAGGTAGCGCGCATAAGTCATGGGTTCGGACATGGCGGGGAACCTAGGCCGAACCGTGCGCCTGAAGAAGCGTCGCCTGTTCACAGCGCTCGTGCCACAGTCCCTCCGATGCTCCGCAACCCCGCCGCGGTCGCCGTCCTGCTCTTCGCCGCTGAGGCGCACGCTCAGCCCAACGTCGGGAGGCCGCCGGCCGCGCTGTTTTCGAGCATCGTCCAGGATCCTCTCACCGGAGAGCGGGACGGCCTTTCGGTGGACATTCGCGCCGCCGGTTGGGCCGAGGTGCTGATCTGCCAGGGCGAATGCCGCGTGGCGGTCTCCGGCCCCATCCGTTGGGAGCGCGGTGAGGTGGCGTTCCACACCATCGAGCCGCTGATCGACGTCACCGGTGGGCGGGATTTCCAGATCCGAACCGACTTCCGCGGGCGCGTCGTCGGCGATGACCTGGAGATCGTCCAGATCGAGCCGCCGATCATGCCGCCTCAGAAGCTCACGCGTCGGCGACGCTGACGCCAGCCTTGCCCGGGGCTGGCAAGACGGCTATCGGGGGAGCGCCTCTCCGGAGCGCCGCGGGTGTAGTTCAGAGGTAGAACGTCAGCTTCCCAAGCTGAATGTCAGGGGTTCGATTCCCCTCACCCGCTCCAGTCTCGCCCCACCTTCTTGCGACGGACACCGGATTCGGTGCGACGGATCCTGCTTTGACGGGCGACCAACGCTGCTAGGCTGGCGTTGGGAATTTCGAAGCTCGGGAATGGGAGTTCCGTTCCTGCGCCGTACTTTGCGGGTCGCCTGACGTTGCGTGTGCTTGTTGTCGACGACGAACCGCTGGCCGCGGACTGGCTGGCGCGCTGCCTTCGTGATCTGCCGGGCGTGGAGTTGGTCGGCGTCGCGGCCGACGGCGACGAGGCCGTGGAGCGGATCGCATCGGCGCGCCCCGACCTGGTGCTGCTCGACATCCAGATGCCCGGGCGCAGCGGCCTGGCCGTCGCGCGCGCCATCGACCGGGGGGAAGGGCCCGAGGTCGTCTTCGTCACCGCCTTCGCCGAACATGCGCCCGAGGCCTTCGAACTCGAGGCGGTCGACTATCTTCTGAAGCCGGTCCAGGTGGACCGCCTCGCCGAAGCTGTCCGACGCGCGCGCCGCAGACGCGAGATGCTGGACGCCTACGAGAAGATCGAGCGCGACGCGGCGGCTCGCCCGACGGCGGAGAAGGCTGGCTACGACGAGGAGCTGTGGATCCGGCGCCGCGACGGCTATGTGCGGGTGCGGGTGGATCAGATCCGCCGCATCGAAGCCGCACGCGACTACGCCCTCATCCATACGGCGACCAAGACCTACATCCTCCGGGCTACCATGACCGAACTGGCCGAGCGGCTGGATCCGGCCAAGCTGCTTCGCGTCCATCGCTCGGCATTCGTGCGCCCGGACGCGGTGGCGCGGGTCGAGCGTTCAGGGCGCAACGTCATGCGCCTGCACACAGAAGACGGCGCGGCGGTCGAGGTCGGGGTGAGCTACGTCAAGCGCGTCACCGAGGCCCTCGGGCTGGACTGATCGCTCTCCAGCTGCGGCGCCGTTCGCCGCATGCCCCGGCACATTCGTCGCAAAGCGCCACCGTAAGAGCCGCAGCGCTGCCAGGTTCCAGCCAGGGAGCGGCGCCGCAGAGGCGTCGCCTGGGGATTTGCGAGCGCGGGCCGCGAAGACGGCCGCCTCCGCAGGGCTGGAGTGCAAACACGTGAAAAGTTCGACGATCCGGGGCCGCCTGCTGGCCTCGACGCTGTATGCCAGCGCGAGCGCGCTGGCGCTGGCCGTTCCGGCGCTGCTGCCGACCGCCGCAACGGCGCAGGACTATACCTCGGGTAATCTGTCGGGCCGCGTGGAGACCGCGGACGGCGCGCCTGTCGCTGGCGCCACGGTCACGGTGGTTTCCGGGCAGGGGGTCTCGCGCGAGGCGACCACCGACGCCAACGGCCGCTATCAGATCAACGCTCTGCCGGTGGGGCCCTACGCCGCCACCATCAGCAGCCCCGCCGGTTCGCTGTCGAACCAGCGGATCAGCGTCCAGCCCGGCGGCTCGTCGTTCAACTTCACCCTGGGCGGCGGCGGCACCGTGGACGAACTGGTGGTCACCGGCGCCCGCCAGACGCGCGACTTCGCGCGCACCGACATCGGGCAGGTGATCGACGTCCAGGAACTGGCCCAGCAGGTGCCGATCGGCCGCTCGATCGCAAACGTGGCCCTGCTCGCCCCCGGCGTGTCGCGTCCCGACGCGACCATCGCGGCCAGCTCGCGGCGCAACCAGTCGACGCTGGTGGTCGGCGGCACCTCGGCGGCCGAAAGCGTCTACTACATCAACGGCCTGAACGTCACCGACGTGCGGCACCTCCTCGGGTACGCGGACCTGCCATTCGACGCTCTCCAGTCGATCGACGTGAAGACCGGCGGCTATCAGGCCGAGTTCGGCCGCGCGACCGGCGGCGTGGTCAACATCGTCACCCGGTCGGGGTCCAACGAATGGCACGGCGGCGCGACCGTCGCCTACACGCCGAAGAGCCTGGCGACCAACGTGCCGGACGCCTATTCGGCCGGCGGCGTCGGCGTCTCTGGCGCGCGCGTCTACAACAACGCCGCCAGCTACGAGGCGCTCGACACTTCGGTCTATCTGAGCGGCCCGCTCCTGAAGGACCGGCTGTTCTTCTTCGGCCTCTACAATCACCGCAAGACCGAAGAGTACTTCGGCGTGACCTCGCTGGGCCTCACCGGCGAGAACCTCTACCGCGGCACGCAGCAGCATACGAAGAGCGACAGCCCGCGCTGGCTGGCCAAGTTCGACCTGAACATCACGGACCGTCAGCGGCTCGAGGCGACCCTGTTCTCGGACGAGGCCCAGAACGAGCAGCGGTTCTTCGACTTCGACGCGCGCCGCGGGATCATCGGCGAGGGCCTCGGCTATACGGAGAACGCCGGCGGCTTCAACCAGATCTACAAGTACACCGGAGCGTTCACCGACTGGTTCACGCTCTCGGCCCTCTACGGCGAGGTGAAGTCCGATCAGCAGGATGAGGGTGATCTGGTGGGCGTGCCGCGCATCCGTGACCGCCGCACCACCACCACCGTGTTCCTGACCCCGGCCAACGTGGCCGCGGCGCTGCAGCCCACCGGCCTCGACACCCGCAAGACCTATCGGGTGGACGCGGACTTCTACGCCAACTTCTTCGGCTCGCACCACATCCGCGTGGGTTATGACCGCGAGGACCTCGTGTCCACCGACACGCACGGGTACAACGGCGGCGTGGTCATGGACATCTTCGACCGGGTGATCCCGGGCACGTCCCTGCCGCGCGCGGTTTACGCCCAGAGCACCTACCTGGGTTCAGCCGGCGAGTTCGACGCCGAGCAGAGCGCCGCCTACATCCAGGACTCCTGGGACGTCACCGACACCCTGACGATCCAGGCGGGCCTCCGTCTCGACACCTACAACTACAAGAACCGGGACGGCGACAGCTACATCAAGCTCGATAACCAGCTGGCGCCGCGCCTCGGCTTCACCTGGGACCCGCGCGGCGAGGGGCGCGACAAGGTCTATGGCTCGTTTGGCCGCTACTACCTGCCGATCGCCACGAACACCTCGATCCGGGCGGTCTCGGGCGAGGACTTCCGCATCACCTACCGGCGAGTGACGGTGAACCCCGACGGCAGCATCGCGCGGGACGCGAACGGCATCCCGATCCTCGGCGAGCGCCTGCAGCCCGACGCGATCCTCTCTCAGGCTACGCCGCCCAATCCGGGTTCGATCGTCAGCCAGAACATCAAGCCGATGTACGAGGAGGAGTTCATCCTCGGCTACGAGCATGAATTCGACGGCGGCATGTTCGACGGCTGGCGGGCCGGCCTGCGCTACGTGCGCCGCAACCTGGCCTCGACGATCGAGGATACCGACCTCGGTCACGGCGCCGTGCTGGACCGCTACTGCGCCCGCACCAACGACGCGGGTTGCGCGGTCGTCGATGGCGCGACGGCTAACGACCGCTTCTCCGGCCACTACGTGATGTTCAACCCCGGCCGCGAGATGCGGATCATGCTGGACCTGCTGGGCGGCCCGGCCGGCACGAACCTGCGCGAGATCACCTTCACCGAAGAGGACCTCGGCTTCTCCAAGGCCAAGCGGAAGTACGACGCGCTGGAGTTCACCTTCGAGCGTCCGTTCGACGGCCGCTGGGCGCTGCAGGGCTCGTACGTCTGGGCGAAGTCAAAGGGCAACTACGAAGGCGCGGTGAAGTCCGACACCGGGCAGACCGACGCCTCGATCACCCAGGACTTCGACGCCTTCTTCCTCGAAGACGGCGCCTATGGCTACCTGCCGAACGATCACCGTCATACCTTCAAGCTGTACGGCTTCGTGCAGGCGACCGAGCGGCTGCGGATCGGCGCGAACTTCTACGCCCAGTCGGGCCGCCCCTACGGATGCATCGGCTACCACCCCGATGACCCGACCCCCGGCAACTCGCCGTCGGCCTGGTATTGCAACATCAACGGCACGCGCACTCTGACGCCGCGCGGCTCCGCCGGCCGCACGGGCTGGGTCACCAACACCGACCTGAACGTCACCTGGGACATCGTCCAGGAGCGCGAGGGCTTCGGATCGGTCAGCGCCGCCGTCGACGTGTTCAACCTGTTCGACGAGAAGAACGTCACCCGCGTCGTCGAGCAGGGCGAGACGGGCGGCGCGCCGGGGCTGGCGGTGCCATCCTACGGCCTGCCGCGCTCGTACCAGACGCCGCGCAGCGTTCGGTTCACCCTGCGCTACGCCTTCTAGGCTAGCTAGGGCGAAAGGGAGGGCCGCTCGCCCCGAAGGCGGCCCTCCCACTTTCGCGACGAATGCGCGCGTTCGGCGACGAGCGGCCGATTTTCTGCGACGAGCGGCGGACCTCCGCCGCAGGCCCGTGCTAAGCTCGCGCTTTCCGCGGCGCGAGGATCTGCGCGTGAGAGACCGACAGGGCGTTCGCCTGGCCGGGCAGGCCATGCTCTGGTGCATCGTGCTCTGGGTCGTCAACCAGAGCTTCTATCTGGCGCCCATGCTGACGACCCGCGGCATCGATCGCCTGACGGCGCTCTACTTCGTCGGCTGCGCCGCCCTGGGCGTCATCTTCTGCTTCAGCATCTTCCTCGGCCAGTGGAAGGCCCGGGGCCTGCCGAAGGCCCCCCGCGTCGCCGCGGCGATCGGCTCGACCCTGGCCTCGCTCATCGGACACACCATCACCGACTCGATGCTGTTCATGGCGATGATGGGCCCAGGCTCGCCTGGAGGGGCGAAACCCGGCTTCGTCAGCGACTGGGACCTGGTGCTGCTGACCAACTTCACCTCGCTGGCGGCGGTGCACGTGATCTTCGCCTGCGCCGTGGCGCTGACGCTCGCCAGCATCCAGGCCGAGGAGCGCGAGCGGACCCTCGCGGCCGCGCGGGCCGCCGCCCAGGAGGCGCAACTGGCGGCGCTGCGCTTCCAGATCAATCCGCACTTCCTGTTCAACGCCCTGAACGCCGTGACCTCGCTGGTCGGCGCGGGGCGCAATCCGGAGGCGGTGGCGGTGGTCAGCCGCCTCTCCAGCTTCTTCCGCGCCTCCCTGAGCGCCCCCGCCGGCGCGATGCTGCCGCTGCAGGAGGAACTGGACGTCGTGGGCTCCTACCTGGAGATCGAGGCGGCGCGCTTCGGCGAGCGGCTGGCCGTCGAGATCGACGCGCCCGAGGCGCTCTATCCGGCGCTGATCCCCCACTTCCTGCTGCAGCCGCTGGTGGAGAACGCCGTCAAGCACGGCGTCGCGGCCTCGAAGCGTCGCGTGACCGTGCGCGTCTCGGCGTACGCCGACGGGCGCAGCCTTGTGCTGACGGTTCGCGACGACGGGGCCGCGGTCACGCCGGCCGCGCCCGGCGCTGGCATCGGCCTCGCCAACGTCGCCGCCCGTCTCGAAACCCTCTTCGGGGCGGATGGCCGGCTCACGACCCAGCCGATGACGCCAGGGTTCGAGGCTCAGGTGCGCCTTCCGCTGATGTTCGAGGACGCCCGCCGCGCGGCCTGAGATTGGCCGGGCCATGCCCCGGCAACTGGTCGTTGACCGGGGCGGCGCATCCGCTCAAACCGCCGGCGTGTCTTCCGCCCATCCGCACGCGCCCGTCCACCGCCCGCTCCTGGGCATCACATTGCGCGTCCTGGCGATGGCCTGCATGGCGCTGCTCTCGGCGCTGGTGAAATGGTGCGGTGACCGCGGCGTGCCGGTCTTCGAGATCATCTTCTTCCGCAACGCCTTCGCCTTCCTCCCGCTCGGCCTCTACATCTGGCGAACGACGGGGTTCGAGGTACTGAAGACGCGCCGCCCGCTCGGTCATCTGCTGCGATCCGCCGTCGGCCTTTCCGGGATGGTCTGCGGCTTCTCCGCCGTCCAGCACCTGCCGCTCACCGAAGCGACCGCCCTGCAGTTCGCCTCGCCCCTGTTCATGACCGCACTTTCGGCCCTGCTGCTGGCGGAGAAGGTGGGGCGGCACCGCTGGGCCGCCGTGATCGTGGGTTTCGTCGGCGTGATGATCATGGCCAGGCCCGTCCCCGGCCACATGAACGTCGTGGGGGTCACGCTGGGGCTCCTGTCCGCCATGGGGGCTGCCGGGGCCATGGTCGCCATCCGCCAGATCGCCGACACGGAGCGCGGGCCGACGATCGTCTTCTATTTCACTCTGGGCGGGACGGTGCTGGGCCTCGCCGGATCGCTGCTCTTCGGCTGGAGGGTTCCGGACCTGCCCACGCTCGGCCTCCTCGTGCTGGCGGGCCTTATCGGCGGCGTGGGCCAGCTGTTCCTGACCGAGGCGTTGCGTTGCGCACCGATCGGCGTCGTGGCGCCGTTCGACTACACCCAGCTGGTCTGGGCCGCCCTGCTGGGCCTGGTGATCTGGGGCGAGCTGCCGCATCCGGCGACCATCGCAGGCGCGGTCGTGGTGGCGGCCAGCGGGGTCTACATTCTTCACCGCGAGTTGCGCCGGTTCCGACAACCGGCCTGACCGCCCGCGTTGACAGAACGGCGCTACGGGCGGAGCCTTGTCGCCGGACGCGAAAGGCTGGTCCGATGCGCAACGCCCTGATGCTTCTCAGCTTCGCCGCCGGCGCCCTGCTGGCCGGGTCGGTGGCGGCCGCTCAATCGGTGACGGTTCTCGGGGGCGGCATGGCCCGTCAGTGCTCGAACGCCGCCCTCGCCGGAGAGTCCGAGCGCCGGTTCGAAGCCATGTGCACCCTGGCCATCGAGACCGAGATGCTGTCGCAGCGCGACCGCGCCGGCACCTTCGTCAACCGCGGGATCATGAAGCTCCGCCGTTCGGAGTTCGGACCCGCCCGCGCCGACTTCGATCGCGCCGTTGAGCTCAAGTCCGACCTGGCGGAAGCCTATGTCAATCGGGGCGCGGCCCTCGTCGGCGCCCGCCAGTACGCTGCGGGGCTCTCCGACCTGAACAGGGCGCTGGAGCTGGGCGTCGATGAACCGGAGAAGGCTTACTACAACCGCGCCCTGGCGCACGAAGGCCTGGACGACATGAAGTCGGCCTACTTCGACTACCAGAAGGCCGTCGAGCTCAGCCCCGAGTGGGACGCGCCGCGCCGCGAACTCGCCCGGTTCACGGTACAGCGGCGCTAGGGTTCTGACCGGCGCAACCCATATGGACCGGATGCGCGCGCTCCTCATGCTCCTGGCTGCCGCCGCGGCCGCTCCAGCCGCCGCCCAGGATTTCGGCCAGTCCGCCCAGTATCAACTCCGCATGGACGAACTGCGGGCTCAGCAGCAGCTTCTGCAACAGCAGCAGGTCGCGCAGCACAACGAACTCGTTGCGATGGAGGCCCGGCTGCGTACGGAGCAGCATGCAGCGCGGATCCAGGCGGAACGCGCGCCGGTCCTTCTGCCGCGGCTGCCCTATCCGGCGCCGGTGGGGAACATCGACACGTCCAAGCTGCCTAGCATCCCTGACAAGACGCTGGCCGACTCGGACCGCCGCGTTCGCGAGATTTCCCAGAACCGCCGCTGACGAACTTCCGTGCGCCCGGTCGCGTTAGCGTCGCCTGAGATCATCTAGGAGGCGAACCTATGCGCTGGTCCGGCGGCCGGGGCTCCGGCAATATCGAGGACCGTCGGGGCCTTGGCCCGGCCGGCGCCGTCGGGGGGCTCGGCGCAGGCGGGGTGATCCTGGCGCTGATCGGCTATTTCGTCTTCGGCATAGATCCTTCGACGACCACTCAGGTGCTGGGCGGCGGCCAGGTGCAACAGCAGGAAGGCGTGCGCGGCGGCCCCGCCGATGAGGCCGGCCGCTTCGTCGACGTAGTGGCCACCAACGTTGACGACGTCTGGAAGACCCAGCTGCAGGGTTACCGGCCGGCGGACGCCATCGTCATCTACGATCAGGCCACCGGCACCGGCTGCGGCATGGGCCAGGCGGCGATGGGGCCGTTCTATTGCCCGGCCGACCGTAGGGTCTATCTGGACCTCTCGTTCTGGCAGGAACTCGAGACGAAGTTCGGCGCCGGAGGCGAAGCGGCGCGGGCCTACGTCATCGCTCACGAGATCGGCCATCACGTTCAGAACCTGACGGGCGCCTCGGAAGAGGCTCAGCGCATGGGCGCCAAGGGACCGACGAGCGGTTCGGTGCGTCTGGAGCTGCAGGCCGACTGCTACGCGGGCGTCTGGGTCGCCCACGCCGCGCGCGTCTCGAACGGTCAGGTGGCGCTCGATCCCCGCGACATCGAGGATGGCCTGCGCGCCGCCAGCGCGGTCGGCGACGACACGCTCCAGCGCAAGTCGCAGGGCCGGGTCATGCCCGACGCCTTCACCCACGGCAGCTCCGAGCAGCGCATGCGCTGGTTCCGCAGGGGCGTGGAGGCTGGCGATCCGGCGGCCTGCGACACCTTCAGCGCCAGGACGCTGTGACGCTCAGGCCTTCCTTCCGAGGAGGAAGGCCTTCTGCTCGTACTCTTCCGCCATCCGGTTCAGGGTAAGGGCGGTCTGGGCGTCCTTCACCGTGCCGGCCAGCCAGCGGCAGCGGCGGGCCTGAGCCAGCAGCAACTCCGCCTGCTGCGCATCGCTGAGGTCGATCAGCACATTGGCAGCGCCCACCAGTTCGCCGTCCTCGTCGAACACCGGCGTGGGGAACGGCATGAAACGGACACGGACGCCGTCGGGACGCTCGGCCAGAGCCGTCACACCGCGGATCGGGCGCCGAGTCTTGATCGCCACCGCCATCGGGCAGTCCGCGTGCGGCAAGAATGCGCCGTCGTCGGTGTAGAGCTTCCAAGTCACGCACCAGCGCGCCTGCCCCAGTTGCGGCGTGAGGCCCGCGAAGTCGACGCAGGCCCTATTGAAGTAGGTGACCAGCCCCTCGGCATCGGTGACGTAGATCGGCAAGGGCTCGTCGGCGAGTACCCGCCGCAGCTCGTCGACGCCCCTCGGCACGGCCTTGACCGCGCGCTTCAGGATCTCGTCGGCTATGGCGGGAGAGGCGTGCATTCGGTCTTCGTACTGGCTCCGGAAGATCGAAGCTTGAGTGGAACGGCTGGCGAGCGCGTTCGCTCCACGGGCAGCCTCATTAACACAGGCGCCCCCTCGGAAGGTAGCCGTCTCAGCCGCCCACCTGCGGCGTGGGCTCATAGCCCAGGCAAACGGCCACGCAGCGACGGGCGAGGAGGTCGCCAGGATCGACGAGTTCGACCCTGACGTCTTCGGGCGCCAGCACCAGCGGCACTTCGGTGCAGCCGGCCACCACGACCTCTGCTCCGGCCTTGACCAGCTCGGCGGCGAAGCCCTGCATCGCCGCGGCCGCCTGTTCGCCGTCGTCGCCCGCCTTGATCCGGTAGAGCGTCTCCATAAAGGCCTCCTGCCGCTCGGACGGGAGGGAGACGAGGCCCATGCCCCGGGCGGCCAAGTACTCCCGATAGAGCTTCAGCGCGCCCTTCGTGCCCAGGACGCCGGCGCGCAGCGCGCCGCTCTGCTGGGCCGCTTCGGCGCCCAGGTCGATCATGTCGATCAGCGGCAGGCCCGAGGCCCGCTGGATCAGGTCGGCGTGGGCGTGCGCCGTATTGCACGGCATCGCCAGCACCTCGGCGCCCGCGCCACGCAGCGCGCCGGCCATCTCCGCCAGCACGCCGCCGGCGTTGGAGCCCGGCGTGTTGCGATCGGGCACGCGCGGATTGATGTCGGCCACCACGCGGATGTGGTCCTGGTCGCGTTCGGCCGGCGTATAGGCCTGGAGCCGGGCCAGGAACTCCAGGGTCGCCGCGGGCCCCATGCCCCCCAGAACGCCCAGCGTCAGGGTCTCGGCGTCCTCAGTCATAGCTTGCCGTCCAACTCAGTCTGGTAGCCGAACAGACCCTGCGCGCCCCCCGTGTGCAGGAACACCACCGTCTCCCCGTCGAAGGCGCCGGCGCGGCTGAGCGCGATCAGCCCCTTCATCGCCTTGCCGGTATAGACGGGGTCCAGCAGGATCCCGTCGGCGCGCGCGGCCAGCTTCAGCGCCTCGATCACAACATGGTCGATCAGACCGTAGCCCTCGCCCACGTAGTCGCAGTCGGCGACGACCATGTCGCGCTTGACCCGCTCTTCGAAGCCCAGCAGGGCCGCCGTCTCGCGCGCCAGCTTAAATACGTTGGCCTCCTGCACGTCCTTCGGGGCGCGTACGCCGATGCCCAGCACCGGAATGTCCGCCCCCATCACCGCCAGGCCCGCCACAAGGCCCGCGTGAGTGCCGGCGCTACCGGTCGCCGTCACGATGCGGTCGATCTCGAGGCCTAGTTCGTTCGCTTGGGCGACCAGTTCCAGAGCGCATTCCGCATAGCCCAAAGCGCCCACGCAGTTGGAGCCGCCGCCCGGGATGACATAGGGCCGGCCGCCGGCGTCGGCGACCTCCTGGGCCACGTCGCCCAGCGCCTGGTTCATGTCGGTCCCGGCCGGCACATGGCGGATCCTGGCGCCCAGCAGTTCATCCAGGAGCACGTTGCCCGAGCGGTTGTAGTCATGCGCCTGGCTTCCAGTGCGATGCTCGAGGATCACCTCGCACTTCAGCCCGAAGCGCGCCGCCGCCGCGGCCGCCTGCCGGACGTGGTTCGACTGGACCGCCCCTTGGGTCACGATCGTGTCCGCGTCGTTGGCCAGGGCGTCGCCCAGCAGGAATTCGAGCTTGCGAGTCTTGTTTCCGCCGCCGGCGAGGCCGGTGCAGTCGTCGCGCTTGATCCACAGCGTGGGGCCGCCGCCGCCCGGTGTGACCAGCGCCTCCGCCAGGCCGGGCAGGGGCTCCAGCGGCGTGGGAAGATGGGCGAAGCGGACGGGGTTGTAGCGGGCGAAGTGCATGCCCCACCCGCTATAGGCTTATGCCTAGGGCTTCAACTTCCGCGGCAGGGCATCCACCTGTTCGGGCGGCAGGCGGTCGATCGACTCCACGATGCACCGGTTCGGGATGCCGCCCTTGCTGACGCCGACGTCGAAGTCGAGGGGTCGGCAGACGATGGGCGAACCCGGCGGCTGGTTCATCACCAGCGGGTCCGACGAGATGGCGCCCGCCAGGCAAGCGCCGGCCATGGTGACCCGGTAGACCTCTCCGCGGTTCACCCGGAGCAACAGGGTGCGGGAGTTCAGGATGGTGTGGTTGCGGATGTCGCTGGTGCGAAAGCAGTCGCCGCCCGCCAGGGAGGCGCCCGCCGGCGCCGGCGGCAGCAGCGGTTCCGGCGGCGGAGAGAGGGGATAGGCGCTGCAGGCGGCCAGGCCTGCCGCCGCCAGCAACGACAAGGACGCAGGCTTCATGGCGTTCCTCCGGAGGTCCACCCCACAACCTAATAAGGTTCCGCCCGTTCCGCGTCTTCGCTTTTGAGCCTTTCCCTGGCGTTGGTTCGGGCGTAGCGTCCGCGGCAATCCTCGGGGGGCCGCGCGCAAGCGGCTGAGAGGTGGGTGAGCCCACGACCCGTCGAACCTGATCCGGGTCATGCCGGCGAAGGGAAGGGCCATTCACACGACCCGCCCCGAGTCCTTCGGCGTCGCCCGCGATCCGTGCCGCTACGGAGCTACGCGATGAACAAGCCTGCCGGAACCCTCGAAGCCGCCATCATCCCGACCGGGGAGCGCCCGGGCTCGAAGAAGGTGTACCAACCTGGCGTGCTTTGGCCGGACATCCGGGTGCCGTTCCGCGAGGTGGCGGTGCATCCGTCGGCGGGCGAGCCGCCGCTGACGCTCTACGATCCTTCCGGACCCTACACCGACCCGGCCGTCCGCATCGACATCGACAGGGGGCTGCCGCGCACGCGTGAGCCCTGGGTGGTGTCCCGCGGCGACGTCGAGGTCGTGGAACATCCGCGCGCCGTGAAGCCGGAGGACAACGGCTTCGCCCGCGGCGAGCACCTGGCGCCAGAATTCACCGCCCCGCGTCGCGTCTACCGCGCCAAGCCCGGCGGCAACGTCACCCAGCTGGAGTACGCGCGCCGCGGGGTCATCACGCCCGAGATGGAATACGTCGCCATCCGCGAGAACATGCGACGGAAGGAAACGGAGGCGTTCGTCCGCGACGGCGAGGACTTCGGCGCCTCGATCCCCGACTTCGTGACGCCCGAGTTCGTGCGCGACGAGATCGCCCGCGGCCGTGCGATCATCCCGGCCAACATCAACCACACCGAACTCGAGCCGATGATCATCGGCCGGAACTTCCTGGTGAAGATCAACGCCAACATCGGCAATTCGGCCGTCCTCAGCCACGTCTCGGACGAAGTGGACAAGATGGTCTGGGCCATCCGCTGCGGCGCCGACACGGTCATGGACCTTTCCACCGGTCGCAACATCCACAACATCCGCGACTGGATCGTCCGCAACAGCCCCGTGCCGATCGGCACCGTGCCGATCTACCAGGCGCTGGAGAAGGTGGGCGGCGTCGCCGAGGACCTGACCTGGGACGTCTTCCGCGACACACTGATCGAACAGGCCGAGCAGGGGGTCGACTATTTCACCATCCATGCCGGCGTGCGCCTGGCCTATGTCCCGCTGACCGCCAACCGCGTCACCGGCATCGTGTCGCGCGGCGGCTCGATCATGGCCAAGTGGTGCCTGGCCCACCATCGCGAGAACTTCCTCTACGAGCACTTCGAGGAGATCTGCGAGATCATGAAGGCGTACGACGTCTCGTTCTCGCTGGGCGATGGCCTGCGCCCGGGCTCGATCGCCGACGCCAACGACGCAGCCCAGTTCGGCGAACTGGAAACCCTGGGCGAGCTCACCCAGATCGCCTGGAAGCACAACGTCCAGGTGATGATCGAAGGCCCCGGTCACGTGCCGATGCACAAGATCAAGGCCAACATGGACAAGCAGCTGGCCGTCTGCGGCGAGGCGCCGTTCTACACCCTTGGCCCGCTCACCACCGACGTGGCCCCTGGCTATGACCACATCACCTCGGCCATCGGCGCGGCCATGATCGGTTGGTTCGGCACCGCCATGCTCTGCTACGTGACCCCTAAGGAGCACCTGGGCCTGCCGAACCGCGAGGACGTGAAGGTCGGCGTGATGACCTACAAGCTCGCCGCCCATGCCGCCGATCTGGCGAAGGGCCATCCGGCGGCCCGCGCCTGGGATGACGCCATCAGCCGCGCCCGCTTCGAGTTCCGGTGGGAGGACCAGTTCAACCTGGGCGTGGATCCCGAGACGGCGCGCGAGTACCACGACGAGAGCCTGCCGAAGGAGGCGTTCAAGACCGCCCACTTCTGCTCGATGTGCGGGCCGAAGTTCTGCTCGATGAAGATCAGCCAGGACATCCGCGACGCGGCCCGTGGCCAGAACGAGGTCGCTACCGGCATGGAGGAGATGTCGAAGAAATTCCGGGAGACCGGGGGCGAGATCCAGGTGCCGCTCGCGCCGGCGGAGTAGGCTTGCCATCCGACACGGCGTGGACACGCGTCGCCTGCTGAAGGTCCAGACGCCCGCCGTCCGCTGCGGGCGCTGGCGCTTCGGCGCTCATACCTTCATCGCGATCCAAGATGAGGCGGGCCGCATCGTGCGCGAGCTGCACGGCATCGCCCGTGGTCCCGGCGGCGCCCAGCTGCCGTTCCTGGGCGGACTGGCGCCGTTCCGGCGCGAGGTCGTCTGGGGCGAGGACTTTCCCCACCGGACCGGCTTCTATGACGAGGCCCATCCGCAAGGGGTGCTGTTCGACGGCTCAGCGGCGGGGGTCGCCGAGAAGCTGCTGCGTGCTGAAGCCGTGCGCGCCGCCGTGAACGCCGCGGCCCTGCGCTATCCGTGGCCGGCGATCCGGCGCGGCAACTCCAACAGCTACTATGCCACCTTGCTCGACGCGATGGGGCTGAGGGACGTGCCGCTGAAGGGCGAGCTCTGGGCGCCAGGCATCCGCGGTCGTCTCGTCCCTAAGCAGGTTCTGGCCGCCCTTGCCGAACAGTCGCGCATCGCCGCGTGAGCCGTTGTCACGTCGCCGACCTGTTTCCAAAGGTTCGCGCTGGAGGCCTGGCCCGTCGGGCCCGCGTTAGCGCACGTCAGCTCCCGCGCCAACGCCGGGGCGACGAATGGCCGAACGCAACTTCTGGATCGTGGCGCCTCAAGATAAGTTCTGTTTTTGTTCTCATATGTCGTCTGCGCCCGCCTGGAAGATGCGTCCGATCCCCGCCGCGCCGGAGGATTCCATCGGCGACTTCCGCCGCTATCCCGGTTGCCGTGTGCTGCTCAGCTGCGCGTTCTGTTCCTGGGGGAAGGTCTATGACCCCGAGCGGATCATCGCGCGATTGCAGGACCTGAAGGCTGGCGGGCACGCCACGCGGCTGGTGGATTGCGCCCGCCGGGTGGGGTGGAACTGCCCGGCCTGCTCGCGCATCCGGTGGCGGATGCAGTTCGCCTGGCCGCCCAGCCTCGGTCCGGCCGAGGCCCAGCGCATCGCAGCGCGGTACCGCAACTGACGCCGCGCGCCCTGCGGCGACATCACGGGCCTGTGATCCGGGCGGCGTCGTGCTAAGGGGCGCTGATGCAGCCTGCGCCGCGCCCCGCAACCCTTGTCTCGATCCAGGTGCTCCGCGCTGTCGCGTGCCTGATGGTGCTGCTGCACCATGCGCGCAATCCGCGACCGGGGATGTTCGCGCCGATGGCCGGCTGGAACTTCACGACGGGCGTCGACATCTTCTTCGTGATCAGCGGCTTCATCATGTACGCGGCCGCCCGTCATGAAGCGCCGGCGGAGTTCGTGCGCCGACGTGTCGTTCGCATCGCGCCCCTCTACTGGGTAGCCACCCTCACCTGGGTGGCATGGCTCGCCTTTCGCGATCTGCCGACGCCGCACGCCTCTCACCTCTGGCTGTCGCTCGGACTCGTTCCCCACGCCAGTCCCGGCCACCCCGAGACCGTCTGGCCGGTGTTGGTGCCGGGCTGGACGCTGACGTTCGAGATGGCGTTCTACGCTCTCTTCGCCGTTGGCCTGGCCGTCCGGCGGGTGGTGGCGGTCACCACCGTCAGCATCGTGTCGCTGGTCGCCGCCGGCTTCGTCTTCCAGCCCGATGAGACGGTGGCGCGCGCTTTCACGGGACCCATCCTGCTCGCCTTTCTGGCGGGCGTGCTGATCGCCTGGGCGCACGCCCGCTGGGCCGACCTGTTCACCCGCGCCTGGCCGCTGGCGCTGGCTGGCGCAGCCATCCTGCTGGTCCATGCTTCCCCGTGGGTGGACCTGAAGAAGGTGTGGGTCGTCGCCGCCAGCGCCGCGGTGGTGGCCGGCGCCCTGGGCTTCGAGACCCATTTGCGCGCGCGCCGCTGGCGCACCATGGAGGCGCTCGGCGACGCCAGCTACGCCATCTACCTCTTCCACACGCTGGTGCTCGCCATCGTGATGTGGCTGGGCCGGAAGCTGCCCCTGGAGGGGTGGCCTCAGTTCCTCACCCTGATGGCGCTAGGCATGGGGCTGTCGACGCTGGCCGGCGTCGCCGTCCACCGTTGGCTCGAACGTCCTATGCTGAAAGTCCTGCTGCGTCTGCGCCTGCCTGGGTTGCCCACACCGGCCCGGCGCGGGAGCGAGGCGCCGGAGGCCGCGCGATAGTCCGCGGCCTACTGCAGGGCGGCGACACCCCAGCCGACGATCAGCGCGACGATCGTCAGCACGCCGCCGAGGGCGGCTCTCCACGACGCCGGCGTCTTGTCGCTGGGCTTCGGCATGACGGCCTCCTTGCCGATACATCAGGAACCCGGCCGAGGCGCGGCATGTTCCGGCGGTTCACGCGGCTGCGCCGTGCTTGGCCGGACTCCCGGAAATGTGAAGGAAGCTTTGGCCGACCTCGCTGGTTGGGACGCCGCGAGGGATCCCCAACACTGGAGGACGTAACTACATGGCCAAGTTCCAACCGCAGCAAGGAAGCTGGAAACACACCCTATACGGCACGGATCAGGGCGAATGGCTGGTCGGCTACTCGTCCGACGACACGATCTGGGCCAACGGGGGGGATGACACCGCGGACGGCGTGCACGGCACCGACATCCTCGATGGCGGCGACGGCAACGATTCGCTGGATGGCGGCACTGGAACCGACTACCTGACCGGCGGCCTCGGAGCCGACGCCTTCGTTGTGGGCGCGAACGGCGGGTGGGACATCATCTACGACTACCACCGCGAGCAGGGCGACGAGCTCTGGGTGAAGAAGGCCGGAACCAACGACTATACGGTCGTGGTTGACGACGGCGACACCTACATCGACTTCGGCCAGGGCGACGGTGTGGTGCTGGTAGGCGTCACCGACTTCCAGCTCAGCGAACTGAACTTCTACTGATGTGAAGAGGGCCGCCACGTCCGACGTGGCGGCTCTCGAACTCGCCTTCGGGCGAACCTCTCCAGGTCTGGCGACCCGCCTAATCTCGGCTCTTAGCCTCCGCTTCCACCTTCTGCGGCGCGGGCCACACCCGAACGGCCACCGCGACGGTGATCGATCCCAGCACCGCGGCGGCCGCGCCGGCCCACTGCACCAGGTTCATGCCGGTCGCCGCGAAGTGGCCCGCGGTCGCGCCCGAGAGCAGCACCAGGCCCGCCGACGTCCATTCGGCCACAAGCTGCTTGGTGATCTGTTCAGGCATGCGGAAAGCCCCCACTTCGACTGGTTCGGATGAGCCCCTTCAATGGCAAAAGACCGGCGCCGGCGCGATGCGACGCGAGCGCGCATCGAATGGTTGCAGTCGTTACTATCGTGTGGCGCTAGGACGCACTGGAAATTCCACCGAAAGTAGAATTTACTGGTGCTGTCGAAATGGTACTGGCCCGGAGCGTCCCCCAGGAACTCCGGGCGTTTTTTTACGGGTCGGCGGCCCACTCAAGCGCCGCCCGCGCGAGCAGCCGCGTGGAGTCCAGCGTCGGCAGCGGCGAGTTCCCGTCGTCGATGATCAGGGGGATCTCCGTGCACCCCAGCACCACGGCGTCGCAGCCTTCGCTGGCCAGCTCCCCGATCACTTGCTGGAAGAACGCCATGGCCCCGGGACTGAAGGCGCCTCGGACCAACTCCTCCATGATCACCCGACCCATCTCGGCGCGGTCCGCCTCTTCCGGCCGGCGCCATTCGAGGCCCCGCGCCTCGAGGGCGATTGGATAGACGTCGCTTTCCGTCAGCCAGCGGGTGCCGGTGATCGCGATGCGGCGGAAGCCGCGCCGCGCGGCCTCCTCGGCCACGACCTCGGCGATGTGCAGCCAAGGCGCAGGCGCCCGGTCGCGAATGAACGGCAGGGCCTGGTGGATCGTGTTGTCGGGGCAGATCAGCACCTCGGCGCCGCCGGCCACGAGCTTGCGGGCGGAGTCGAGCATGAGTTCTCCCACACCGGCCCAGTCGGGGCCGTCGGGGGCCTCCAGCCGCTCCACGTAGGCCGCCAACGAATGGCCATGCAGCGAGATTTCCGGGTGGGCGTCCGCCACGCCGAGCCGTCCGGCGCCTTCGTGGACGATGGTTCGGTAGCAGAGCGCGGCGCCTTCGGCCGAGCAGGCAACGATGCCGATGTGACGGGTCATGCGCTCAAGCTAGGCATCCCGCTGCGGCTCCGCCACGGGCGCGCGTTGGTCATCATCGAAAGGTGCGGCCAACCGAAAGGGCGGCGTCTCTCCCGAAGCGCCGCCCTCTGTTCCCCTCAGCCGAGGGGCCCCAACGGAACTCTAGGCTTCTACTGCGGCGCCGCGCCGGTCGGAGGCGTGGCCGAACCGGCGTCCGGGGTCGCCGGCGAAGACGTCGTCGGCGACGGATCCGAAGCGATCGGCGGCGTGCTCGGAATCGGCGCCGGCGTGACCGACGGAGTGGTCGTGACGCCCGACGAGCCGGTCGCGCCGGTCGTGGCGGTGTCGGTCGAGGCGCCCGGGTTCAGGGCGGAGTAGGGCTGCGGACCGGTGGGCAGAGTGGCCGTGCCGCTCGCGTTGATGCCGGCTTCAGTCGCGCTGGGCGCCGACATCGCCGCCGCGGGGCGGGTGCGCGACGTACTCGCCGTACGCACCGTGGCGCGGCGCTCGCTGTTCGCGGTAGCGGCGGCCGTGGTGGTCGCGGCCGGGGTCGTGGGCGCCTGGGCCACGGCCAGGCTTTCCTGGGCAGCGCCCGGCGTCAGTTCGGCCACACCGTCGTTCGAGCGGCTGGCGTACCAGCCCGCGGCGCCGACGGCGCCCAGCGCCACGACGCCGGCGGCGATCGCCGCTGCGGGCATGCCGCTCCTGCGGCCGGGCTCGGCGCGGGTGTGGCCGCGGCCGATCGGCGCCACCAGGCCGGAGTCCGCCTCATGGCCGGCCGTATGGTCGGTCATGTCGGGGCGGCCAGTCATCGGATCGGTGACGGCGGCGCTCGAGGCCATGCTGGGCTCGCTCGGGCGCATGTCGGTCATGGGGCGGGTCTCACTGATTGGCCGCTCGTGACCTGCGCTCATCGGCGCATCGAAGCTGCGCGGCTCGGCGGCCGCGGGCGTGGCGGTCGGGGCCGCAGCGCCGGTCGTGCTGGCGCGGCCGAGGCCCCGGCGCTTCTTGCCACGGGTTTCCCAAATCGGCGTCGCCGCCATCAGGGGCGCTTCGGTGACGGAATTCGTTGAACCGGAACCCTGGGCGCCGTCGCCCCGCTGTCCGGTATGATCCATGGACATAGTGTCCCTCCAAGGAAGTGTCGCGAAGTCAAAACGATGCATCCTGGCAACGGTTCCGAGAGGAGCGAGAGGAAGCTGCGCCGTGGCGAAATAATGGCAAGGCGTACCCGAATTCGGACGCGCCTAAAGGGGGTTTATTACTGGTGGCGCAGAGTCCAAGCCCCGTGAAGAGTCGCCCTATTCATCGACCAACTTGATAGATCTCGACTAGGCGCTGCCTAGATTCTGCCCCAATCGCCGCAGCCCGCCGCCCAGAGGCGTAGGGTTCGTCTGTTGCAGCCACGCCGCGGCGGCGCGCTATGCACACGGTGCGGCCATCCGCGCCCAAGGCCTCGCTTGACCCGCGAGGGGGCTGGTCCCCAAGCTCGCGCCCGCAAGTCGGAGGAATTGATGCGCCTTAAGGCCAAGCTCCAGCGCGAGTGGCGTTTCCTGCAGGGGCTGAACCGGACGCTGCGCCGGGTGAAGTCGATCTCCAAGGAGAGCCCGAACCTCATCTGCGACGACATCCAGGCGGCCGTCGACGCGCACCGCGACCGCCCCGCCATCACCTTCGAGGGCCGGACGGTCACCTATGGCGAGCTTGACGCCATGGCCAACCGCTACGCCCATTGGGCCAAGGGCGTGAACCTCCGGCGCGGGCAGACGGTCGCGCTCTTCATGCCGAATCGGCTGGAGTACCTCGCCGTCTGGTACGGCCTTTCGAAGGTCGGCGTCGTCACCGCCCTAATCAACAACCAGCTGTCGGGCCTGCCGCTGGCGCACTGCCTGAACATCTCGGGCGCGGCCCACGTCATCGTCGATTCGGAGACCTCGCCCGTGTTCGAACAGGCCAAGGCGCTGATCGAGAAGCCGCCTCAGCAGTGGATCCTGGGCCCGGCGCACGGCGGGCAGCGGGACTTGGCCCAAGCCCTCAAGAGCTGCAGCCAGCTGCCGCCGGACCGATCGGTGCGCGACGACATGACGGCCGGCGACACCGCCTTGCTGATCTTTACGTCGGGCACGACCGGCATGCCGAAGGCCGCCCGCATCACCCACATGCGGGCCCAACTCTACATGCGGGGCTTTGCGGGCTCGACCGGGGCCAAGGCGTCGGACCGCATCTACGTCGCCCTGCCGCTCTATCACGCCACTGGCGGCCTCTGCGCCATGGGCGCGGCGTTGCTGAACGGCGGCTCGGTCGTCCTGCGCCGGAAGTTCTCGGGGAGCCACTTCTGGCCCGAGGTGGTCGCCGAAGGCTGCACGATGTTCGTCTACATCGGCGAGCTATGCCGCTACCTCATCAACCACGAGGAAGTTCCGGAGGAGACCCAGCACAAGATCCGGCTGGCGTTCGGCAACGGCCTGCGGCCCGACGTCTGGCCGGTGATCAAGCAGCGCTTCCGTGTCCCGGAGATCCTCGAATTCTACGGCTCGACCGAGGGCAATGTCAGCCTGTTCAACTTCGACGGCCGCGAGGGGGCCATCGGGCGTGCGCCCAAGTGGCTACGCAACCGCTTCAACGTCCGGCTGGTCCAGTTCGACGTGGAGAAGGAGCAGGTGGTCCGCGGGCCTGACGGCTTCTGCGTCGAGTGCGGACCGGGCCAGATCGGCCAATGCATCGGCAAGATCGGCGGCGACGCCCGCGCCGAGTTCTCCGGCTACCTCGACCGCCAGGCTTCCGAGAAGAAGGTCCTGCGCGATGTCTTCGAACGTGGCGACGCCTGGTTCGCGACCGGCGACCTGATGCGCATGGACGCCGACGGCTATCTGTATTTCGTGGACCGCATCGGCGACACCTTCCGCTGGAAGGGCGAGAACGTGTCCACCAACGAGGTGGCCGAGCGGCTGCAGGCCTGTCCCGGCGTGGCCCAGGCCACGGTGTACGGCGTCGCAGTGGATGGCGCGGACGGCCGGGCCGGCATGGCCGCGCTGGTCGTGGATGCCGACTTCGACATCAAGCTGTTCGGCGAGCACGTGGCGCGTGAGCTGCCCGGCTACGCCCAGCCGCTGTTCGTACGCATCCTGCCGGCCATCGACACGACCGGCACCTTCAAGGTGCGGAAGATGGACCTGGTGGCTGACGGATACGATCCGGCGAAGATCAAGGGTCCGCTCTACTTCCACGACCCGAAGAAAGGGTATGTGAAGGTGACCAAGTCAGTGTTCGAGAAGATCGCGACCGGCGCGGTGAAGGTCTAGATCGCGCCAGAGAGCGGCAGGCCGATCTGCCCCGAACGTCTGCCGTCGACGCGGCAGAGTTCCGCTCGTTCCTTCGCCGCACTGCCAGCGGGCTCGAAGAAGCCTATATGGGAGGCCATGCTCGACACCGAGGCGCCGCTGAAGGGCGCCCAGCTCATCAAGGACGAGGTCAAGCGCCTGCCTGACCGGCCCGGCGTCTATCGCATGATCGGCGAGGACGGCGAGGTGCTGTACGTGGGCAAGGCCCGCTCGCTCAAGAAGCGGGTTCTGCAGTACGCGCAGGGGCGGTTCCACACCCAGCGCATCGCCCACATGGTGGACCTCACCCGGGCGATGGAGTTCGTCACCACCCGGACCGAGACGGACGCCCTGCTGCTCGAGATCAACCTGATCAAGCAGCTGAAGCCGCGCTTCAACGTCCTGCTGCGCGACGACAAGAGCTTCCCCGAGATCGTCATCCGGCGCGACCACGCCGCGCCGCAGCTGCGCAAGCACCGGGGCGCCCATGCGATCAAGGGCGACTACTTCGGGCCCTTCGCCAGCGCCTGGGCGGTGAACCGTACGCTGAACACCCTTCAGAAGGCGTTCCTTCTGCGCTCGTGCTCGGACAGCGTGTACGAGACCCGCACGCGGCCCTGCATGCTGCACCAGATCCGCCGCTGCTCGGCGCCTTGCACAGGCCTGATCAGCCTCGAGGACTACAACGCCCTGGTCGACGAGGCCGGCGCCTTCCTGCGGGGCAAGAGCCGGGCGGTCATGGCCCGCATGGCCAAGGAAATGCAGGCGGCGTCCGAGGACCTGGAGTTCGAGCGGGCCGCGCGCCTGCGTGACCGCATCCGCGCCCTGGCCTCGGTCGCGCAGGAGCAGCAGATCAATCCCGAGACGGTCGAAGAGGCCGACGTCTTCGCCCTGCACGCGGAAGGCGGTCAGGCATGCGTGCAGGTGTTCTTCTTCCGCGGCGGTCAGAACTGGGGCAACCGCGCCTACTTCCCGCGCGTGGACAAGTCGGACGAGGATGCGGACGTGATGAGCGCCTTCCTCGGGCAGTTCTACGACGACAAGCCCATTCCCAAGCTGATCCTCGTCAACACCACCCCGTCCGAATGCGAGTTGCTGGCAGAGGCCTTCTGCCAGAAGTCCGGACGCAAGGTTGAAATCAGCCAGCCGCAGCGAGGCGAGAAGCGCCAGCTGGTGCAGCATGCACTGACGAACGCCCGCGAGGCGCTGGGCCGCAAGATGGCGGAGAGCTCGGCCCAGTCCAAACTGCTGGACGGCGTCTGCGAGGCCTTCGGCCTGGAGGCTCGGCCTGAGCGCATCGAGGTCTATGACAACAGTCACATCATGGGGACGAACGCCGTCGGCGGCATGATCGTCGCCGGTCCCGAGGGCTTCCAGAAGAGCCAGTACCGCAAGTTCAACATCCGCTCGACCGAGCTCACGCCGGGCGACGACTACGGGATGATGAAGGAGGTGCTGCGCCGGCGGTTCTCCCGCCTGGTGAAGGAAGAGGAGGAGGGTGGCGAGGCGATCCGACCCGACCTCGTCCTGATCGACGGGGGCCGCGGGCAGCTGGACGCCGCGATGGAGGTCATGGCCGACCTGGGCGTGGACGACATTGCGGTGGTGGGCGTGGCCAAGGGGCCCGATCGCGATGCGGGCCTCGAGCGGTTCTTCATGCCGGGCAAGGAGCCCTTCATGCTCGAGCCGAAGAGCCCCGTGCTCTACTATCTCCAGCGCCTGCGTGACGAGGCCCACCGGTTCGCCATCGGCAGCCATCGAACCCGGCGCGCCATGGACATGAAGAAGAACCCGCTGGACGAGATCGACGGCGTGGGACCTGGCCGCAAACGGGCGCTGCTTCACACCTTCGGCTCGGCGCGCGGCGTGTCGCGGGCGTCCGTGGCCGACTTGGCCAAGGTGGAGGGCGTGTCCGAGGCCTTGGCGCAACGCATCTACGATCACTTCCACAAGGCCTGACGCGGAACGCGTCGTAAGGCTAAGCTGGCGGGAACGAAGCTCGAGACGGGACGCTCGATTCTGCCATGAAAGCCCTGCCGAACATCCTGACCTCGCTGCGCCTGGCGCTGGCGCTCTTTATGTTCGTGGCGCTCGCCGCCGCGGCGGGCGCGGTCCCTTACATCTCCGAGCGGCTCGAGCCATTGCAGCAGTTCGCCCTGCAGCGCTGGGCGGTCTACGCCTTCGTTGTCGCCGCCGTGACCGACTTCTTTGACGGCTGGCTGGCCCGCAAGATGGACGCCACCAGCGTCTGGGGCGCCATCCTGGATCCGATCGGCGACAAAGTGCTGGTCTGCGGCGCCGTGCTGGGCCTGTTGTCCCTGGGCCCGCAGCCGATGGTGGTGCTGCCCGCCGGCCTCATCCTGTTCCGGGAGTTCACCGTAAGCGCGCTGCGCGAGGTGGGCGCCGGCCGCGGCGTGAAGCTGCCCGTCACCCTGCTCGCCAAGTGGAAGACCACCCTCCAGCTGACGGCGCTGGCCATGGAGCTGTTCGTCGCCGCCTGGGGCGCGTTCTCCCTGCCCGAGGAGACCGCAGTCCGCAGCGGCTTTGCTCTGGCGGCCCACGGCCTCTTCTGGCTGGCGGCGATCGTCACCCTGATCACCGGCGTCCAGTACTGGGAGCAGACCCGGAAGGCGCTGACCGACTAGGCAGCCGCAGCGATCGCAGTTCGCCAGAAGTCCTTGTGTATCCTGGGCTCGTCGGGACCGTCGAAGAACCGCTGGGTCATCAGGATGGCGGTCAAATCCCGCGAGGGGTCGTTGAACCAGCTCGTGCCGAAGCCGCCGCCCCAGCCGTAGGCGCCCTTGGGAATGCCTTCTGGACTCGGCTCGACATAGACGCCGATGTGGCCCCAGCCGCGATACGGCCCGAGGATGAGCTGGCCGCCCTTGCGCTGCTCGGAGGTGAGCTGGTCGGTGGTCATCCGGCGGAGCGCCGCGTCCGACAGCAGCCGTCGTCCGTCCTGCGCTGTCCCGGTCGTGAGGAACCGCGCCAGCACGTCGAAGTCGTCCACCGTAGAGACGAGGCCCGAGTCGCCCGCGGGGAAGGACGGCTTGCGCGCGTAGGCGCCGTCCGGCGGGTCGTAGACGGTGAGCTTGCCCCCCTGGGCGAGATAGCCGGTCGGCAGCCGGTCGGCGGGCCCCGCGAAGCCGGTGTCCTTCATGCCCAGCGGCCTGAAGATGCGTTCTTCGAAGAAGACATCCAGCGTCTGGCCGGACGCACGTTCGATCAGCGCGCCCAGCACGTTGGAGCCTGCGGTGTAGAGCCAGCGTTCGCCGGGCTGCGCCATCAGCGGCAGCTTGGCGAGGCGGGACAGCCAGCTGTCGGTCGTGAACGGCGCGGCCGGATTGGGCATGCCGAATCCGGGCAGGTCGGCCACCGCCTGGCCGATCGGCGTCGGTTCGAAGACCACCCCCCAGCCGAGGCGGAACGTCAGCACGTCATCGACGGTGATCGGCCGCCGGGCCGGCACGGTGTCGTCGATGGGGGAAGCCATGGTCTTCAGCACGCGCCGGTCGGCGAGTTCGGGCAGCAGGCGGTCCACCGGCTCGTTGAGCCGCAGTTT
>NZ_JAPSKZ010000175.1 GCF_031181185.1 Phenylobacterium sp. | reverse complement strand
AGGTCCTGATCGAAATGCGGCAGGTCGCCGATCTCGATAATCTCGAACTTCAGTTGGGGCGTGAGCGCGGCGAGCGCCTGGGCGACCTTTCGGGTGGCCGAGTCCTTGCGGAGCGAGCCGACGATGACGGCGACGGAGCGGGCTTGCGACATGGGGGAGTCCTTTCGCGAGGTTTCCGAGCTCTCCCATCCGGAGCGCCTCGGGTTAGCGGAAGGTGGGCCCCAGCCGTGCTGTTGATAATCCAGCGACTTTGGATGACTGTGTTGCCCGAAAGGAAACAATCCTCATGGACCGCCTCGACGAGATCGCCGCCTTCGTGGCCGTGGCCGACGCCCGCAGCTTCACCCACGGCGCGCGCAAGCTGGACGTCTCCAGCGCCCAGGTGTCGAAGCTGGTCGCCCGGCTGGAGAACCGCCTGAAGGCGCGGCTGCTGAACCGTACGACGCGCGACGTGTCCCTGACCGACGTCGGCCGAGCCTACCTCGACCGCGCCCGCGAGCTGCTGGAGGGGTTCGAGGCTCTCGAGGGCTCCGTCCGCGACCAGTCGGGACCGTCCGGGCTGCTGAAGGTCTCGGCCCCGATGTCGTTCGGCGCGAACCAGCTGACGCCCGCGCTGCTCGACTTCGCCGCCATGTGCACGTCGGTTCAGCTGGACGTCGTCTTCAGCGACCGGATGGTCAATCTGGTGGAGGAAGGCTTCGACGTGGCCGTCCGCATCGGGCACCTGTCCGACTCGTCACTGGTGGCGCGCAAGCTCGCGGCGGTCCGCATGGTGACCTGCGCCTCTCCCGAGTACCTCGCCCGTGTGGGGACGCCCACCGACCTTGCGGCCTTGTCCAACCTGGAGGCGATCCTCGACACCAACGCCCGCGACCCCACCGTCTGGCGCTTCCTGCACAATGGCGAGCCGCACGACGTGCGCGTGCACGGCCGGCTGCGGTTCGCCGGCGCCGACGCCTGCGTGGCGGCCGCCCGGGCCGGCTTCGGCGTCACCCGCAGCCCCGCCTTCGCGGCCGCCGAAGACCTCCGGGCCGGCCGCCTCGTGCCGCTGTTCTGCCACTACGAGCCCGAGCTGATCCACGTGCACGCGGTCTACCCGCACGCGCGCCACCTGGCGGCGAAGGTTCGCGGCTTCGTCGACTTCCTCGCCGAGCGTTACGCGGGCGAGCCCGAATGGCATCAGGGCTGGGGCAGCAAGCACCCCGCCATGGCGGGTTAGGCTCTACGCGAACGCGATCCAGCGCCCCGCAGCGGCCGTCGTCACCCACACCAGAATGGCGGCATAGGCCGTGGCCTTGGTGAAGGCCCCGCCGTGCTGGCCCCGTCCCGCCGAGATCAGCTGCACCGCCGCAGCGCCCAGGATCCACGCCGCAAAGATGGCGAAGAAGACCTTGTTGGCCGGGTCCAGCCGCGTGAAGTCGTCCGGCTTGATCACGAAGTGCGTGGTCACGAACTGGATGGCGATCAGGGCCGCCATGCCGGCCGCATAGACGATGCGCGTCAGGCCGCGGGTGACGAACAGCACGATCAGCGCTGCCGCGGTCACCACGTGCCACAGGCCGGGGTTCACCAGCTTGGATACGCCGAAGACGTAGAGCGACAGGGCCCAGAACACGAAGCCGATCAGCGCCGTCACCCGTACTGCCGCGCCGGCGCGCCCATCGGCCCGCGCCAGCGGCAGGCTAACGCCGTAGGTCAGGATTAGGGCGGCGGCCAGGCCCAGCATCTTCGCCGTGAATGCCTCGGACGTGTAGAGCCGGTCGGGGTTGGATGCGCCGATCAGCAGCCCGGTGATCAGGATGCCGATCACGCCCACGTTCAGCCACGGCAGCACGTCCCGGCGCACCTCGGACGGGCTCTGTTCGGAAAGCCCGAAGCCGATCAGGCGCAGGTTGAGCAGGATGCTCGCCCCGCCCAGCATGATCATCGACAGGAGGTGGGCCACTTCCCAGTGCGCGAAGTAGGGCTTCACGGCCGCGCCCGGCCACACGTCGTCCAGCGTGCCCACCCAGGGGGCGATGGCCGGGAGGAAGTCCTGTGGGGCGAGGCTCATTGCGGCAGCTCCTCGATGTCGATGGCGCCGCGCTCGGACGCCGCGCACTCCTGCGCGGCGTTGGCCCAGCGGGGCAGGGGCTTGCCGCACTCGAACCAGTCGTAGGCGATGAAGCGGCCGGTGGTGATCACTGCGATCCAGGCCAGGATCGACACGGCGGCGGACAGACGCGCCTTCGCCGGCGGTTTGGCCAGGGTGTCCCAGTCATGCCGGTTCCGCTGCACGCGCCAGTGGAAGACGACGATGTTGATCAGGGCGATCGCCAGGAAGATCAGCTTCAGGCGGAACCACAGATTGTGGTAATAAAGCAGAGGCTTGGCGTAGAAGAGCGCCAGGCCGGTCGCGACCATCAGGACGAAGCCGAACACCGTCAGCGGCAGCACGCGGTCGCTGATCGTCGAGACCGGCGTCCGCTTGAAGGCCAGGCCCAACAGCCGCAGGTCCACCAGGAAGATGGTGCCCGCGAACAGCATCAGCGACAGGACGTGGGTGCCTTCCAAGAGGCCCCAGAAGTTCAGCGAGGAGGCCAGCGCCTCGCTCCAGGACATGGCGTATTCGTCCGTGCCCTTGCCCAGCTCGGTGGCGAGCCAGACCAGAAAGTCGCGCAACACTCGGCGTCCCCCTACAGCATACCGGTCTTTCTAGCGAAGACCTGCATCCCGTGCATTGCGGATTTGCTGCGGGTTGGCAATACGCCGCAGGCGCTTGGGCGGCGTTCAGACCGCGTCGGCGGCGGGGATCAGCTTCTCGCGCAGCATCTCCAGGGCCGTCTTCAGGGCTCGCAGCCGCACCTCGGCCCGGCCGACGTCGCCGAACGTCTCCTTCCGGTGGGCGGTGGGGCTGCCGTGCCGGGCGCAGGCGAAATGGACCAGGCCGGCCGGTTGCCCTGGACCGCCCTCGGCGAAGCCGGTGATCGAGACGGCGAGGTCGGCCTTGGAATGGGCGATGGCGCCTTCGGCCATGGCCCGCGCGCACCGCTCGCTGACGGCGCCGTCATTGTCGAGCACGCCTTGCGGCACGCCCAGCATCTCGTGCTTGGCTTCATGGGTATAGACGACGAAGCCGCGTTCGAAGGCGTGCGACAGGCCGGGCAGGTCCGTGAGCAGCGAGGCCAGCAACCCGCCGGTGCAGCTCTCCGCGGTGGCCAGCTTCAGATGCCGGTCGCACGCCTCGCGGAGCACCTGCTCCGCGAGGCGGTCGATGTCTTTCGATACGGCGGGATCGAGCGCTTCCGCCATGCGGTCAGTGGGCCGTCCCGCCGCCCATCTTGGCCATCAGCTCTTCCTTGCGGACCTTGAGCTGCTCGCCGACGGCCTTCAGGTCCATGTCGGTCTTCCGGACCTCGGGGAAGTATTCCTTCTCCTCCTCCTCGACGTGGTGCTCGATCATCTCCTTCAGGACGGTGACCTTCGCGTCGTAGTAGGGATCCTCAGGCTTCATCTTCTGCAGCTGGGCCATCAGGTCCTTGGCCGAGGCATGTTCGACCTCCGCCTCGTTGACCATCTCCTCTTCCTTCACGTGCGGACGCGAGGCGGGATAGAAGATCTCCTCCTCGATCTGCGTGTGGACGGCCAACTCCATGTAGATCTGCTGGAATATCGCCTGCTTCTGGGCCGGATCCTCCTTGGCCTTCTCGTACTGCTTGAACAGCTTCTCGACGGCCCGGTGGTCCTGCATCAGCAGGCGGGTCGCGGGGTCGCTCTTCGGCGTGGTCGAGGTCTTCTTCGCGGTCGACTTGCTCTTGCTCGACGCCGACTTGGCGGACGACGAGCGGCTCGACGACGACTTGCTCTTCTTGGATTCGGTCTGGGTCCCGGCAGCCATGGGGGTCTCCGTGGTCGAGAGGGCGGGGGGGCCTTTGTTGAACCCCTGCCGCGAAACGCGGTTCCGGACAGCGTGGCCTTGATTTTCGAAGGCGCTGCGGGTCGTTAGGGGGCATGAGCGGGCAGGTCACGGTGACGATCGCGGGCGCGGGCGCCCTGGGCCTGGCCTCGGCCCTGGCGCTGGCCGACGCCGGGGCGCGCGTCACCGTCTGCGATCCGGCCGAACCCGGCGCCAACGCCTCGGGCGTCGCCGCCGGCATGATCGCCCCGGCCTTCGAAGCGGTGTTGGACCCCGCCGCGCGGCCGCACATCGAGGTCCTGCTGGCCGCCCGCGACCTCTGGGCGGAGCTCGCCCAGCGCGCCGACATCGCCCTCCGCCGCGACGGGGCCATGGCCGTGGGCGAGGACGCTTGGCTGGATACCGTCGAGGCGGGGTTCCGGGACCTCGGTCTCCACGCCGCCGAGCTGCCGACCGCCGCCGCCCAGGCGCTGGCGCCCGGCCTCGCCGAGCGCCCCCGGGCGCTCCTCACCCGCGAGGACTGGCGCCTGGACGCCGCCCAGGCCCTGGCCCGCCTTCGCGCGGCGGCGGAGGCCGCCGGCGTCGCCTTTCGCCGAGAGGCCGTGCGCGACCGCGGCGACGCCGACGTGCTCGTCGTCGCGACCGGGGCGGCCCAGGCGCCGCTCGCGCCCGAGCTTTCGATCCTGCAGCCGATCAAGGGCCACATCCTGCGCCTGCCGGCGCCCTGGGCCGCGGGCGTCACCGTCCGGGGGCAGGGCGCCTACGCCGTGCCGAGCGACGGCGTGATCACCGTCGGCGCCACCATGGAGGCCGGCGTCGCCGATCCGGCGGTCGACCCGGCCAAGGCGGCGCCGCTGCGCGAGGCCGCCGCGCGGCTTTTCCCCGACCTCGCCGATGCGCCGTTCGAGCTCTCCGCCGGCGTGCGAGCCGCCACGCCCGACGGCCTGCCGATCGTGGGATTCGGGACCGAGGCTGGCGTGATCCTGGCGACCGGCGCGCGCCGCAACGGCTGGCTCCTGGCGCCGCTCGTCGCCAAGGTGGTGACCGCCTGCGCCCTGGGGCGCGAGCCCGGGCCGTACGCCGCCCGCTTCAACCCGAGGCGCTTTGCATGAACGGCTTCTGGTTCACCGACGAGCAGCAGGCGATCCGCGAGGGCGTCCTGGCCCTCTGCGCCCGCTTCGACGCCGCCTACTGGCGTCGCACCGACGAGACCGGCGACTTCCCCGAGGCCTTCGTCGGGGCGATGGCGCAGGCCGGCTGGCTGGGCGCCGCCATGCCGGTGGAGCTGGGCGGCTCGGGCCTGGGCCTGACCGAAGCCGCCATCGCCATGCAGGCCGTCGCCGAGAGCGGCGCGGGCTTCTCGGGCGCCAGCGCCCTGCACCTCAACATCTTCGGCCCCATGCCGCTCGCCAGATTCGGCACGGAAGAGCAGAAGCGGCGGCTGATCCCCCGCCTGATCTCGGGCGAGGACCGCATGTGCTTCGGCGTTACCGAGCCCGACGCCGGCCTCGACACCACCAGCCTGACCACCCGCGCCACCCGGACGAACGACGGCTATGTCATCCGCGGCCGCAAGATGTGGACCACCATGGCCCAGCGCGCGACCAAGATGCTGATCGTCGCCCGCACGACGCCCAAGACCGAGGTGAAGAAGCCCACCGACGGCATCAGCCTGTTCTACGTCGACTTCGACCGCGAGAAGATCCAGGCCACGCCGATCCCGAAGATGGGCCGCAAGGCGGTGGAATCGAACGCCGTCTTCATCGACGACCTGCACGTGCCGGCCGACGCCCTCGTCGGCGAGGAAGGCCGCGGCTTCTACTACCTGCTGGAAGGCCTGAACCCCGAGCGGGTGCTGATCGCCGCCGAAGCCGTGGGGCTGGGCCGCGCTGCGCTCGCTCGCGCCGCCGGCTACGCGAAGGAACGCGTCGTGTTCGGCCGGCCGATTGGCCAGAACCAGGGCGTGGCCCACCCGCTCGCCCGCTCCTGGGCCGAGCTCGAGGCGGCGAACCTGATGGCGTTCAAGGCCGCGGCCCTTCACGACGCCGGGCGCGAGTGCGGCGCCGAGGCCAACGCCGCCAAGTACCTCGCTGGCGAGGCCGGCTTCCGCGCCTGCGAGGCCGCCGTCCTCGCCCACGGCGGCATGGGCTACGCCAAGGAATTCGACGTCGAGCGCTACCTGCGCGAGGCGATGATCCCCCGCATCGCGCCCATCAGCCGCGAGATGATCCTCAACTACATCGCCGAGCGCGTCCTGGGCCTTCCCAAGAGCTACTAGCTAGCCCTCCGGCAGGTTGAAGCGGATCGGGATGTTCACCTGGCCGCCTTCCACGGCCCGACCGTCAACCGTCTTCGGACTCATCCGGAAGTAGCGGGCGAGCTTCAGGGCCGCGGGTCCGAAACCCGCCCCAGCCGGCGTCTCCGACAGCACGCGGCAGGCGGTGACCGAGCCCTGGGCGGTCACGCTGCACGAGATGGTGGCCGCGCCCTCCACCTCCTTTCGCACCGCCGCGTCGGGATAGTAGCGGGCCAGGTCCTCGCCGTCGGGCCGGCGCAGCCACGTCGGGTTGCGGATGATCGGGTCGGCGGCCGGCTGGGTGATCTGCGGCGGGTCGACCTTCAGCTCGGCGACCGGGCCGATCGGCGGCGGCGTGATCTGTTTCGGCGGATCGAGGGGCAGGGGCTCGACGTAAACCTGGGTGGGGTTCACTGGCGTATGCGGCGTGATCGTCTTCGGCGGATCTTCCAGCGGCTTGGGCGGCGGCTTCGGCTTCTCGAGGGTCACGAAGCCGCCGTTGACCGGCGGCGGATCGTAGGGCTCCACCTGGGGCGGGGCGAACTGCATCATCGCCAAGTAGGCCGCGATCCCCGCGTGGGCCGCCAGTGAGAGAGCGACCACCGCGGTCTTGGTCGGCGACAGCCGCCGACCCTTCCACGTAAAGCCGGAGGAGAGGGAAGCCTGGGCGTTCATCGGAGACTCCGGGGTTACACACGTAAGATATTACATGTGTGGTCCCGAAGTTCCTGGGCGTCAAGAGATGCAGGTGCGGCGTTCCGTCCGATATGGTTAGCGCCGCATTAACCATGCCGGCCCACCTTCGGACCCATGGCCATCCAGGGGATTCGCGGGGTCGTCGAGGCTGCGATCGATCGCGCCTCCAAGGCGACCGGCGTCGACTTCAGCTTCCTGATGAAGACCGCGGGCCGCGAGAGCGGCCTGAACCCGACGGCGCGGGCCTCCACGTCCTCGGCCGCCGGCCTCTTCCAGTTCGTCGAGCAGACCTGGCTGCAGACGCTGAAGACCCACGGCTCGAAGTACGGCTACGCCCGCTACGCCGAGCTGATCACCCAGGGCTCCGACGGTCGTTACCGGGTGAATGGCGCCGAGGCCCGGCGCGCGGTGATGGACCTGCGCCTCGACCCGCACGCCGCCTCGCTTATGGCCGGCGAGCTCGCCTCGGACCACGCCGCCTATCTGAAGGGC
>NZ_JAPSKZ010000174.1 GCF_031181185.1 Phenylobacterium sp. | reverse complement strand
ATGAGCGCGCGCGCGCTCGGCGAGGTGACGGACACGCGGCCGCGCTTCACGTCGGCTTCGTGCTCGCCCACGATCTGGTAGCGGGCCTCTTCCTCGGTGTCCTCGTCGACAAGCGAGACCGTGGCGCCGAACTTCACCTGGCTGCCCGAGAGCTTGGAGACGTCGATCACCTGGGCCCGGGCCATCTTGTCCTCGATCTCGGCGATCTGGCCTTCGATCCAGCCCTGGCGCTCCTTGGCGGCATGGTATTCGGCGTTCTCCGAGAGGTCGCCGTGCGAACGCGCCTCGGCGATGGCGGCGATCACAGCCGGCCGCTCCACCGTCTTCAAACGCTTCAGCTCTTCGTCGAGGGCCTTGTAGCCCTCGGCGGTCATCGGGACTTTTTCCATCGTGACTCGAAGTTCGCCCTAGTGAGTTTCCCGTCAGAGCCGGCCGCGGGCGCAGGCGTCCGGGGGCGGAGAGGTTAGGATTGTGCGGCGCAAAATTCAAGAGCGCGCGTCGAGCGGCGTTATCTGCAGGCCGGCGCTGGCGGCGAGGGCTCCAAAAGCATAGCTAGGAACGACCAAGGAGATTTTGAATGGCGGTCAAGCGCGGGATCACCCTCTATCATTCGCCGGCCAGCCGCGCCTTTACCGCCTACTGGATGCTGGAGGAGATCGGCCTGCCATTCGACGTGAAAACTGTCGATATCCGCAAGGGCGAGCAGAAGTCGCGCGAGTATCTGAAGCTGAACCCGGCCGGCAAGGTGCCGACCCTGACCGATGGCGAGGTGGTGGTCAGCGAGAACCCGGCCATCGCGCTCTATCTGGCCGACCGCTACAGCTATGGCGACCTGGCGCCGAAGATCGAGGATCCGCTGCGCGGGCCCTATCTGAAGTGGATGGTCTACGCCACGGCCGTCGTCGATCCCGTCGCTGTGCTGCACGGCCAGAACATCGACGTATCGGGCTTCCAGGCGGGCTTCGGCACCTTCGACGACATGGTCGAGGTGCTCTCCTCGGTGTTGATGGAGCGCAAGTACCTGCTAGGCGAGCGCTTCACGGCGGCCGACGTGGTGCTGGGGGCCACGGTGTCATTCCTGATGCACACCAAGGTTCTGCCCGAGCACGCCGCGCTGGTGGACTACAACGCCCGGCTCACGGAGCGGGAGGCCTACCACCGGGCGGCGGACGCCACCTGGCCTGCGGCGCTGTTCCCGACGCTCTAGTTGCTTTCCGAGACGATCGCACCTTCCAACTCGGCGGCGTCGGGTTGCTCGAACACGCCTTCGACGAACTCGAA
Organism: Phenylobacterium sp.; assembly: GCF_031181185.1. GTDB lineage: Bacteria > Pseudomonadota > Alphaproteobacteria > Caulobacterales > Caulobacteraceae > Phenylobacterium. The sequence continues at coordinate 6,116 of NZ_JAPSKZ010000174.1, read as the reverse complement.
CATGTCGGTCGTAACCTCAATGGCGAAGTTCTCGCCGCGGACCACGTTGCGCTCGGCCACGCGGGCGCGGCGGATGTCGGCCGGAGCCGTCACGTAGTGGAACTGCAAGGGCAGGCCGGCGCCCTCGGCTATCTCGCGGACCCGGTCGCGGTCCACCTTGCGCATCAGGCCCATGTCCAGGATCACCGGCTTGCCGGCGGCCAGCACGGCGGCGGCCGTGGACCAGATCTGCGCCTCGCAGCGCTGCACGCGCTCGATCATCCACTCGTACTCGAGCGGCTGGGGCATGTCGGGGGCGAAGAGCCGGGCCATCCACTCGTCGAGGATGAAGGCGACGGCGCCCTCGCGGCGAGCAAAGGCGTGGGCGTAGGTGGTCTTGCCGGCGCCCGAGGGCCCGAAGATCGCGTGCAGGGTGGGGGACATGGGCGGTCTCTAGAGGATGCCGCCGCACTCGTCGACTTGACGCATCCAGAATAACCGGGCAGTTATGTAACCTATGAGTTATGAAGATCAGCTCGACGCCACCTTCGCCGCCCTGGCCGATCCCACCCGACGGGCGATCCTGGCCCGGTTGGCGAGGGGAGACGCCTCCGTGCAGGAACTGGCGGAACCCTTTGCGATGAGCCAGCCGGCGATCTCCAAGCACCTGAAGGTGCTGGAAAAGGCGGGCCTGGTGCGTCGCGGGCGCGACGCTCAGCGGCGACCGGCGACGCTGGAGCCGAAGCCGCTCGCCGAGGCTCAAGCGTGGATCGAGCGCTACCGCGAGATCTGGGCGTCGAACTTCGAGCGCCTGGACGCCCTGCTGGATCAACTGAAAGCCGAAAAGGACTGAACCATGCCGAAACCTGTCGAGGTCTCCACGCCCACCGACCGCGAAGTGGTCGTCACCCGCGAGTTCCACGCCCCGCGCCAGCTGGTGTGGGATGCTTACACCAAGGCCGAGCTCGTCCAGCGTTGGCTCCTGGGGCCGCCGGGGACCACCATGCCTTACTGCCAGGTCGACCTACGGGTAGGAGGGCGTTATCGCTATGTCTGGCGGGCGGAGGACGGCAGCTTCCAGTTCGGCGCGTTCGGCGAGCATCTCGAGGTTTCCGCCCCCGAGCGCCTGGTCACGAGCGAGTGGATGGATGGACTCGACGGCCAGCCGATGGACTTCGAAAACCCGAAGGCGAGCGGCGAGCCGTCGATCAACACGCTGACCCTCGTCGAGCGGAACGGCCGCACGGCGCTGACGATCCGGATGCTGTTCCCGTCGAAGGAGATCCGCGACATGGCGGTGCAGTCCGGGATGACGGACGGCATGGCGCAGAGCTACGATCGGCTGGAACAGGTGCTCGAGGGAGTCGGCTGACGCATGACCGAAGACGTCCAGCGCCGCCTTGCCACGGTGATGGCGGCGCTGAAGGCGGAGGCCTCCGATCGGGTGCGCGACGAGATGGGACCGCGCTTCGGCATCTTCACCGCGCACGCGCTGGGCGTGCGCATGGAGGCGATGCAGGCGCTGGCCAGGCGCATGGGCCGGGACCACGGCCTGGCGGAGGCGCTGTGGGCCACCGGCCTCTACGAGGCGCGGATCACCGCCACCATGGTCGACGATCCCGCCGCGGTGACGTCCGAGCAGATGGAGCGGTGGCGGAGCGACTTCGACAATTGGGCGATCACCGACACCGTCTGCTTGAAGCTGTTCGACCGGTCGCCCCTCGCGGCCGAGAAGGCGCTGGCCTGGACCGAGCTGCACGACGAGTTCGGCCGGCGGGCGGGGTTCGCGCTACTGGCTGGCATGGCGATCCACCGGCGCGGTGATGCGGCCCTGTTCCGCCAAGGGCTGTCGCGCGTCGAGGCCCACGCTTCGGATCCGCGAAACTTCGTGAAGAAGGCGGTGAACTGGGCGCTGCGGGCGATCGGCCTGAAGGGCGACGCCGAGCTGCGCGCCGAAGCCCGCGCCGTCGCCGAGCGGCTGGCGGCGAGCGAGGATCGGATCGCGCGCTGGGTCGGCCGCGACGCGATGAAGGCCTTCGACAGGGCCGACGCCAGGCTCAACGCGCGCTGAGCCCGCCGTCGATGACCAATTCGGCACCGGTGACGTAGCGGCTTTCGTCCGAGGCCAGCCACAGAACCCCTTCGGCAATGTCCGCCGGGTAACCCTTCACGCCCAGGGGCACGAACATCTGGGTCATGGCGTCGAGGTCCGGCGGCTCGTTCACGCCCGGCTGGCCGCCCACCACGGTGGTCCAGATCGGGGTCTCGATGACGCCAGGATGGACGGAGTTGCAGCGCACGCCGTCCTTCAGGGCCGCACACTCCAGCGCCACGGCCTTGGTGAACAGCCGCACGCCGCCCTTCGTGGCGCAGTACCCCGCAAGGTTCGGCGCGCCAGTCAGGCCCGCAACCGACGAGATGTTGACGATGCTGCCGCCGCCCCCCTGACGCATCAGGGGCAGGGCGTGCTTCACGCCGAGGAAGACGCCGTCGAGGTTGACCGCCGTCTGCCGGCGCCAGTCGGCCAGCGTCATGTCGGTGATGGGGCAGCCCAGGCCGATGCCGGCATTGTTGACCAGCACGTCCAGGCGGCCAAACCGGGCCTTCACCTCGGCCACGACGGCGATCCAGGCGTCCTCGTCGGTGACGTCGTGGCGCCGGTAGACCGCCTGGCCGCCGTTCGAGCCGCCAAGACCCCGGACGACCTCCTGGCCGAGATGGTCCTGGATGTCGGTGACGACGACGCTGGCGCCCTCGGCCGCCAGACGCTCGGCGCAGCCGCGCCCGATGCCGCTAGCCCCGCCGGTGACCAGCGCGACCTTGCCCTGAACGCGTCCCGCCATGACGATCCTCCCGTGTTCGCCACAACGGCTAACACGGCTTCCGCCACGTCGCGTAAGAGCTTCGGAACCGCCGCCACTGCCCGCCGGTTGCAGCGGGCGCGGCGCCTCAGGGACGCCGCCCGGGCCCCGGCCTAGGCGCGCAAAATGCCTGGGCGCCCACCACAGGATCGTGCGGGGCGCGGGTTCGGTCCGAAGCGCGCCGACGGAGATCCGCCGGCGGGGTGACGCCCGTCAGAACGTCAGGAGATCACTGCATCCACCGCGGCGTGCTGCTGCCGGTGGTCATGATCCCGTAGATGAGGCCGATGGCGAGCAATACGATCGCCACCACCATCACTGTCCCCAGGATGCCTTCGAAACGCTCGGCCAGATGCTTGTTCTTGTGGTGGCGGACTTGGCCGTGATGCGGCTCGGTATGCATGACGCTTTCCTCGCAATCTGTTGTGGAGCTCCACACTCCACGCCAGGCTGCGGCGTGCGCCGCCGGTCCGCCCCGGGTTGGTCTCAAGCGGGCCGCCGGGGCGAGCCCTTGAACGCCCGTCTCAACCAGGCGATGCGGGGAATCTGCGCCGCATGCCGGTAACGGTCAATTAAAGAGCGAACACGGGTTTGTGAACGTCGCTAGGCGTAGCTCTGCAGCGGGCGGACCTCGAGCGGGGCTTCGGCTGTGGCGGCGATCGCCCGGGCCGCGGCCAGCGCGCCGGCGGCGGTCGTGAAGTAGGGGATCTTGCCCATCAGCGCGGTCCGCCGGATCTCGAAGCTGTCGAGCAGCGACTGCTTGCCCTCGGTGGTGTTGAAGACCAGCTGCACCTCGCCGTTCTTCATGGCGTCGACGATGTGGGGACGGCCTTCCAGCACCTTCTTCACCAGCTCGACCTTCAGGCCCTGTTCGGCCAGGTAGCTCTGGGTGCCGGCGGTGGCCAGCACGCGGAAGCCCTGGTCCAGCATCAGCCGCACCGGCTCGACGATCCACGGCTTGTCGGCGTCCTTCACCGAGACGAAGACGCAACCCTTCTTGGGCAGCACCGTACCGCCGCCGAGCTGGCTCTTGGCGAAGGCGCGCGCGAAGGCCGGGCCCGCGTCCTCGCCGGGCCGCACCCAGTCGAGGCCCATGACTTCGCCCGTCGAGCGCATCTCCGGGCCCAGCACCGTATCGACGCCGGCGAAGCGGGCGAACGGGAAGACGGCTTCCTTCACGGCCACGTGGTCGTAGTCGCTGACCGCCAGGTCGAACTCGCCCAGGGTCTTGCCGGCCATGACCTTGGCGGCGATGGCGGCGATCGGCCGGCCGATCGTCTTGGCCACGAACGGCACCGTGCGGCTGGCGCGCGGATTGACCTCGAGCACATAGATGCGCGCGTTCGGCCCCTGCGGCTCCTCGATGGCGAACTGCACGTTCATCAGGCCGCGGACCTCCAGGGCCTTGGCCATGGCCTCGGTCTGGCGCTTCAGCTCGGCGATGGTCTCGGGCTTCAGCGAATAGGGCGGGAGCGAGCAGGCGCTGTCGCCCGAGTGCACGCCGGCCTCCTCGATGTGCTCCATCACGCCCGCCACGAAGACCTGGCCGTCCGCGTCGCAGAGCGCGTCGACGTCCACTTCGGTGGCGCGGGAGAGGTACTGGTCGATCAGCACCGGGCTGTCGCCGGACACCTGCACGGCGGTGGTGATGTAGCGCTCGAGCTGTTCGTCGTCGCGGACGATCTCCATCGCTCGGCCGCCCAGGACGTAGGAGGGGCGGATCACGACCGGGTAGCCAACCTTGTGGACCGCGGCGAAGGCTTCGTCGCGGCTGCGGGCGATGGCGTTCACCGGCTGGGCGATCTTCAGCTTGTGCAGCAGCTGCTGGAAACGCTCACGGTCCTCCGCCAGGTCGATGGCGTCGGGCGAGGTGCCGAGGATCGGGATGCCGGCGTCTTCCAGCGGCTGGGCCAGCTTCAGGGGCGTCTGGCCGCCGAACTGGACGATGACCCCCAGGAGCTCGCCGCGGGCGCGCTCGACGTCGATCAACTCCAGCACGTCTTCGGCCGTCAGCGGCTCGAAGTAGAGGCGGTCGGAGGTGTCGTAGTCGGTGGAGACGGTCTCGGGGTTGCAGTTGACCATGATCGACTCGACGCCGATCTCATCCAGCGCAAACGCCGCGTGGCAGCAGCAGTAGTCGAACTCGATCCCCTGGCCGATCCGGTTCGGACCGCCGCCCAGGATGATCGCTTTCTTGCGGTCGGACGGCTCGCTCTCACAGTCGGGGATCTGGCCCAGGGCGCCCGTCTCGTACGTCGAATACATGTAGGGCGTGTCGGCCCGGAACTCGCCGGCGCAGGTGTCGATGCGCTTGAACACCGGACGGACGCCCAGCGCCCGACGCTGCTCGCGGACTTCCTTCTCCGTGAGATGGGTCAGCTTGGCGAGGCGGGCATCCGAGAAGCCCATCGCCTTGAGGCGGCGGAAGCCGGCGGCGTCGGTCGGCAGGCCGTCGGCGGCGATGCGCGCCTCTTCCTTCACCAGGGTCTCGAGCTGGCGCAGGAACCAGGGCTCGTAGCTGCAGGCGTTGTGGATCTCGTCGCAGGTGAGGCCGGCCCGGAAGGCCTGGGCGATCACCCGAAGGCGATCCGGCGTGGGCGTGCCCAGCGCGCGGATGATGGCGGCATGGCCCATCTCGGGATCGTCGGCGCTCTGGATGGCGATCTCGTCCAGTCCCGTGAGGCCGGTCTCGAGGCCGCGCAACGCCTTCTGCAGGCTCTCGGCGAAGGTGCGGCCGATGGCCATGACCTCGCCCACCGACTTCATCTGGGTGGTTAGGTAGGGTTCGGAGCCCGGGAACTTCTCGAAGGCGAAGCGCGGGATCTTGGTGACGACGTAGTCGATGCTGGGCTCGAACGAAGCGGGCGTCGCGCCCGTGATGTCGTTCATCAGCTCGTCCAGCGTGTAGCCCACGGCCAGGCGCGCCGCGACCTTGGCGATCGGGAAGCCGGTGGCCTTGGACGCCAGCGCCGAGGACCGCGACACGCGCGGGTTCATCTCGATGACCACCATCCGCCCGTCGGCCGGATTGACGGCGAACTGGACGTTCGAGCCGCCGGTCTCGACACCGATCTCGCGCAGCACGGCGATCGAGGCCGCCCGCATGCGCTGGTACTCCTTGTCGGTGAGCGTCAGGGCCGGCGCGACGGTGATGGAGTCGCCCGTATGGACGCCCATCGGGTCCACGTTCTCGATCGAGCAGACGATGATGCAGTTGTCCGCCCGGTCGCGGACCACCTCCATCTCGTATTCCTTCCAGCCGAGGACGCTTTCCTC
>NZ_JAPSKZ010000173.1 GCF_031181185.1 Phenylobacterium sp. | reverse complement strand
GTCCTACTACGAGGACTTCCACAAGCTCCGGTACACCAACGACGCCTTCAAGGCGGCGGTGGAGCTGTCGGCGAAGTACATCACCGACCGCAAGCTGCCCGACAAGGCGATCGACATCATCGACGAGGCCGGCGCCTCGCAGATGCTGCTGACCGAAGGCAAGCGGAAGAAGACCCTGGGCGTGAAGGAGATCGAGGCCGTCGTCGCCAAGATCGCCCGCATCCCGCCCAAGTCGGTCTCCAAGTCGGACACTGAAGCGCTCAAGCAGCTCGAAACCGACCTGAAGCGGGCGGTGTACGGCCAGGACGACGCCATCGAGCAGCTGTCGGCGGCCATGAAGATGGCCCGCGCCGGCCTGCGCGACGCGAACAAGCCGATCGGCTGCTACCTGTTCACCGGCCCCACAGGCACCGGCAAGACCGAAACGGCGCGCCAGCTGGCCTCCACCCTGGGCATCGAGCTCCTGCGGTTCGACATGTCCGAGTACATGGAGCGCCACACGGTCAGCCGCCTGATCGGCGCGCCCCCCGGCTACGTCGGCTTCGACCAGGGCGGCCTCCTGACCGACGCCGTCGACCAGCACCCGCACGCCGTGGTGCTGCTGGACGAGATCGAGAAGGCCCACCCGGACGTCTACAACATCCTCCTGCAGGTCATGGACCACGGTCAGCTGACCGACTCCAACGGCAAGAAGATCGACTTCCGGAACGTGGTCCTGATCATGACCACCAACGCCGGCGCCGCCGACGCCCAGCGCAACGCCATCGGCTTCGGCCGCGGCAAGCAGGACGACGAGGTCGAAGAGGCGCTGAAGCGCCAGTTCACGCCGGAGTTCCGCAACCGCTTGGACGCCATCGTGCACTTCCGCGCGCTGACGCCCGAGATCATCCGCCAGGTGGTGCAGAAGTTCGTCATGCAGCTGGAAGCCCAGCTGGCGGACCGGCACGTCACCATCGAGACGGACGACGAGGCGGCCGACTGGCTGGCCAAGAACGGCTTCGACGAGCTCTATGGCGCCCGGCCGCTGGCCCGGGTCATCCAGGAGAACATCAAGAAGCCGCTCGCCGACGAGATCCTGTTCGGCCGGCTGGCCAAGGGCGGTCACGTCAAGGTGGTGCTCAAGGACGGCAAGCTGGCGTTCGAGATCGAAGGTCGCGACCGGGAGCCCGGCGCGCCCATCGTCGAGAAGCCGGCCGCGACCGAACTGGCCGATTAGTTCGTCGCGCGACGCTGAAATGCGAAGGCCCGGGAGCGATCCCGGGCCTTTTCGTTAGGCGCCTAGCTGATCTTCGCCGCGATCTGCGCCGCCAGCGCCTTCAGCTCGTCCATGTCGGCCATGCCGCCCGAGGCGTGCCGGCCGAGTTCCACGCCGTTCCAGCGCGGGATGATGTGGAAGTGCAGGTGGTAGATCGTCTGGCCTGCGGGGGCGCCGTTGAACTGGGTCACCACGATCCCGTCCGGATTGAGCGCGGCGCGCACCGCCTTCGCGACCCGCTGCACGCCCAGGATCAGGTGCGACAGCCGGTCGGGCTCCTCCTCCAGCAGATTGCGCGCCGAGGAATGCTTGGGGATCACCAGCGTGTGCCCCTTCGACTGCGGAAACACGTCCATGAAGGCGAAGACGTGGTCGTCTTCGAACACCCGCGCGCAGCCCATCTCGCCCCGCAGGATCTTGGCGAAGATGTTGTCGTGGTCGTAGGTCCCGTCCAAGCTCATCGTGCGCCTCCTGATCCTCAGGCGGTGCTCGTATCAAATCGGCGGATGGCGCGAAACGGCCGCGCCGGAGCTAGCTCGCGTCCGCGACGCCGGCAAGCCGCAGCCACGGCGGGCGGCGCACAGTCCAGTGGGCGGCGACCGGCGGCGGGAACGCCGGGTCCCGGAAGCAGCCGACCGAGACCGAGATCGCGGCGGTCAGCGCCTGCGCCGTCATCCAGACCACCGTTCCGCAGGTGGGGCAGAAGGCTTGCTCCAACCAGCCTCCCGAGCTGCCCGTCCTGCGCCAGCGCCGCACCTCTCCCGAACGCTCGACGACTGCGGCGTCTGGGAAGATGGCGCGATGGGCCATCGCGGAGCCGGTCGTCGCCTGGCACTCGAGGCAATGGCACGCATAGACCCGCCGCGGTTCGCCCCGCAATGTGGTCCGCAGCTGTCCACAGACGCAGGCGGCGGCGCGTTCGACCGATACCAAGTGGCTCTCCGATGGTGACAGGATATGGCGCGTCATCTGATAGGTAGCGCCCTGGCCGGGCCGTTGAAGAACGCACCGCAAGGTAAGGCCCACACCTGAAGGTTAGGACATGCGACGCCTCGAACCCGACTCCTGCGGCTTCGCCTCGGCGCTGGCCGTGATCGGCGGCAAGTGGAAGCCGTCGATCCTGTGGGAGCTTCACCTCGCGCCCCGCCGCTTCTCCGAGCTCTTCCGCCTGCTGCCGCCGATCAGCGAAAAGGTCCTGGCTCAGCAGCTGAGGGAAATGGAGGCGGACGGCATCGTACGGCGGACCGTCTACGGCCAAGTCCCGCCGCACGTCGAGTACTCCGTCACCGAGCTCGGGCTGTCGCTCAACGACGCGGTGGTGACGATGTCGAACTGGGGTAAGGCGCACGAGCGCTGGAGGGCCGAACAGGACCCCGCGACCGACGCGGCTACAGCCCTTCCCTGAACGGCGAATACTCCTCCGTCAGCCATTCCATCTCCTGGTCGACCGCGGCGCGCTCCTGCTCCAGGAACCGCTCGACGGGCGCCCGGAGCGCCGGGTCGGCGATGTAGTGGGCGGAATAGACGGGCTTCGGCAGGTAGCCGCGGGCGATCTTGTGCTGACCCTGCGCGCCGGCCTCCACCCGCGGCAGGCCCTGCTCGATGGCCCATTCGATCGCCTGGTAGTAGCAGAGCTCGAAGTGGAGGAACGGGACTTCCTCCACACAGCCCCAATGGCGGCCGTACAGACAGTCGTCGCCAATCAGGTTGAGGGCGCCGGCGATCCACTGGCCCCCACGGCGCGCCATCACCAGCAGCACCCGATCCGCCATCCGCTCGCCCAGCAGCGAGAAGAAAGGCCGGCTGAGGTATGGCCGTCCCCACTTGCGCGAGCCGGTGTCCATGTAGAAGGCGAAGAAGGCGTCCCAGTGCTCTTCGGTCAGCTCGGCTCCCGTCAGGCGCACGATCTCGACGGGCGCCTGGGCCTCGCGCCGTTCACGCCGGATGGTCTTTCGCCGGCCCGACGACAGCGCGCCCAGGAAGTCCTCGAAGTCCCGGTAGCCCCGGTTTTCCCAGTGGTACTGCTGCCCCTCGCGCAGGCCAAAGCCGAACTCGCCCATGAACCGCCACTCCGGCTCGGTGGGAAAGTTCACGTGCAGCGACGAGGCCCCATAGCGCTCGCACAGCGTCAGCGCGCCGCCCAGCAGCAGCCCCCTCGCCTCGTCGGCGTCCACATCCGGCCGCACGAGCAGCCGAGGACCTGTGGCCGGCACGAACGGCGCCGCGCTCAGCAGCTTCGGATAGTAGCGCCCGCCGGCGCGCTCATAGGCGTCCGCCCAGGCGTGGTCGAACACGTATTCGCCCTGGCTGTGGGACTTCAGGTACAGCGGCATCACCGCCGCCGTGCGGCCGGACTCGTCCTCGATGGAGAGGTGTTGCGGCCCCCAGCCCTGGCGTTCGACCGCGCAATTGGCGGCCTCCAGGGCGTCCAGGAAGTCGTAGCGCACGAAAGGATTGCTAAGGTGCGCCGGGTTCCTTGCGCAGGCGTCCCACGCTTCGCGGCCGATCTCGGCGATGCGGCGGGAGACCTTCACCGCCGGCTTGAGGCTCACGCCCTGAACCCCTCGAAGATCAGGTTGTCGCAACCGGCCTTCACCGCGTCCCACTGGGCAGGATCGCGGACGGTCCAGGCGACGATAGGCATCCCCTGCGCCCGCAGTTCCGCGGCGCGTGGGCTGGGCAGCATGTCCAGCCCCAGGGCCAGGAAGTGCGGGCGGGCGATCGCCACGTGCTCCAGCTGCGAATAGCTGCGCCGCTGCTCGGCCGAGAGCTTCGGCTGGTCGGCGTAGGCATAGCTGTCCAGGCCGCGCAGGACGCCCGGATAGTGGTCGGCGAACCAGGCGTGGCTGTAGGCATTGAAGCCGATCACCGCCAGCGGGCCGTTGTGGTCGGCGATCACCTCGTGCACCCGCCGCTCCAGCGGGCCCACCTCGCCAGGCGGCGTCTTCAGCTCCACGTGCACCATGGCGCGATGGCCGACGATGGCCAGCACCTCCAGCAACGTCGGGATCTTCTCGTCGCTGCCCTTGAGGCGCAACTCGGCCAGGTCGGCGGCCGAGCGGTCGCGGACCCGGCCGGTCTGGCCGGTCATCCTCTCGAGCGTGGCGTCGTGGAAGACCACCGCCTCCCCGTCCGCCGAAAGCTGGACGTCCAGTTCGATGCCGTAGCCGGCGGCGCACGCCGCCTGGAAGGCGCTCAGCGAGTTCTCGGGCGCTCCGTCGGGGCTCCAGAGCCCGCGGTGCGCGATCGGCGGGTGGAAGAGAAGGTCCCAAGCCTCGCCGAAGCGGTCCCTCACGACAGCTGCACCACCGCGTCGACCTCAACGGCGAAGTTCAGCGGCAGGCGATAGACTCCCACGGCCGAGCGGGCGTGGCGGCCAGCGTCGCCGAACACCTCGACCATAAGGTCCGAGCAGCCGTTCACCACCTGTGGGATCTCGAAGAAGTCGGGACCGGCCTGCACGAACCCGCCCAGCTTCACCACGCGCACGACGCGGTCGAGATCGCCTTCGCAGGCGGCCTTCATCTGGGCGATCAGGTTGATCCCGCACAGCCGGGCCGCGCGCTTGGCCGTCTCGGCGTCCACATCCTGGCCCACCGTACCCCTGATGCCTCCCGAGGCGTCGATCGACACCTGCCCGGAGATATGGACGAGATCCCCCGAACGGACGAACGGCACATAGTTGGCCACAGGCGCGACGGGCTGCGGCAGCGTGATGCCCAGCTCGGCCAGGCGGTCTTCGACTTTCGACATGGCGGCACCTGTACCGCCCGCCGAGGCATGAGAAAAGGGCCGGCCCTTGCGGACCGGCCCTTCGGCTCCGCGGTACTGAACGTCTGGGCCTTAGCGGACGGCCTGCAGCTTCTCGACGACGGCGGTGACGCGCTCGTTCAGCGGCTTCACCGAGTCCTTCACCGAGGCCGACACGGTCTCGGACATCTTGCCGACCTCGGCCATGTAGGTTTCGAGCGCCGTCTTGGCGAACGCGGTCTGGAGCTCCATCACTTCCTGGAAGCTCTTGGCGCCGGCCAGCGAGCGGGCGGCGTTCACCTGGGTCTCGAAGGCGGTCTTCGAGAAGGCCATCGCCTGCGCGCCCAGCGCTTCGGCGCCCTTGGTGGCGGCGGTCACCGACGCCACGACGGCTTCCAGGTTCTGCTTCGAATGGGTGTTGAGCTCGTTGAGCGCGGCCAGGGTCTTCTCGACGCCGTCCTTGAAGGCGACGTTGCTGGCGGCGGTGAACTGTTCGGCGGTGGTCTTCGCGGCTTCGGCGGCGGCCATGGGAAGATCTCCTGGGGAGGAATGAGGGTGGGGAACAGGCACGCGCAGGTCCCCTAGGAAACGCACCCCCTTCTCTCATGCTGCAGTGCAGCAGTCAATCAGTTTTTGTGCACTGCACAATGTTCCTGCCCTCTACAGCCAAGCTGGTCTGGCCTTCGCCGTGCGCAGGCGCGGCATTTGGTCCGTTCAAGACCTGTTTACTCTACCGAAAGGCTGCGGCTGTCATGTTAGGGAGTCTCCGGCGGCGCTGTAGCCGCTCCAACGCTTTGATTCGACGGACGAAGCATGTTCCAGCACGCCCGCCGCCTTGTGGTTTCGCTCGGTCTCGCCGCCTTCACGGCCATGGGCGCTCTCGCCCCAGCCGCCCAGGCGCAGGTCCCCTACTCGATGCTGGCCCAGACGTCGTCGAAGTACGCGGCGATCGTCGTGGACGCCAAGACGGGTGAGGTCCTGTACGAGAACCGGGCCGACGCCCTGCGCTATCCGGCCTCCATCACCAAGGTGATGACGCTCTATCTCACCTTCGAGGCGCTCGCGTCGGGCAAGCTGCAGCTGGACGACCGGGTGGTCTTCTCGCCGCGCGCCGCAGCTCAGGCCCCGACCAAGCTGGGCGTCCGCGCCGGCGATTCCATCAGCGTCGACGAGGCCATGAAAGCGCTCGCCACCAAGTCGGCGAACGACGCAGCCGTGGCGCTGGCTGAGAAGCTGGGCGGCACCGAGCAGCGCTTCGCCGCCCTGATGACCCTTCGCGCCCAGGAGCTGGGCATGAAGAACACCCATTTCGCCAACGCCTCGGGGCTGCCCGACAGCCGCCAGGTGTCGACGGCGCGGGACATCGCCGTCCTGTCGCGCGCGGTGATGCGGGACTACCCGCAGTATTACAAGCTGTTCAGCACCCAGTACTTCAACTTCCGCGGCCAGCAGCTGCGCAACCACAATGGCCTGCTGCACCGCATGTACGGCGTCGATGGGCTGAAGACCGGCTACACCAACGCCTCAGGGTTCAACCTCGCCGTCTCGGCCGTGCGCGACAACCGCCGCCTGATCGCCGTCGTGCTCGGCGGCCCGACCACCAAGGCGCGCGACAACAACGCCGAGAACCTGCTGCTGACCGGCTTCGACGTCATGGGCCGCCGCGCCCGCGGCGAGAACATCCAGGTCGCGCAGAGCTTCTTCGAGGCCAACGGCATGGCCGCCGCCGCCCGCCCGAAGGCTCAGGTCGCCCAGGGTGACAAGGACGACGAAGGCATGAAGATCGTGCTGGCCTCGACGGCTCCGCCGATGCGCGCCTCGAAGATCGAGATCGTCGAGAAGGCGAAGTCCGCCAAGGGCAAGTGGACCGTCCAGGTGGGCTCGTTCAATAGCCGCACCGACGCCCGCGAGCAGCTCGAGATCGTCGAGAAGAAGTACGGCAAGCACTTCGCCAAGGCCAAGGGCGTGGCCGAGAAGGACGGCGGCAAGTACCGCAGCCGCTTCTCGGGCTTCACCGAAAAGACCGCCAAGGACGCCTGCCGGGCGCTGAAGGCGAAGAAGCAGCCCTGCATGGTGCTGCCGCCCAGCGCCTAGCGCTGTCACTGAGGAGAGTTGGAAAGCCCCGGGGTCCTGCGCCGGGGCTTTTTCATTGCACGCTACTTCGAAAGCAGTCGGTCGCGCGCCGCGTTGAGCTGGGCGGCGAGCCCCGCGGTGCCGCCCTTGTCGGGATGCGCCATGCGCATCAGGCGGGTGTAGGCGGCCTGGATCTCCGCTCGGCTGGCACCCTCTTCGACGCCCAGGATGCGGCGAGCCTCGGCGACGCTCATGCGACCCGAGGGCTGCGCAGCCATGCCGGTCCGGCGGGTGGAGACGGCCAGCCAGAGCCCCAGCACCACCAGCACAATGCCT
>NZ_JAPSKZ010000172.1 GCF_031181185.1 Phenylobacterium sp. | reverse complement strand
CGGCACCGCCAATCCGGTGAAGCGCGTCGAGCTGGTCCGCAACGGCCAGGAGCAGCTGCTGGAAGCCGCCGACACCTTCGCCAAGAGCCGCGCCGACCGGCTGCGCCTGGCGTTCCGGATGGCCGGCCTGACGCCATCGGCCTTCGTGCCCAAGAGCGGGTCGCTGGGCGGCCCCCTGATCGAATCCAAGGATCCCCGCGCCCTCGCCGCCGTCCTGGACGTGGACGAGGATTTCGCCGTGCGCATCCAGCGCGCCGCCAAGGACCTGTCCGAGGCCCGCGCCCTCTCCGACGCCGCCCAGACCCTGCCGCTCGCCAAGCCGACTGCGGCGGGCGCCCAGACCAGCGGCTATGGCGTGCGCTTCGACCCCTTCACGCGCCGCCCGGCCCTGCACTCGGGCCTCGACTTCGGCGGCGCCCATGCGGCGCCGATCCAGGCCACAGGTCCCGGCATCGTCTCCTTCACGGGCGTCCGCTCGGGCTACGGCAACACGGTCGAGATCGACCACGGCCGGGGCTTGAAGACCCGCTACGCTCACCTCTCCGCCATCGCCGTGCGCCCCGGCCAACGCGTGGCCCTGGGCCAGCGGATCGGCGCCATGGGCTCCACCGGCCGCTCGACTGGGACGCACCTTCACTATGAGGTATGGGTGAACGGGCGCGCCCAGAACCCGGGCCGCTTCTTGAAGGCCGGTCAGTATGTTCACCAAGGCGACTAAGGCGCCCGAAGCCCCCGCTCAGTCCCGCAAACCCGCCGCGGCGTCGCTGGTCGCGGAGGGCGTGACGATCCGGGGCGACGTCACGACCGAAGGCGACCTGCACCTCGACGGCGGCGTCGAAGGCGACGTCGCGGTGGGCCGCCTCACCCTGGGCGAAAGCGGCTGGGTCGTGGGCGTCGTCACCGCCGAAAGCGTCGAGGTCCGCGGCCGCGTCACCGGCACGATCAGCGCCCGCCAGGTGCGCCTGTGCGCCACCGCCCGCGTCGACGGCGACATCCGCCACACCGAACTCGCCATCGAAGCTGGCGCCCACTTCGAGGGCCGCAGCCTGGTGTTCGCGGAAGCTCCCGCCGAGACGCCGCTGCTGGTCGCCGCCGCGGAATAGTCTACGCCGCGTCGCGCGTCGCGCCGACCCGCTGGGCCAGGGCCGCGCCCATGAACGCGTCGAGGTCGCCGTCCAGCACGCCCTGGGTGTCCGAGGTCTCCACCTCGGTCCGCAGGTCCTTCACCATCTGGTACGGCTGCAGGACGTACGAGCGGATCTGGTGGCCCCAGCCGATGTCGGTCTTCTGGTCCTCGATCGCCGCCTGGGCCGCCTCGCGCTTCTCCAGCTCCAGCTCGTAGAGCCGCGCGCGCAGCATCTTCCAGGCCTGCTCCCGGTTCTGGTGCTGCGAGCGCTGGGTCTGGCAGGCGACGGCGATGCCGGTCGGGATGTGCGTCAGGCGCACGGCCGAGTCCGTCTTGTTGACGTGCTGGCCGCCCGCGCCCGAGGCGCGGTAGGTGTCGGTGCGCACGTCCGACGGATTGATCTCGATCTCGATGTTGTCGTCGATCACGGGATAGACCCACACCGAGGCGAACGACGTGTGCCGCCGGGCGCTGGAGTCATACGGGCTGATCCGCACCAGCCGGTGGACGCCGGCCTCGGTCTTCAGCCAGCCGTAGGCGTTGGTTCCCTTCACCTGCAGCGTGGCGGACTTGATGCCGGCCTGTTCGCCGCTGGTCTCTTCGATCACGTCCACAGTCATGCCGTGGGCCTGGGCCCAGCGGGTGTACATCCGCAGCAGCATGCCGGCCCAGTCGTTCGACTCGGTGCCGCCCGCGCCGGAGTTGATTTCCAGGTAGGCGTCGTTGCCGTCGGCCTCGCCCGAGAGCAGGGCCTCCAGCTCGGCGCGCGCGGCGCGTTCCTTGATCTGCCGCAGCTGGGCGCGGGCTTCCTCGAGGGAGCCCTCGTCGCCCTCCTCGTCCGCCAGCTCGGCATAGCCGATGGCGTCGGTCAGGTCCCGTTCCAGCGACTGAACCGCGTCGATCTGCGCCGCCAGCCGCGAGCGCTCGCGGGAGACGGCCTGGGCCTCGTCAGGGTTGTTCCACAGGGTCGGGTCTTCGACCCGGGCGTTCAGCTCGTCGAGCTTTCGGAGCGCAGGCTCCCAGTCAAAGACGCCTCCTGAGCAGTTCGATCGACTGCTCGATGTCGGCCTTGGCGGCCTCGACATCCAATCTCATGGGACACTCCAGTAGTCAGGCCGGCCGACATAGGCCGCGCCGGTCATCAGAACAAGCCTCGCCTCAGAACAGGTCGGAAAGGTCGTCCTGCTTCTTGGGAGGCGGCGGGGGCGCCACCGCAGCCCCGGCGTTCGGCGCGCCAGTCAGCCCGTCCTGCCACACCTTGCTGTAGGGTTGCGGGCCCCGAGGCATGCCCCCGCCCCCGCCGCCGGTGGGAGCGATCGCCGCCTGCGGCTCGGTGCCGGGTCGGAACGCCTCGCGGATGCCGCGCACCAGGGCGAACTTGGCGTTCGCCGGCGCCTTGAAGGGCTCTGCAGGCTTGTCCTTCAGCGCCTCCGTCATGAACTCGGTGAAGATCGGCACGGCCGAGCGACTGCCGGTCTCCCCCTCGCCCAGGCTGCGGTTGTCGTCGAAGCCGATGAACACGCCCACGACCATCTGCGGCGAGAAGCCCATGAACCAGGCCGAGCGGTAGTCGTTGGTCGTCCCCGTCTTGCCCCCCAGCGGCTTTCCGACCTGTGAGGCGTAGGTCGCCGTGCCCCGTTGGACCACGCCTTCCAGCATGGAGGTGATCTGGTAGGCGGTGATCGGGTCCATCACCTGGGCGCCGGTGCGCGGCACCCGCGGGCTCTCCGCGCCCGAGAAGCCGGCGTCGCACCGCGGGCACTCGCGGCGGTCGGCCCGCCAGATGACCTTGCCGTTGCGGTCCTGGACCACCTCGATCAGGTGCGGCTCGACCTTGCGCCCGCCGTTCAGGAAGGACGAATACGCCGCCGCCATGCGGTAGACGGTGGTCTCGCCCGAGCCCAGCGCCATCGCCAGCACCCGGTCCATCTTGTTGGTCACGCCCATGCGTACGGCCAGGTCGCTGATCCGCTTCATGCCGACGGCCTGCGCAAGGCGCACGGTCATGGTGTTGCGCGACAACTCCAGGCCGCGCCGCAGCGTCAGCGCGCCGTAGTACTCATGATTGTAGTTCTCGGGGCTCCACGCCTGGCCACCCGCCCCGCGCAGGGTGATCGGGGCGTCCAGCACGGTGCTGCGGGGTGTATAGCCGCTCTCCAGCGCCGCGGCGTAGACGATCGGCTTGAAGGCCGAGCCGGGCTGCCGGTAGGCCTGGGTCGCGCGGTTGAAGCTGGACAGCGAGAAGGAATAGCCGCCCACCATCGCCAGCACCCGGCCCGAGTTGGGCTCCATGGCCACCAGGGCCCCGTTCACCGCCGGCACCTGCTTCAGACGGAAACCCGCGCCCTCCTCGTTCGGGGCCACGAAGATCAGGTCGCCGGTACCGATGCCCTTGCCGCGCCGGGCCCAGGCGACGTCCTGACCCGCCAGCGAACCGCTCTGGCCGTCGATGGTCAGCACCTGCACGGTCCCGCCCGCGACGCTGGTCACCACCGCCTGGCGCCAGGAGCGGCGCTCGGCGGGCTTGGCCTTCTTCTTGGCCTCGGCCTCCCAGCCGGCCAGGGTGGTCACCTGTCCCCAGGCGCCGCGCCAGCCGTGGCGGCGGTCGTAGGCCTCCAGCCCGTTCATCAGCGCCAGCCGCGCGGCGCTCTGCAGCCGTGGGTCCAGCGTCGTGCGCATGTAGTAGCCGCCGGCGTTCAGGCGCTCGTCGCCCAGCTCGTCCATGTTCAGCGCGATGCGCCGGACCTCTTCGACGAAATAGTCCGCGTCCCGGTACTGCGACCGCGTCGGCGCCGGCTGGACCTTCAGGTCCTCGGCCATGGCGGCGCGGGCCTCTTCGCGGCTGACCATGCCGAGGTCGGCCATCTGGTCGATCACCCAGTTGCGCCGGGCGATCGCCTGCCGCTTGCGGCGCATCGGGTGGTAGTTGTCGGGGCCCTTCGGCAGGGCGGCCAGATAGGCGCTCTCGGCCAGGGTCAGTTCGCTGACCGACTTGCCGAAATAGTTGTAGGCGGCCGCGCCCACGCCGTACGAGCGGTAGCCCAGCCAAATCTCGTTCAGATAGAGCTCGAGGATCCGCTCCTTCGTCAGCGTGCCCTCCAGCTGCGAGGCCAGGATCGCTTCCTTCAGCTTGCGCCCGATGGTGGCGTCGCTGGTCAGCAGGATGTTCTTGGCCACCTGCTGGGTGATGGTCGAGCCGCCTTCCAGTCGCCGCCCCTGCACCAGGTTCAGCACGTTCTTGGCCATGGCGCGGCCCAGGCCGCCCACGTCGACGCCGCGGTGGCGGAAGAAGCCGTGATCCTCGGCCGCCAGGAAGGCCTGGGCGGTCTGCTTCGGGATCGCCTCGTAGGGCACGAAGATCCGCCGCTCGCGCGAGAACTCGCCGATCAGGGTGCCGTCCCAGGCATAGGCCCGCGTGGCGGTCGGCGGATGGTAGTCCACCAGGTCGCCGGCGTCCGGCATGTCGTGGAACAGCCAGGCGGCATAGATCGCGGTGGCGAAGGCGGCGAGCGCGACGAAGCTCAGGACGATGACCCCGGCCAGGGCCAGCCCGCGCCGGGCCGGCGCGGTCTCGGGTCCAGGCTGTCCTGCGGGGGAATTCAAATCAGACTCGCTCCCAGGCGCGCGGGCGCCGCCAAGTGGCCCGGGTCTAACCTGTGTCGAGCCGGGCGCCAACGGAATCGGGCCCCGCCCGCGTCAGCGCGCCGCGCCTTAATCCTCAGGAAATCGGGATCGGACGCCCTTCGCGCGGCGCCGCGTCACGCGCCGGCGATCAGGTGATCTTGGTCCAGATCTGGCTCTTGCAGAGCAGGCCGCCGATCACGCAGCCCTTCGCGCGCAGGCGCTTGTCGTCCACCGGCTCGGCGATGCCCGTGAAGTTGCGGTTCAGCTCCGGCACGAAGACCTTGCCGCGCCAGACGCCGCGGCGCTCGTCCAGTTCCAGGTTCTTGAGCACCTGCGTGCCGACGAGGTTCGCGGTGCCCGCCTCGCGCGCCTTGGCCTGCGCCTTGGGCGAGGCCCAGATCACGGTGCCGCAAGCCGCCGCGCCGCACGGCCGAATCTCGACCCGCACGTTGTCCTTCGGATTGCGCCAGACGCCGAAGGCGTCGGCGGTTTCCGGCTGGGCCAGCGCGGGCGTACCCGCCACGAAAAACGCCGCGGCTGCCGCGGCGGCGGTGACAACTCGACGATGCATGCGACCGATCTAGGCCATGGCGCCGGCGGCGCAAGACGGTGCGGCGTCGCAGCCGGTCGACTGTGTGCCGCAGGCCACAGGTGGCCAACACAGAAGCCACACGCCGCCGATTAGCGCGCCGCCACCTTCAGCGACTGGCCGAAGTGGCTGTCGATGGCCTCGGCCACCGCGTTCATCAGGCGCGCGCGGCTGGCGGGGTCGCGCAGGCGCGCCTCGTCCTCGGGATTGTTGACGAAGCCCATCTCCAGCAGCACGGCCGGTACGTCCGGGGCCAGCAGCACGACCAGGCCGGCGTCGCGGTGGCTGCGGCGCAGCAGCGGCGTCTCGCCCTCGATGTTGGCCAGCAGGGTCTGGGCGAAGATCGCCGAACGGTTGCGCGTGGCCCGCTGGGTCAGGTCGAACAGGATGTCGCGAACGCCCTGGTCGCCGCTGAGGCTGGCCTTCATGAACCAGTCGTCCTTGCTGACGAACTGGGTCGCCCGGCGCGAGGCCTTGTCCGAGAGGGTGTAGACGCTGGCGCCCTTCAGGCTGCTGGTCGGGCCGGAGTCGGAGTGCAGCGAGATGAACAGGTCGGCGTCGGCGCGCTGGGCGATCCGCACCCGGGTCTCGAGGGGAATGTAGACGTCCGAGTTGCGGGTCATCACGACCTTGTAGCGGCCGGTCTTCTCCAGCCGGGCCTTCAGCGTCTGGGCCGCGGCCAGGTTGATGTCCTTCTCGTAGCCGTGCGCGCCGCTCGCGCCCACGTCCTTGCCGCCATGGCCGGCGTCGATGACCACCACCTTCTTCAGCGCCAGCGGGGGCTTCTTGGCCGGCAGGAACTGGGTGCGCAGCGCCGGCGCCGACTGGGCGGCGGCGGTCCTGGTCAGCGTCGCGCCGGGCGCGGCGGCCCCAATGGTCGCGACATCGATCACATAGCGGTAGTGCGCGATCCCGTCGGCCGGCGGCAGCAGGAAACGACGCTTCACCTTGGCGTCGGCGGTTAGGTCCATCTGCAGGCGCGCCTGGCCCTGCACCTCGTCGACCAGCCAGGCCTTCACCACCCCGCGGCCGGCGCCCTGCAGACCCTCGGGCGCGTCGACGCCGGGCATCATCACCACGACGCGGCGGTCGGCCGCCCCGTCGGAGACCACCTTCACGCTCGCCGACTTGTCGAGGTCGATGACCACGCGGGTCTCGGCCCCGTCGCCGCCCAGGCGGACCTTCAGCAGGGAGACGGTGTCGGGCGCGGCGTGCGAGGCGGCGACGGCGATCAGGCCCAGGCCGGCGGCCGCCGCGGCGAGCATCGCGCGCCCCCGCTTGCCGATCTTCGCCTGCCCTGCCCGCCCAAACATACGCCAGCCCTGTCCGCCACGCGGAGCCGCACCTTGCGACCTCAACAGCCATATACACGCCGCGCCCGTAGACAATCGGTTAACGAGGTCTTTCGCGGCGCACGATGACGCGGCCGGCGCTTTCCTTTTCGGACGCCATGTTGCAAAGTCCGCCCGCGCAGCGACGGCGCGCCCGCTTCGGGCCCGTCAGCCGCGCGTCACGCAAACCGGCGTCGGCCTCGCACGAGACCTTCGGCGACCACGCATCCTCCGATCCGCGCCGCTTCAAGGCGCGCCTAGGAACACACCTGATGGGCTGCGCAGCTCAAGCCAATCCTGGCCTTGCCCCCCGAGACGCCGCTTCCGGCGTCCTCCGGGTCGGCGCGCGCGCCCGTCCCCATCACCGGCAGCGCCCGGGCCTCAGCGCCCATGCCGCGCGCCGCGGAGACTTTCTGTATGCCCAAGACCATGTTGATCGACGCTGCCCACGCGGAAGAAACGCGTGTGGTGGTCGTCGACGGGAACCGCGTTGAAGAGTTCGATTTCGAGAGCCAGAACCGGAAGCAGCTTCGAGGAAACATCTATCTCGCCAAGGTGACGCGCGTTGAGCCGTCGCTGCAGGCGGCCTTCGTCGAGTACGGCGGCAACCGCCACGGCTTCCTCGCCTTCAACGAAATCCATCCCGACTACTACCAGATCCCGGTCGCCGACCGCGAAGCCCTCATGCGCGAAGAGGCCGAGGAGGACGAGGACGACCGTCCCGAGCCCCGGGCCCGCAACGCCGAGGACGAGGACGAGGTCGACCTGGGCGCGTCCGACGACGTCGTCCTCGTCGTCG
>NZ_JAPSKZ010000171.1 GCF_031181185.1 Phenylobacterium sp. | reverse complement strand
CGCCCGGACGGTGTCGGTCAGGGCGTCGAAGCTCACCCGCGACTTGGTCAGAACCGCCTGCACCTCCTGCACCAGTTCGGGCTCGATCTCCTGTCCCGAATAGACGATGACCGGCGGCCCCGGCGCGGGGTCGTTGAGCACGGGCAGCAGGTCCAGGCCCGAGCCATCGGGCAGGCCGATGTCCAGGATCACCAGGTCCGGACGGCGGCGGCGGACCGCGGCCATGGCCTCGGCCAGCGTGTGCACCGCCTCCAGCGAGCCGCAACCCTGCAGCGCCGCCCCCACCACCGCGGCCAGCTCCACGTCGTCCTCCAGGTGCAGGATCCGCACGCGGCTGGGATCGCCCAGCACGTCGGTCACCGCCCGCCGCAGCCGCGTGGGGTCCAGCGGCGTGGTGATCCAGTCGGCGATCGGGACGCCGGCGAACTGCCCGGACGGCTCGCCCGAGACGATGATCGTCGGCGGCAGCGCCACCCCCTGGCCCCGCAGCCGCTGGATGACGCTCAGACCGTTGCCCTCCGACAGCCGAAGGCCCAGCAACAGCAGCTCGTACCGGCCTCCCCCCAGGGCCGCCTCCAGCCCGTCGGCGCCCGGCAGCACGGCGGCGCTAAAGCCCTGGGCCTCGACGCCCTCGCGCATCGCCGCCGCCATCTCGGGGTCGGCTTCGCAGATCAGCACGTCGGCGGCCCGGGGCGGCGGCTGCGGCGGCCGCGACGCCGCCATCGGCAGCGCCAGCCGGAACACCGACCCGTCCGGGCCGCTCTCGGCCAACGACACCGCGCCGCCGTGACGTTCGGCGATCTCCCGCGAGATGGCCAGGCCCAAGCCCGTGCCGCCGGTGCTGCGGGTGGCCGAGCTGTTGGCCTGGGCGAAGCGGCCGAACAGGCTGGGCTGGAACGCCTCGGGCACGCCGGGGCCCTGGTCGCGCACGTCGGCGACCGCCCGCTCGCCGTCCTCACGGATCTGTAGGCGAACCTCGGCGCCCTCGGGGCTGAACTTCACGGCGTTCGACAGGAAGTTGACCAGCACCTGCACCAGGCGGTCGGCGTCGCCCCGCACCCTCATCGGCGCGGCCGGCGCCTCCAGCGCCAGGCTCACCTTGCGCTCGCGGGCGTATCCGCCGATCGCCTCGATGGCCGAGCCCGCCACCTCCCGCAGGTCCAGCTCGACCATGTTGAGGTCCATCTTGCCCGCGGCGATCTTCTGCATGTCCAGCAGGTCGTTGATCAGCCGCACCAGGCGGTCGCACGAGGTCTTGGCGATATGGACGAGCCGGGCGGCCTTGTCCGGCAATGGCCCCGCCGCGCCGCCGGCCATCAGCCCCAGCGAGGCCGATATCGAGGTCATCGGCGTCCGCAGCTCGTGGCTCACCGTGCTGACGAACTCCTCCTTCAGCCGCTCGGCCGCCTTGCGCTCGGTGATGTCGCGCAGCGCCGCCACCAGGTGCAGGCCGTCCCTCAGCCGCATCGCGCCCAGCGAGACTTCCACGGGGAAGGTGTGTCCATCCTTGTGGCGGGCGGTGAATTCGCGCGCCTCGCCCAGCGCCGGGTCGCCGCGAACGGCCAGGCGGCGCAGGAACAGGCCCTCGCCCGGGGCGAAATCCACCAGCGTCGCGCTGTCCCGGCGCAGCAACTCCGAGCGCTCGTAGCCGAACATGCGCTCGGCGGCCCGGTTGATCGTCTCGATGCTGCCGCTGGGGTTCAGGAGCACGATGGCGTCCATCGTGTTCTCGAAGATCGCCCGCTGGCGGGTCGACTCCCACTCGACCGCGGCCATCAGCCGGGCGCGCGCCCGGTCCCGCCGATGCAGCAGGACGGCCGCGCCCAGCAGGCTCGCCAAGAGCAGAAGGCTCACGGCCCCGGCGATCCACTGCGCCTGCCGTCCCTGCGTCACGGCCTGGTCATGGCCCTCGGCCACCCGCCGCGACTCCTCGGCGATCATCTCGGCGACGACGACCCGGATGGCGTCCATCAGCCGCTTGCCGGTCGCCAGCCTTACGCGTTCGGCCGCGGCGGCCGCGCCTTGGCTCTGCCGGAGGACGATCACGGCGGACATGTCCGACACCTTGGCGTCGGTCAGCCGGCGCAGTTCGGCCATTCGCGCCGCCTGGGCCGGGGTGTCGGCGAACCGCCGGTCCAGCGCTGCGAGCTGGGCGTCCAGCTGCGCGCGGGCGGCGTTGTACGGCTCCAGGAACGCCGGCTGCCCGGTGATGACATAGCCGCGCTGGCCGGTCTCGGCGTCCTGCAGCAGCGAGAACACCCGCTGGATCTGCGTCCGCGTCTCGTACGATCGCTCCAGCGTCCGCCGCTGCCGCTCAACCCCGGCCAGGGCGTCGAACATCAGCGCCGCGGTCACGATGAACAGCAGCGGGGCCAGCAACAGCGCCGCCACGCCGGCCCGCCCGCCACGCACCTGCCGCGCGTCCGCCGAGATCTTGTTCTGGGTCATGTGGTGCCACCGCCGACGTACTGCACAGCTACGTCTAGTCGCTGACGCAGGCTTCGTCGCCGGCCATACCGCCGGTACGCCGCGAGGTGGACCAATTGCCGCGCCGCCGCGCACGCTTGCCGCATCCGTGGGTTTCAGCGGTCGGGGCTTGCCGCGCGCCGCGTGTGCGGCGCCCGGGACAGGTGGCCTGACGCGGGCGGCGATTCGTCCTACGAAGCGGCATGACCGAAGCCGTTGCGTATCCTGTTGGAACCCCGGGGCGCGCCTGGGGCGAGGTGGAAATAGACGAGTGGCGTGCGCGGCAGTCACGCCTGCGTCGCTACGATCGCGACGTGCTGCCCCGGATCGAACGGCTCGCGGAGCGCTTCGAGCGGATCTCCTACGGGCGGCTGGAGTACGCGGGAGAGGCCTACGAGCTTTGCGCCCTGAGCAGCCGCCCATGGGACGCCTCGCTGCCGGCGGCCCTCGTGACGGGCGGGGTCCACGGGTACGAAACCAGCGGCGTGATGGGCGCGCTGGAATTCCTCGAGACGCGCGCGGCGGACTACGTGGGGAGGGTCAACCTCCTGGTGGCGCCCTGCGTCAGCCCCTGGGGCTACGAACGGATCAACCGCTGGAACTACGACGCCGTAGACCCCAACCGCAGTTTCCGCGAGGACGGGCCCTCGGAAGAGGCGGCGGCGCTGATGAGGCTGGTGAGGCCGCGGCTCGGGGAATTCCTGCTGCACATCGACCTGCACGAGACCACCGACAGCGACGAGAGCGAGTTCCGGCCGGCCTTGGCGTCGCGCGACGGCAAGCCGTTCGAGCCGGGGACCATACCGGACGGCTTTTATCTCGTGGCCGACGCCGAGGACCCGCAGCTCGACTTCCAGCAGGCGATCATCGCCGCGGTGGAGGCGGTCACCCACATCGCGCCCCCGGACGCGGCCGGCGAAATCATCGGCTGCCCGGTCGTCGGCCACGGGATCATCACCTACCCGCAGCGGGACTACGGCATGTGCGCGTCCATTACCGGGGCGCCCTACACCACCACGACCGAGGTCTACCCGGACAGCCCTCGCGCGACGCCGCAGCAATGCAACGACGCCCAGGTCGCGGCCGTGTGCGCCGCCCTCGACTTCGTCCTGGCGCGGCGTCGCGCATAGGCTCCTAGCGAGGCGGCGCCGCCAGGAGGGTTTCGAGGGTGACCGGCGCGTAGTCCCACACATCCACGCCGACGTCGCGCTGCCGGGGAAGCGGCTTCAGGCGGCCGTGGCTGTGGCCATGCAGGTTCAGCGCTCCGCGATGCTGGCGATTCCAGCTCCGGAACGGATAGTGGCACAGCACGAGGAACCGCCCGTCGCGCTCGATCTCGGCATAAGCCTGGATGCTCGCCCACCCGGACGGCATGTCCGCGGGGTCGTCGTTGTTGCCGACGACCAGGTGCTTGCGCCCGTTCAGCTGCGGCAGCACCGCCGCCGCGACCTTGGCGCCCCGCGCGAAGTCTCCCAGGTGCCAGACCTCGTCGTCCGGCGAGACGACGGCGTTCCAGCGGCGGATCAGGTCCTGGTCCATCTCCGCCGTCGACGCGTAGGGGCGGGGATACAGGTTCAGCACCCTGTGGTCGCCGAAGTGGGTGTCGCTCGTGAAGTAGGTGGTCATCGCCTCGTCTAAACGCCGCGCGGCCGCGAGAGGCCGCCCGCGCGCTTCCCCTGTCCCCCCGTCTTCGCGTAAACGGTCCGCGCCCCCACATGACGGGGCCGAAGTCCCTGTTTTCCAAGACGAGCCCAATGCCCAGCCTGAACGAGATCCGCGCGCAGTTCCTGGAATTCTTCCAGAGCAAGGGGCACGCCGTCGTCCCGTCGGCTCCGCTGGTGCCGCAGAACGATCCCACCCTGCTGTTCGTCAACGCCGGCATGGTGCCGTTCAAGAACTACTTCACGGGCGCCGAGACCCCGCCCTATCCGCGCGCGGCCTCGTCGCAGAAGGCGGTCCGCGCCGGCGGCAAGCACAACGATCTCGACAACGTCGGCTACACCGCCCGCCACCACACCTTCTTCGAGATGCTGGGCAACTTCTCGTTCGGCGACTACTTCAAGGAAGACGCCATCAGCCACGCCTGGGAGCTGCTCACCAAGGTGTGGGGCCTGCCGCCCGAGAAGCTGCTGGTCACCGTCTACCACACCGACGACGAGGCGGCCGATCTCTGGAAGAAGATCGCGGGCCTGCCCGACGAGAAGATCATCCGCATCGCCACGTCGGACAACTTCTGGTCCATGGGTGACACCGGCCCCTGCGGCCCGTGCTCGGAGATCTTCTACGACCACGGCGCCCACATCCCCGGCGGCCCGCCGGGTTCGCCCGACGAGGACGGCGACCGCTTCGTCGAGATCTGGAACCTCGTCTTCATGCAGTTCGAGCAGTTCGCCGACGGTACGCGGACGCCCCTGCCGAAGCCCTCGATCGACACCGGCGCGGGCCTGGAGCGCGTCGCCGCCGTGCTGCAGGGCGTGCACGACAACTACGACGTCGACCTGTTCAAGGACCTGATCGCCGCCACCAAGGCCGAGCTGCGGGCGCCCGACAGCGAAACCACCCCCTCGCACCGGGTCATCGCCGACCACCTGCGCTCGTCCAGCTTCCTGATCGCCGACGGCGTGCTTCCGTCGAACGAGGGCCGCGGCTACGTCCTGCGCCGGATCATGCGGCGGGCCATGCGCCACGCCCACCTGCTGGGCGCCGACGAGCCCCTGATGCACCGGGTCGCGCCGACGCTGGTGAAGCTGATGGGCGACGCCTATCCCGACCTGCGCCGCGCCGAGCCCGCCATCGTCGAGACCCTGCGCCAGGAGGAGGAGCGGTTCCGCCGCACCCTGGGCCGCGGCATGTCCCTGCTCGAGGAGGCGACCGCCGGCCTGAAGGAGGGCGATGTCCTCTCGGGCGAGACCGCCTTCAAGCTCTACGACACCTACGGCTTCCCGCTGGACCTGACCCAGGACGCGGTCCGCGCCAAGGGCCTGACCGTCAACCTCGAGGAGTTCGACGCGGCGATGGAGCGCCAGCGCGAGATGGCCCGCGAGAACTGGGTGGGCTCAGGTCAGACCGCGGCGGCCGGCGAGTGGTTCGCCATCCGCGAACGCCTCGGCCAGACCGACTTCGTGGGCTACGACACCACCGAGGCGACCGGCGAGGTCCTGGCCATCGTCGCCGATGGCCAGGAGGTCGACCACGCGGCGGCCGGCCAGACCGTCCAGGTGCTCGTCGACCGCACGCCCTTCTACGCCGAGAGCGGCGGCCAGGCAGGCGACCAGGGCGAGATCGAGTGGGACGGCGGCAAGGCCCGCGTCCTCGACGTCCAGAAGCAGGCCGGCGACCTCCACGTCCATGTGGTCGAGATCGCGGAAGGCGAGCTTGCCTCCGGCGCCCGCGTGCGCCTCGCCGTCGACCCCGAGAAGCGCGCCTCCACCCGCGCCAACCACTCGGCCACCCACCTGCTGCACGCCGCGCTCCGCAACGTGCTGGGTCGCCACGTGACCCAGAAGGGCCAGATGGTCGACGGCGAGCGCATCCGCTTCGACTTCAGCCACGGCCAGCCCCTGACGGCGGACGAGATCGAGCGCATCGAGGCCGAGGTGAACGCCGTGGTCCGCCAGAACCTGCCGGCCGAGACCAAGAACATGCGCGCCCAGGAGGCCATCGAGGCCGGCGCCATGGCGCTTTTCGGCGAGAAGTACGGCGACACGGTGCGCGTGCTGACGCTGGGCAAGGCGCTGGACGGGCAGGGCGACTATTCGGTCGAGCTGTGCGGCGGCACCCACGTCGCCCGCACCGGCGACATCGCGCTGTTCAAGATCGTGGCCGAGCAGGGCATCGCCGCCGGCGTCCGCCGGATCGAGGCGCTGACCGGCGAGGCGGCCCGCCGCTACCTGCTGGAACAGGCGCAGGTCTCGAAGTCGCTGGCCGAGCAGTTCAAGGTCCCGGTCTCGGAGGTCGCCGCCCGCGTCGAGGCCCTGCAGGTCCAGGCCCGCAGGCTCGAGAAGGAGCTGGCCGACGCCAAGCGCCAGCTGGCCATGGGCGGCGGCGGCGGGGCGACCGCGGCGGGGCCTGAGGACATCGGCGGCGTGAAGGTTCTGGCCCGCGTCATGGACGGCGTCGGCGGCAAGGACCTGCGTCCCATCGCCGAGGAGTTCAAGAAGCAGCTGCCCGACGGCGTCATCGCCCTGGTCGGCGTGGCCGAGGGTAAGGCCGCGGTGACGGTGGCCATTACCGGCTCGGCGACCGCGAAGTTCAACGCCGGCGAGCTCGCCAAGGCCGCCGTCCTGGCCATGGGCGGCCAGGGCGCCGGCGGCCGGCCGGACTTCGCCCAGGGCGGCGCCCCCGACGGCTCCAAGGCCCAGGAGGGCCTGGCGGCGGTGAAGGCGGCGCTCTCGGCCTAGCGGGCCCCGTCGCGGAATGTCGCCGTCACCGGCGGCAGGCCCAGATGGACGAGGCGCCAGCGGAACACGCCCTGGCGCTGGAAGGTGAAGAGGCTCTCGCCCGCGTCGGTCCGCACCGCGAACCGCACCCGGTTCGGGCCCCAGTGCCGGACCCGAGGAAACAGCGACGGCTCGCCGGCGATGGCGTGCAGGCCGTCGGGCGACAGCCGCCGCTCGACCACCGCGGGCGGGCGGCGGTTCGGGATGATCGCGCGGCGCACCGCGCCTACCGGGTCCTGCCAGATGTTCGGCGCGGGTCCCAGGGTCTCCGGATCGACGCCGCTGACCAGTCCCGCGCGCACCGCCGGGTAGTCGATGATCTCGGCCAGAGCCTGCACGTCCCGGTCCCGCGCCGCGCTTTGCAGGGCGCGTAGCGCGAACCAAGGGCCGCTGAACACGATCAGGGCCGCGGCTGCGATGAGGCTCAGGAGGACGATGCCGGACCGACGCATGGCGCCCTAACGCGGCAAGCGCCCGAACGGAGGCGGAGGCGCGGCCTACGCCCAGACGAACACCGCGAACTTGTTGCCCACCGGGTCCCGGAAATAGGCGCCGTAAAACCCGTTCTCCGCCCCAGGCGGGCGGTACCCAGGCGCGCCTTCGTCCGAGCCGCCGTTCGCCAGCGCGGCCGCGTGCACCGCATG
>NZ_JAPSKZ010000170.1 GCF_031181185.1 Phenylobacterium sp. | reverse complement strand
CCGACGAACTCGAGGTCCAGCAGAGCGCCTGCATCTCGATCTGGCGCGGCAACGCCGAGGCGCTGCAGGGCGATAGCCGGCTGCGCGCGAACGTCATGCGGATGTATCTGGCCAAGGGCGCGGCCAAGCCGGGCGCAGCGGGCGGCTGTGGCGAGCTCACCCGCCTGGAAGCCGAGGGCGGCGTCTACTATGTGACCCCCCAGCAGCGGGTGCGCGGAGACAACGGCGTCTATGACGCGAGCAACGAGACCGTCGTGCTGACCGGGGACGTGGTGGCCGTGCAGGGCCAGAACGTGCTGCGCGGCACGCGCATGGTGTTCAACACCCGCACCGGCGAAGGGAAGATGGAGGGCTCGGCCCGGGGCCGGAACCAGCCCGCCCGGCCGCGCGGCGTCTTTTATCCCAGCAAGAAGTCCAACCCGTGACGAAGCCGGAGCGGATCGACACGCGGGCCGGCGTGCCGGCGGACGGGCTCGTCGTCGACAACATCGGCAAGTCGTTCCGGGGCCGTCCGGTGGTGAAGGGCGTGTCGCTGCGGCTCGGCCGCGGCGAGGTCGCGGGCCTGCTGGGCCCGAACGGCGCCGGTAAGACGACCACCTTCTACATGATCACCGGCCTCATCCCGGCCGACTACGGCGCGATCTACCTGGACGGCGAGAACATCACCGCCCAGCCGATGTATCAGCGCGCCCGGATGGGCGTGGGCTACCTGCCCCAGGAAACGTCGATCTTCCGCGGTATGACCGTGTGCGAGAACGTGATGGCGGTGGTCGAGCTGCGCCAGCGCGATCCCAAGGAGGCGCGGGCCACGGTCACGCGTCTGCTCGAAGAGCTTCACATCGAGCACCTGCGCAACGCCCCCGCCGTGTCCCTGTCGGGCGGCGAGCGGCGGCGGGTGGAGATCGCGCGGGCGCTGGCCTCCGAGCCGTCCTTCATGCTGCTGGACGAACCTTTCGCTGGGATCGATCCGCTGGCCATCGCCGACATCCGCGAGGTCATCAGCTACCTGAAGCAGCGTGGCATCGGCATCCTGATCACCGACCACAACGTCCGCGAGACACTGGACATCATCGACCGCGCCTCGATCATCCATGCGGGCGAGGTGCTGTTCGAGGGCGGCCCGGACGAGATCGTCGACGACCCGGAAGTGCGTCGCGTCTACCTGGGCGACCGGTTCACCTAGGCCTTGGCGAGCGGCTCAGCTCGCTTCCTTCATCTTCTGCCAGTGCTCTTCGCGCATGCGCCGCCAGCGGGCGCGGAGCGTCGCCGGCCGCTCGGGGTAGCGCTCGTCGGTGAACTCCGCCGCCGACACGCGATCGGTCCGGAAGCTGCGGAAGGCCTGGCGCAGCTCGCACCAGGTCACGAGCAGGCGGCTCGTCTCGTAGTAGCCGATGGCGAAGGGCCAGACCGTTCGGCGCGTCTCGCGCTCCTGCTCGTCCCGGTAGGTGAGGGTGATCTTGCGGCCGGCCCGGATGGCGCGGCGGACCTCGGCCATGTCGAGGTTGTCGGGGAGGGCGTGCCACGCCGGCGCCGCGCGGGTGGCCGGCTCCAGGACCAGAGGCCGCAACTGCTCGGGTATCACGGCCGCGATCTTGGCGACCAGGTCCTCGGCGGCGCGCTTCAGCGCCGGGTCGCCACGAGCCGCCACCATCTGGGCCCCCAGCACGGCCGCCTCCACTTCGTCCGGCGTCAGCATCAGCGGCGGCAGGTCGAAGCCGTCTTCCAGGATGTAACCCACGCCGGCCTCGCCCCGAATCGGCGCGCGCTGGCCGATCAGGTCGGCAATGTCGCGGTAGACGGTGCGCTTCGAGGTTTCCAGCTCCTCCGCGATGGCGTCGGCCGTGACGGGTTGCCGGCTGCGGCGCAGGATCTGGATGATTTGGAAGAGACGATCTGCGCGGCGCACCCTGGCCTCCCGCCAGCTGCTGACAGAATGCTGTCAGCAAGGCCGGGCTACCAACGTCATGTCAAGCCATGAGGCCT
The DNA here is from genome assembly GCF_031181185.1 of Phenylobacterium sp. Classification (GTDB taxonomy): domain Bacteria; phylum Pseudomonadota; class Alphaproteobacteria; order Caulobacterales; family Caulobacteraceae; genus Phenylobacterium. Next base: position 5,604 of record NZ_JAPSKZ010000170.1, on the reverse strand, counting down.
TCGGCCGAGAGGTTCTGGGACGGAGCGCAGCGATGATCATCCTTCACGGACACGGCCCCGGCGGCGGACTGCCGGAAACCTGCCTGCCGGCAATGAAGTCCGAGATCCTGCTGCAGATGGCGGGCGTGGCGTACCGCAAGGCCGAGATCGGCTTGGCCGGCGCGCCCGTGCTGGAGGTCTGCGGCCAGGCGCTTGGCGGCGACGCCCTGGTCCGCGCCTTCCTTGAGCGCGTGCACGGCGTCGATTTCGACGAGGGCCTGGACGCCCGTGCGCGGGCCGAGGCCTGGATGATCGAACGCATGGCCGAGGACCACCTGCGGCCGGCCGCCGAAGCCGGCGAGATCGGACGCGAGGCCCTGGTGCTGGCCGTCCGTTCGCTGGGCGCCCTGGCCGAGGTCCTCGAAGACAGCCCCTATCTGTTCGGCCGCCGGCCCTGCGCCGCCGACGCCGCCGTCTTCCCCGTCCTGGCGAGGCTGATGTCGCCCGCCGCAAATCCAGCCCTGCGGCGGCGGGCCGAGGGGTTCGGCCCGCTGGTGGCCTACGTCGATCGCCTGATGGCGCGGTTCTTCCCCGACTTTCCGTGGCTGGTGGAGACGGTCGCGGCCGCCTGACGGCGCCATTAACCAATCGGTGGGGAAGTCACCTCTAGCCTCCCTCAGCAAGAAACAGGCCAGAGGGGGCTTTTGTGGCGCTCAGCGCGCGGCTCGAGATTCGGCAGGGACAGGGGCTGGTCATCACGCCCCAGCTGCAGCAGGCCATCAAGCTGCTGCAGATGTCGAACCTTGAGCTCGAGGCCTTCGTCGAGGCCGAGCTCGAGCGCAATCCCCTGCTGCAGCGGGACGAACGCGACCAGGAGCCGGAGGCCGAGGCGCCCGTCGCCGGCGAGGCGGCCGACGGCGCCCTGGACCGCATCGACGACGCCGGCGCGCGCGCGGAGCTGGACGCCGCCCACGACGAGGCTTCGCCCGGCGAGCGGGCGACGGGCGACGCGCCGGAGCCGGCGGGCGACGCGGGCGGCTCGGTAGACTGGTCTCGCGCCGGCAAAGGCGGTGGCTTCGACGGCGAGTTGGACGGGCTCGAGGGCGTCCTGGCCCACGAGAAGAGCCTGGCCGAGCACCTGCACGACCAGGCCGCCGTGGCGGGCCTCGCCCCAGCCGAAGCGGGGATCGCCAGCGTCCTGATCGATTCGGTGGATGAAGGCGGCTACCTGCGCGTCGACCTGACCGAGATCGCCGAGCGGCTCGGCTGCGAACTGGCCCTCGTCGAGCGCGTCCTGGGCGTGCTGCACGGCTTCGAGCCGGTCGGCGTCTGCGCCCGCGACGTCCGCGAGTGCCTGATGCTGCAGCTGAAGGACCGCAACCGCTACGATCCGGCCATGGCGGCGTTGCTCGACAACCTGCCGCTCCTGGCCCGCCGCGACATGGTCAGCCTGCGCCGCGTCTGTGGCGTGGATGACGACGACCTGCGCGACATGATCGCCGAACTGAAGGGCCTGACCCCTCGGCCGGGCGCGGCGTTCGGCGGCGAGCCGGCTCAGCCGGTGGCGCCGGACGTCTTCGTCCGGGAGGGGCCCGGCGGCCTGTGGCACGTGGAGCTGAACGGCGACACCCTGCCTCGGCTGCTGGTCGACCAGCGCTACCACGCCCACGTCAGCGGCAAGGCGCGCTCCGACCAGGAGAAGACCTTCGTCGCCGACTGCATGGCCCAGGCCAACTGGCTGATGAAGAGCCTGGACCAGAGGGCCAAGACCATCCTCAAGGTCTCGTCCGAGATCGTCCGCCAGCAGGACGCCTTCCTCGCCTTCGGGGTCGAGCACCTGCGGCCGCTGAACCTGAAGACCGTGGCCGAGGCCATCGGCATGCACGAGAGCACGGTCAGCCGGGTGACCTCGAACAAGTACATGGCCACGCCGCGTGGCGTGTTCGAGATGAAGTTCTTCTTCACATCGGCCATCGCCTCGAGCGAAGGGGGCGAGGCGCACTCGGCCGAGAGCGTGCGCCACAAGATCCGCCAGCTGATCGACGCCGAAGCGCGCGAGGAGGACGTCCATTCGGACGACCGCATCGTCGAGATCCTGAAGGAAGCGGGCGTCGACATCGCCCGTCGCACCGTCGCGAAATACCGCGAAGCCATGCGTATCCCCTCTTCCGTCGAGCGGCGTCGCATGTTGAAGGAAGCCGTGTAGCCCGGATCGGCGTTCCGCCCCTTGGCGCAGCTCGTTCGAAGCGCCAGATGGAAGGCGAATGACGCTCCTAGCCGACTATCACCGGCCGTTGTCCGAGGTGCTGCAGGAAGTGGCGGACCTGCCGTCCGACCGCATCACCGTGGCTGAGCTGGTCGACCGTTTCGGCGGCCGGGCGATGGGCGCGCTGTTGCTGCTGTTCGGACTGCTCTGCCTGCTGCCGCTGCCGCCTGGCGGCACCACCATCTTCGGCCTGCCGCTGCTGCTGCTCGCGCCCCAGCTGGTGATCGGCCGGCACGCGCCCTGGCTGCCGCAACGTGTCCGCCTGCGGGCCGTACCGCTCGACGACATGCGTGGAAGGATGCCGCGGCTGATCCGCTGGCTGAAGCGCGTCGAGGGCATCTCCCAGCCGCGGCTCACCTTCATGTTCGGACCGGTGGGGGAGCGGCTGATCGGCATCGTCTGCACGATCCTGGCCTTCGTACTGATCCTGCCGATCTGGGGCGGCAACATCCTGCCCGCCCTGGCGGTCACAGTGCTGTCGCTGTCGCTGATCCTGAAGGACGGCGTCCTGGCTCTTGTGGGCTACGCGTTGGTGGCCATCAGCGGTACGGTCCTGGCCCTCGCCGCGCACATCATCCTGCGCATGATGCAGCATGCGTGGATCGTCGTGACCGGCGCTTGACACCATCTCCCGGCAGGCGCGTTCATCGTGTCATGCAAGTCCAAGTCACCGGTAAACACGTCGACGTCGGCGAGGCTCTGCGCGCGCGAGTCTCCGACGAGCTTTCATCCAGCATCGAGAAGTATTTCGACCGCGGCGGCGGAGCCGACGTGGTGGTCAGCCGCGAAGGGAATTCCTTCAAGGTGGACTGCGCGGTCACGCTCGCCTCGGGGCAGCAGCTGACGACCCACGGGGTCGGCGGCGACGCCCACATGGCGTTCGACGTCGCGATGCAGAAGATGGCCAAGCGCATCCGGCGCTACAAGAATCGGCTGAAAGACCATCACCAGCAGGCGGTGGCGAAGCAGGCGGAGAGCGCCGCCTATTTCGTGATCCGGCCGCCCGAACTGGACGAAGACGAGGAGGACGAGGGCGACGAGGCGCAGGCGTTCCCCGAGCCCATGATCATCGCCGAGACCGAAAAGCAGGTGCGGACGATGACCGTTTCGATGGCGGTGATGGAGCTCGACCTGACCGAAGCTCAAACAATTGTGTTCAGGAACGCTGCGCACGGCGGAATCTCGGTGGTATATCGCCGCCCCGATGGAAACATCGGCTGGATCGATCCCGAGCGGACGAAGAACCGCGACGGGGAAGACGGGGAGGGAACCGGTCCAGCCCACTAGCGCTTTCGAACGACCGTCACATCCGGCCGCTAGAGCCGGGGCCGGCCGTTCCTTTGTGAGTATCTGAGACCAATGAATATCGGCGACCTTCTCGATCGCACGGCGATCTCCCTGCGCGTCAGCGCGTCCAGCAAGCGCCAGGTCCTGGCTGTGGTCGCCGAGATCGCCGCCCGCAAGCTCGGGCTGGACGCGGGCGACATCCTGGATGCGCTCATCGAGCGTGAAGCGGCGGGCTCCACCGGAGTGGGCCACGGCGTGGCCGCGCCGCACGCCCGGCTCGAGGGGCTGGAGCGCATGCGCGGTGTCTTCGTGCGCCTGGAGCAGCCCGTCGAATTCGACGCGGTGGACGACAAGCCCGTGGACCTGATCTTCGCGCTATTCGCGCCGAAGGACGCCGGAGCCGACCACCTGCGGGCGCTGGCGCGGGTCTCGCGCCTGCTGCGCCAGGCCGAGCTGCGGGAGCAGCTGCGCCAGGCGCGCACGGCGGATGCGATCTACGCCCTCTTGGTGCAGGACGGCGGGGCCGCGCGCTCGTCCGCGGCCTGATCCGCCCATCTCCGGAGACGAAAAGGCCGGCGGTCTCCCGCCGGCCTTTTGCGTCTCTCGAGGGTCCGGCCCGCTAGTGAACGGACACCGGCGCCAACTCGTGGGCCAGGGCCGCGGCCACCGCGGATTCGCGGTCGGTCAGAACGGCGAGACGTTCGCCGTCTGCGCGGTGGACCGCATAAAGGGTCTGCTCGGGATCGAGCTCGAAGCCTTGGATCTGCGCCGAAGGCACACTCGCCAAGATCTCGGCGGCCTTGACAGGACGCACATAGACCAGATGCGGGGCGCCCAGGGCCGCAAAGGCTTCAGTCGAAAGTACAGGCGTCATCATGACCACCTCCATGAAACTCAACGCTCCGAACGGTCGCCGGTTCAGCCGGCCGTTCGTTTGATATTCGGCCCCGGTTGATCCGGCGGCCCTCTTCCAGTTCTTCAAAAAGCTTAGCCGGCGGTCCGGATGGGGATCGTCTGCACCCGATTTTCCGGTTCCGGCCTCGCAAGATCGATGTGCAGCAGGCCATGCTCCAGGCTCGCGCCTTCCACCACCATGCCGTCTGCGAGGACGAAGCTGCGGACGAACCCGCGGGCCGCGATGCCCCGATGGAGATAGGCGTCCTCGGGCTTGTTCCCGCCGCCGTCACGCTTCCCCGCGATCACCAGCTGGCGATCCTCGATGGTGACTTGCAGTTGATCGGGCGAGAAGCCGGCGACCGCCAGCGTGATGCGCAAACCGCCCGCGCCGCGATCCTCGACGTTGTACGGCGGATAGCTTTCCGCCGCCGCCTTGGCCGCCCGCTCGATCAGGTTGCGGGTGTGTTCGAAGCCCAGAAGGAAGGGGCTGTCCAATAGTAGAGACCGGTTCATCAGAGCCCTCGCAGAGAAGCGACTCTCCGACCGTGCCGCCCGGCGTCGGCGCGGCGTGGCCGGACAAAGGGATATTTGGGGACCCGGCTGGGCGGTTGCAACGGCGCCGCCGCGCGGGCGTCCGCCCCCTTGACCTGCCCGGCGGCGCAGGGCTTCCGTAAGCGCCGTGCGCACGCTTCTGAACCTGTTCAAGCGGCCGTCGGCGCCCAAGCCGCCGCAGGCCGCGCTCTCCGCCGTCTCCTCCGCCGAGGCCGAACCCACCGCTGGCTTGGTGCTGGTCGACATCGACCTGGGGGCCCGCGAGGCCGGCGCCGGACCGGCCGAGCTCTCGGTCACGGTGGAAGGGGCGGGAGCCCCGGCGTTCCACAAGCCCGTGATGCTGGAGCCGCAGGTCGAGCGCACCTGGGTCGCGGTCCACGGCCATCTGCTGCCGAACGGGCCGGCGCGCCTGCGCGTGGAGCTGACCCGCGGCGGCGAGCGCTTGGCCGAGCGCCGGCTTACGGTGCAGGTCCGCAACGAGGGCCGCCTGGCCGCGCTCGTGACCGATAGCCTCAAGGGCTCGGGCGTGCCGCTGATCGTCGACGTGCTGGACGCGGCGACCTACGACTACGACGACCCGCGTCTCACCGCCTGGTTCGACCGCAGCCCCGATGAGGTCGAGG